>NZ_QOCZ01000123.1 GCF_018207095.1 Nocardiopsis sp. MG754419 | reverse complement strand
GCCGTGAGGGAGCGAGTGAGGCCGCGTGGCACCGGGATGGGCCGCGTGGGGCCTACCCTCACGCCGGTGCGGGCGGTTAGCGTCACCGCATGAGCGAACTGACCGAACCACTGACCGGTGCGCGGCTCCAGGTGGTACTGCCCGACGAGTCACCCGACATGCCCGTCTCGCACCTGGTCGACGTGGGGGTGCGGGCCGAGGAACTCGGTGTGGACACCGTCTGGCTGCCCGATCACGTGCTGCCGCCCAAGCCCCACGGAACGACGTTCGGCGGTGTCTACGAACCCTTGGTGACGCTCTCCTACCTGGCGGCGCGCACCCGACGCGTGCGGCTGGGCACCTCGGTGCTGGTGCTGCCGCTGCGGGACCCGTTCGTCACCGCGAAGCAGGCCGCGACCCTGGACCGACTCTCGGGGGGACGGTTCACGCTCGGGGTGGGTGTGGGCTGGTCCCGTGAGGAGTTCGCCGCGCTGGGGTCGGACTTTCGCACCCGCGGTGCGCGCACGGACGAGGCGCTGGCCCTGATGCGGCATCTGTTCGAGGGCGAGGGCCCGTTCCGGGGCCGGTTCCACTCCTACGAGCAGGGGTACTTCGAGCCCCGTCCCGCACGGCGGATCCCGGTCACGGTGGGCGGTGGATCGGACGCCGCCCTGCGCCGGGCGGCGGAGTGGGCCGACGAGTGGCAGGGCCTGGACCCGGATCCGGAGGCCTTCCGCGCGTCCCGTGATCGACTGCGCGGACTGACCGACCGTCCGGTGCGCGCCGGGGTGAGGATGGCCTGGACCGGAGGCGAGGAGGCGTTCGGGGCGGCGGTGGAGAACTTCCGCGCGCTCACGGCCTCCGGCGCGGACGCGGTGGCGGTGTGGTTCGGGGAGGCGGAGGGGTTCGCCGAGCGCATGCTGCGGTTCGTGGCCGCGCTGCGGTGACCGGACCGGGGCCGCGCACCACCGGCGGGATCATCGCTGCGAGCGCAGCCACCCTCCCCCGCCGTACTTCTTGTGGATGGCCTGCTTGGACACTCCGAGCGCCTCGGCGATCCGGGCCCACGTCGCCCCCTGGTGACGGGCACGCCGGACCAGGACGGACTCGATCCGCTCCGACTCCGACCGCAGCGCCACGAGGGTCTCCAGCGCCTCCAGGGTGTCCTGATCACGCAGGGCGCCCGCGAGTTCTTCCAGTTGTTCGGTGCTGTCCATGAGTCAACACTAATTGACCCCGGGCGGCGGCACCCGGGGTGTGGCGCGTACCTTGGGCCGCATGCCGACCATCGAACGTGCCCGCGTCGAGGACGTCCCGGCGATCGTCGCCCTGCTCGCCGACGACCCTCTGGGAGCGGGCCGCGAGACCCCCGACGACCTCGACCCCTACCTGCGCGCCTTCGCGGTCATCGACGCCGACCCGCACCAGTACCTGGCGGTGGCGCGCCGCGATGGGCGTGTGGTGGGCACCCTCCAGCTGCCCCTGCTGCCGGGGCTGTCCCGGACCGCCACCACCCGCGCCCAGGTGGAGGGCGTCCGCGTGCACGCGGACGAACGCGGCGGTGGTCTGGGCACCGCGTTGCTGCGGTGGGCCGAGCACGAGGCCGAGCGGCGCGGCTGCGCGCTGCTCCAACTGACCACCGACGCCACGCGCGAGGACGCCCACCGCTTCTACGAGCGTCTGGGGTACGAGGCCTCCCACGTCGGCTTCAAGAAGACACTCGCCTGACCACGCGGACCGCGGGTCCCCGGTCGGCTCGCGCGGTGGCCGCGCCCCGACCTCACGGGGTCACGACGTCGAAGACCGGGTCGGGCTCCTCCAGCAGGCCCATCAGCCGGTCCACCAACGTCCCGTCGCCCGCGAACGACATCCCCTCGGTGCCCTTCCCGGCGAGCAACCGCAACAGCCGGAACTTGTTCAGGGTGACCGCCAGGTCGGGCTCGCCCCACCGCGGCTTCTCACGGCTGGTGAACGCCCCGTGGGACAGGGTGGTGCGGTGGACGGTGTCCAGGTCGGTGAACACCCAGTCGATGACGAAGTGCTCGTTCCACGCCTTGGGGCCGTCGATCCGGATCGCCAGGGTCGCGAACAGTTGCTCCACGGACAGCGCCGAGGTCACGCCGGCGCCCGCGTCCACGGCGGACGCGCGCTTGCCCTGACGCAGTTCGGCCGCGCCCTGGAGGTAGTAGTTGCGCCACGTGCCGTTCTCCGCGCCGAACCCCAGCCGCTCGTACACTCCGGCCAGGGCGGCTCGGGCCCGGCCGTGCCCGGGATCGGCGAAGACCGCGTGGTCGAGCAGGGTGGCGGCGAACCTGAGGTCGCCGTCGGCCAGGTACTCGTCGGCCATGCGGACCACCTCGTCCACGCCGCCCATGCACGCCACGTACCTGCGGGCCGCCTCCTCGGGCGGGTGCTGCCAGAGATGGGCGGGGTTCCCGTCGAACCAGCCCATGTAGCGCTGGTAGATCGCCTTGACGTTGTGGCTGACCGACCCGTGGTAGCCGCGGGTGTGCCACTTCCGCTCCAGGGAGGGCGGCATCTGGAAGCGTTCGGCGATCTCCGCGCCCACCAGGCCCTGGTTCATCATGCGCACGGTCTGGTCGTGCAGGTAGGCGTAGAGGTCCCGTTGCGCGCTCAGGAAGGCGACGATCCGGTCGGTGTCCCAGGTGGGCCAGTGGTGGGAGGCGAACAGGACGTCGGCGTCGTGCCCGAACAACTCCAGGGACTCGTCGAGGTAGCGCGACCACGAACGGGCGTCCCGGACCAGGGCGCCGCGCAGGCTGAGCAGGTTGTGCAGGTTGTGGGTGGCGTTCTCGGCCACGCACAGGGCCCGGTGCTCGGGGAAGTAGAAGTTCATCTCCGCGGGGGCCTCGGTGTGGGGGGTCATCTGGAAGACGATGCGCACCCCGTCCACGACCTCCTCCTGGCCGGTGCGGGTGATGTCCCGGTTGGGGGCGATGAGGGTGACCGTGCCGGTCGAACCGGCCTGGCCCAGACCCACCCCGATGCGGCCGCGCGGTCCGGGTCTCAGCTGGGATCCGGAGTGGAACACACCGCGCCGGGCCATGGCAGGACCGGCGTAGACGTTCTCCGAGACCGCGTGCTCCAGGAACCCCTTCGGGGCGAGGATGGGAACGTTGCCGTCGGTGACGCCGCCGACCCCACCGAAGTGGTCGACGTGGGAGTGCGAGTAGATCACGCCGCTGACCGGCCGGTCGCCGCGCCGCGACCGGTACAGGCCCAGACCCGCGTGGGCCGTCTCGGCGGAGGTCAGGGGATCGACGACCAGGACGCCCTGATCGCCCTCGACCAGGGTCATGTTGGACAGGTCCAGGCCGCGGACCTGGTAGATGCCCTCGGTGACCTCGTACAGACCCTGCTCGGCGCACAGGCGGGACTGGCGCCACAGGCCGGGGTGCGCGGTGTCGGGGCGGTCCTCGTCGAGGAAGGCGTAGGCGTCGGTGTCCCACACCACCCGCCCCTGGTCGTCCCGGATCCGTCCCGAATCCAACCGGGCGATGAGTCCGCGGTCGGCGTCGGCGAAGTCGCCTACCGTGGCCGTGTCCTTGTGTCCGTTCCCGGTCATCACTTCTCCTCGTCGTACCGACCGCCGCCGGCGCGGGCGGCCCGCACCGGCGGCGTGGGAGGGGGCTGCGGGCCCTCGGGGCCCGGGGTCCGGCGTCCTCAGGAGCGGAGCGCCTCGACGAGCTCCCGTTCGTTGTCCCTGGACAGGTTGGTCCGGATCACGGTGGGGTGGAGCGCCCTGAAGGCGTCGACGACCCGGTCGGTGGTGGCGTCGGCGGCGAGCAGGAACACCGCGGCGCGGCCCTGCCGGAGTTCGGAGCCGATACGCCGGATCATGTCGTCGTCGATGCCGACGTCACCCAGTCTCCCGGCGAGCGCGCCCGCCCCCGCGCCCACGGCCAGGCCCAAGAGCGGGTTGAGGAACAGCATGCCGATGAGGGTGCCCCACAGAGCGCCCCCGGCGGCGCCGTATCCGGTGAGGTCGACGGTCTGGTGGATCCGCGGTCGTCCCTTGTCGTCCTTGTAGGCGTAGGCCGCGTCCTCCAGCCGGAGGAGTTCCTGCTCGCTGAGTTCCGAGGCGATGTCGAGCGCTCGCTCCGCGGTGTCGCGGTCGGCCACCCCGAGTACGATCAGCTGCGCCATGGATGATGGTTTCCCGTCGTCGGTTCCCGACCCGTGATCCCGGGTCTCGGCCCGGAGCCTTTCCCGGAGCACCTCTGGTCAACGTCAGTGGCGGGGACGTATCGCGCAAAACATTACAGATCGCGCAGTGGGCCGCCGGGACCGAAGCCGGGGTCGTCCGGATCGTTCTCGCGGCGCACCTGACGGCGCACCAGTCGGTAGAGGCCGTACCCCCAGGCCAGGACGGCGGCGGCGACGAGCAGGTAGCCGAGTGTCCCGAGTTCCACGGATTCCTCCTCCCTCGTGAATGCCTACCCGGCGGCGGGCACCGGGGTGTCGGGGTCGGCGCAGCTGCGGGTGGGATCCTCCGGGTCGTACCGCACGGTGATCGTGCTCCCCACCGGGTGGCGTCGAGAGTACCGCCAGGCCCGGTGCACGCCCCAACGCCGTCGGGTGAGCTCCGCCGGGGTGGGAACGTCCCCCTCGTACGCCCGCCCGTCCACCTCGAACGTGTACGCCACACCCACACGTTCGCTCTTGAGGGTGTCCCGATCCGCGTCGGACCGGGTGAAGGGGTTGGGCGGACGCCCCCAGACCGGCTTGGAGAACACGATGGTCCCGATGGTGCTCGACCAGGACTCGGTACTGCGGGCGTCCCGACGTCCGCGGCGGACCAGGCGGAGCCACAGGTACAGCAGCCATGCGGTGAGTACGGGCAGGGCGACCGCCGCGACCAGCATCCGGAGCGAGAAGAACTCCTCCAGGGAGACGGCGACGAGAGGGCTCACGGCCCCTCCTCCGGACTCGGCTCGGCGGGCACCGGGGTGTCGGGGTCGGCGCAGTTGCGGGTGGGATCCTCCGGGTCGTACCGCACGGTGATCGTGCTCCCGGCGGGGTGCCGCTCGGCGTACTTCCATGAGCGCGTGGACCCCCACCGGCGTCGGGTGAGCTCCGCCGGGGTGGGAACGTCCCCCTCGTACGCCCGCCCGTCCACCTCGAACGCGTAGGCGATCCCCACCTTCTCGACCTCGGCGGTCCGGGTCCCGGTGAATTCGGGGACGGGCGGGGACGGCCGGCCCCAGGTCGGCCGGGAACCGACGATCGTGCCGACCGCGACCGGCCAGGCGGCGGCCATCCCGGCGTCGCGGCGGCGCACCCTCTCGATGCGCAGCAGCCTGTAGCCGAGGAAGGCCCAGAGGAAGAGCGCGCCCACCAGCATGGTCCCCACCGGGGACCGGAGCCGACCGGAGTCGGCGACGACGGACGCGAGTGCGAAGACCTGCTCCACTGAAACCCTCCCGGGGGACGTCTGCGCCGACGTCCTACCCCTCAGAGAGGATTCACACCTGGGCCCGGGCCCGACGGGCCGTGACCAGCCGGGTGACGTAGGGGACCCGGACACGGCCGTCCGGGAAGTGCCGGTCGGTGAGGGCGCGCAGAGCGGAGCGCAGGCGGTCCTCTCCGATCGCGCGCGCCGCGGCCGCCATCCTGCTGGAGGACAGGGCCATGCCGAGGTACCCGTCGGGGGTGAGTTCACGGACCCAACCGAAGCCGTGTTCGGTGGCGTCGACCCATCCGCCGACGTCCGACAGTTCCCCGACCAGGTCGTAGGAACGGTAGTGGCGGTCGTAGCCGGGGCTGTGCCGTTCCAACAGGGTCTCGTGGTCGTCGATGAACGGACTGTCCAGGTCACGGTCGTTGTTGAGCACGGCCACGACGCCGCCGGGGGCCACGAGCCGGGCGGCCTCGGCGAAGAAGGTCGGGCGGTCGAACCAGTGGACCGCCTGGGCGGTGAGCACCAGGTCCGCGGAGGCGTCGGGGAAGGGGATCGCCTCGGCGCGGGCGTCCACGTACTCCACCTCTCCGTCCTCGGCGAGGGCGGTGGCCCGCATGTCGTGGCCGGGTTCGACCCCCACCACGCGGGGCCCGGGGCCGAAGACGGCGCGCAGGGCGCGGGTGGAGATGCCGGTACCGGCGCCGACGTCGAGCAGGAGTCGGGGCTCGTCGGCCCCGTCGAGCACGAGGCCGCGCAGGAGCCCCAAGGCCTCCACGGGGTAGTCCGGTCGATGGTCCCGGTAGTACTCCGTGAGTCCGGTGAAGGCCTGAGTGGGGTCGTCCATCATGCTCCTCGCGTCGGGGGTGGTGTCGCTCCGCCCCGCATCCTAGGAGCCGCGGCTCCACCGTGTGCGCCGAACCCGCCTCCCCCTGGTCTCCACCGCCCCCGGGCGTGCCCGGGGTGCCGCTCTCGCGCGGGAGCGCCCCGGGGTCGGCGCCTGAGGGTTCCGGAGCGTGCACCGCAGGTCCGGGCCCGGCGGGTCCGGGCCACCGATCGCGGTCACGTGTGGGCGGCGTCGGCGTGGTTCGGGCCCGTCCCGGTAGGCGGGTTCCACCGGGCGGGACCTGGGCGACGACGCGGACGGGGCCACCGTCACGGGTGGGGAGCGCTGATCCGCGCCGTTCTTCGACGTCACGGTGCGCTCGGCCCGGTTCCGCCGAGCCGGAGGCTCGCCACGAACACGGCCCACCCTGGAGAGCGGGGCCCGGGGTCTCAGGAGACGCCCACGGCGTGGGCGGCCCCGGTCTTGGCGCGTCGGTACTCGGTCGGGCTCGCACCGAACCGGTTCTTGAAGGCCGTGCTGAACGCGAACGCGCTCCCGTACCCCACCCGGGCGGCCAGCGACCCCAGACCCAGGTCGGGTTCGGCGACCAGCAGGTCACAGGCCAGGGTCAACCTCCAGTTCCGCAGGTAGGACATGGGCGGATCGCCCACCCCGCGCGTGAAGCGCGCGGCCAACGTGGCCCGGGACACCGCACACCTCCGCGCCAACGCGTCCAGGGTCCAGGCGTGGTCCGGGTGCTCGTGCACCAGGTCGAGGGCCCGGGCGACCACCGGGTCGTGCCGGCCACTGAGCCAGTTCGGGGCGCTGTCCGGGTGCGACTCCAGCCAGGCACGGACCGACATGACCAGGAGGCAGTCCAGGAGGCGGTCGTTGAGGGCGCTCTGGGCCACGCGCGCGGTGGTGATCTCCCGCGTGAGGAGCGCGACGACGGCGGCGTCGACCGAGCCGGCGGGCAGCACCGCCAAGGGGGGCAGCGCGGCCAGGGCCAGGCGGCCGATCTCGCCGGTGTCCTCGTAGGCTCCGATGATCATGGTGTCGGGACCCTCGGCGTCGTTCCCCCAGGTGCCGACGCCGTGACCCATGCTGAGGCGGAGTTCGCGACCGTCGAGATCCACGCATCGGTTCCCGGGTTCGACGACGGTCCGGGGCGTGGTGTCGGGGTCGCCCGACACCACGTAGGGCTCCGGGCCGCGCACGAGCAGCACGTCGCCGGGGCCCGCGGGGACGGGGTCGACGCCCTCACGACGCAGCCAGACCCGCCCACCGGTGACCACCACCAACGCGAGCGCGGCCCCGTCCCGGACGTCGATGGCCCAGGGCGGGCCCATCACCACCCGCAGGGTGAAGGCGGAGCGGGCGCGGGGTCCGTCCATCAGGTGCACCAAGGGGTCCATGGGTTTCTCCCGGCCGGGCCGAATCTGGACGTTCTCTTATGCAGTCCAGCAGATGAACCATGTTCCGTCCAACCCTTTCCCGCTGTACTGAAGACATGAACACGAACAGCACCACCCACAGCGGCACGCGACGCGTCCTCGTCACCGGAGGCACCGGCATGACCGGCCGCCGCCTCACCCGACTCCTGACCGAGCGGGGCGTCGACCACCGGGTCGGCTCCCGGGCGGGCCACCCGCCGACCGACACCCCGCGCTTCGACTGGCACTCCCCCGACACCTGGGACACGGCCCTGGAGGGGACGGACGCCGTGTACCTCTGCTACCACCCCGACCTGGCCTTTCCCGGGGCGGGCGCCACCGTCGCGGCCTTCGCCGAGCGCGCCGCCGCACAGGGGGTGCGCCGGATGGCCCTGGTGTCCGGGCGGGGCGAACCGGAGGCGCAGCGGGCGGAGCAGGAGGTGCGGGCCCACTTCCCCGACCTCACCGTGCTCCGTTGCTCCTTCTTCGCGCAGAACTTCTCCGAGGGCTTCTTCCTGGACGCGGTCCGTTCGGGGACCCTGGCCCTGCCCGTGGCGGACGTGCCCGAACCGTTCGTGGACCTGGACGACGTCGCGGAGATCGCCGTGCGGGCCCTCACCGAACCGGGTCACGCCGGTGAGCTCTACGAACTCACCGGGCCCCGCGCGTTGAGCTTCGCCGAGGCCGGCGGTGTCCTGGGCGCGGCGACAGGGCGCCCCGTCGCCCACCTGAAGGTGACCCCGGACGAGTTCGTCGCCGGTGCCGCGGCCCAGGGCACGCCGGAGGAACTGGCGCGCGGCCTGGTCGCGCTGGTCCAGGAGGTCCTCGACGGCCGCAACGTGGAGCCGACCGACGGGGTGCGCCGCGCCCTCGGACGACCGGCGGGCGGGTTCGAGGACTACGCCGCGAAGGCCGCCGCGACCGGTGTCTGGAACCGGAAGGCGTGAGGGAGAAGACCGCGGTCCGGGGCCGGTCGGCGACCGGCCCCGGACCGGCGAGAGGCGCGGATCCGTGGGGCGCGTGAGCGGCGCCGACGGGGGTTCCGACGCACGGGGCCGCTCCCACCGGTACGGCCGGGGCCGAGCACATCCACCGAGCACGCTTTGTGTCTGGCATCACAAAGTGACCACCTGGTAGGTTCTGATCCGGTCGACCGGCGCTCCGTCGCACGCGCACGCCACCGGCGGGTGGCACCACCCACGCGGTGGCACGGGTGCCGGGCCGGGACCCGCCACGCACGAGGAGAGTGCCCCGTGACGGACACGGAACGCGCCCGAAGCACCAAGGGCGAACGCACCCGGCGGCGCATCATCGACGCCGCCGGCGCGCTCTTCGCGCGATCGGGCTACCGTGCCGTCTCCCTGCGGGACATCGCCGCACGGGCCGGGCTCACCCACGCCGGGGTCCTGCACCACTTCCCCGACAAGGAGGCCACCCTCCTCCACGTCCTGCGTCGCCGCGACGAGATCGACGCGCTCCCGGTCCTCGGTCCGGGGATCGGTCACCGCGAACTCATCGACCACCTCGTGCGCATCGTCGATCGCAACTCCCGCACCCCGGGCGCGGTCGCGCTCTACGTCCACCTGTCCGCGGAGGCCACCGACCCCGCGCACCCCGCGCACCCGTACTTCCTCGACCGCTACCGCTCCCTGCGCGCACTCCTCGTCCCCGCCTTCGCCGCCCTGCTCGACGGCCGGCCGGACCCCTCCCCCGAGACGGCCGCCCGACAGTTCATCGCCCTCCAGGACGGGCTCCAGGTCCAGTGGCTCCTCGACCCCGACGCCGTCGACATGCGCGCCGCGGTCGTGGCCTTCCTACGGAGCCTGGGGATCGCCGCCCCCGACCGTCACCCGCCGGACGCCCCGGCGCCGACCACCGGAACAGCCCCAACGCCCGACGAAAGGTCCGTATGAGCACCGACGCCTCCCGTCTCGACACGGCCGCGAAGGCCTCCGCCACCTCCGGTTCCGACACCTGGCACAGCACGCCGATCCCCGGGGTCCTGCGCCGTCTGCACCTGGCGGACGGCCCGCACGGGATCCGACAGCAACGCGAGGAGGCCGACCACCTCGGCATCGGTGGAAGCGAACCCGCCACCTGCTTCCCCCCGGCGGTCGCCCTCGGTTCGACGTGGAACCCCGACCTGGTGCGCCGGGTCGGCGCGGCGCTGGGCATCGAGGCGAGCGCCATGGGCGTGGACGTGGTGCTCGGCCCCGGCATGAACATCAAGCGTTCGCCCCTGTGCGGACGCAACTTCGAGTACGTGTCCGAGGATCCGCACGTGACCGCGCGCATCGCCGCCGCACTGGTGGAGGGGATCCAGTCCGAGGGTGTGGGCGCGTGCGTGAAGCACTTCGCCGCCAACAACCAGGAGACGGACCGGATGCGGTCCAGTTCCGACGTGGACGAGCGCACCCTGCGCGAGATCTACCTGTCGGCGTTCGAGGAGGTCGTCCGGACCACCGCGCCGGCGATGGTGATGTGCTCCTACAACCGGATCAACGGCGTGTACGCGAGCCAGGACCCGTGGCTGCTCACCACGGTGCTGCGCGAGGAGTGGGGTTTCGACGGCGTGGTGGTCTCCGACTGGGGCGCCGTGGTCGACCGGGTCGAGGCGGTGCGCGCCGGGTTGGATCTGGAGATGCCGCCCAGTGGGACCGACGACCGGATCGTCGACGCGGTGACGTCGGGCGCCCTGGACGCGTCGGTGCTCGACACGGTGGTCACGCGACTCGCGCGTGTCCAGGAACGCGTGGCCACCGACACCACCCGCTCCCCCGAACACGAGGCGCATCGGGCGTTGGCGCGGGACGCCGCCGCCGAGGCACTGGTCCTGCTGAAGAACGACGGCGGGGCGCTGCCGCTGACACCGGGCCGATCGGTGGCGGTCGTGGGCGCGTTCGCCCGCACGCCCCGCTACCAGGGCGGCGGTTCCTCCCACGTGGTGCCGACCGGTCTGACCGGTGCCCTGGAGGCGTTCCAGGAGGTGGCCGGGGAGTTCCCGACGCGGTTCGCCCCCGGGTTCACCCTGGACGGGACGCCGGCACCGCATCTGGCCGACGAGGCGGTGGCACTGGCGGAGGGATCCGACACCACCGTGCTCTTCCTGGGGTTGCCGGAGGACCTGGAGTCGGAGGGGTTCGACCGCACCGACATCGACCTGCCCGCCGAACAGCGGGACCTGCTCTCCCGGGTACGCCGGGTGAGCGATCGGGTCGTGGTGGTGCTGTCCAACGGCGGCGTGGTGGCGGTGGCCGACTGGCAGGACGAGGCCGACGCGGTGCTGGAGGGGTGGCTGCTGGGCCAGGAGGGCGGGGCGGCCACCGTGGACGTGCTCACCGGTGCGGTGTCCCCGTCGGGCCGACTGACCGAGACCATCCCGCTGCGCCTGTCCGACCACGCCTCCTACCTGAACTTCCCCGGTGAGCACGGGCACGTGCGCTACGGCGAGGGGGTGTTCGTCGGCTACCGGCACTTCGACACCCTGGACCGGCCGGTGGCGCACCCCTTCGGCTTCGGGCTCACCTACACGACGTTCGGCTACTCCGAACTGGAGGTCTCCGGGAACGGGACGGACACGTGGACGGTGGCGTTCACGGTCACCAACACCGGGGATCGGGCCGGCCGGGAGGTCGCCCAGCTGTACACGGGGACGGCCCAGCGGTATCCCACCCGGCCGGCGCGGGAGCTGCGCGGCTTCGCGAAGGTGGCGCTGGAGCCCGGCGAGAGCGCCCGTGTGGAGCTGCCCCTGAGCGGCCGTGACCTGTCCACCTGGGACCCCGAGCACCACCGCTGGTCGTTGGCGGCGGACACCTTCACCGTGTCGGTGGGCGCCTCCTCCCGGGACGTGCGGCTGACGGGGGAGATCGAGAGTGCGGGCGACCGGTTCGTGCCCCCGCTGACCCGACGTTCCACCATCGAGGCCTGGCGATCGCACGCGATCGGAGGTCCGGTCCTGGCGGAGGTCCGCTCCGGCATGGAGGAGTTGGACGCGATCCCCGAGGACCTGTTGCGGATGGCCGACTCGATGCCGATCGTGGCCCTGGCGACCTTCGGGGCCGGTGTGACGGAGGAGATGGTCGACCTGCTCGTGGCCGACGTGGAGGCGCGTCGCACGGCGGCGATCGATCGGGGCGAGATCACCGGCTGAGCCCGGCACGGGAGGCACCGTGGCCCGGGGCCGACAGGGTTGCGCCCGGCCGGTCCCGGGGCCCGTTCCCGGGTGGACACCGGTGGGCCGCGCCCACCGCGACCCGGGGTCGTCGGAGGTGAGAGGCTGGAGGGCGCGCCGGAGCACGCACCGGCGCGGCGTGCCCCTCCTCAGTCGTCCGGAGCATCACGGAAAGCCACAGGGTGTCCACAACAGAGAAGTTCCAGAGTGTGTTCGTGGCGCTGGCCGCCGTCCTCGGGGCGGGGGCCGGGCTGCTGTGGCCGATCGGCGGGCCGGCCGGACACCTGGTGCTGCCGGCGCTCATGCTCATGCTGGTGGCGGTGTTCGTGCAGGTGGACGCCGGCCAGGTCCGTGCCGTGCGGAGTGCGCGCGCGGTGGTGGTCGCCGGGCTGGTGCTGAACTTCGTGTTCACCCCGCTGTTCGCGTGGGCCTTGGGCGCCGGCCTGTTGGGAGGCGTCCCCGACCTGCGGATCGGACTCCTGCTCCTGCTGGTCACCCCGTGCACGGACTGGTACCTGGTGTTCACCGGGCTCGCCCGGGGACACATGGGCGTGGCGGCCGCGGTGCTGCCGGTGAACCTGGTGTTGCAGTTGCTGCTGTTGCCGGTGTACGTGCTGCTGTTGGGCGGCGAGGCGGCCATGGTCGACTCCGGGACCCTGGTGGAGGCGGTGCTCTTGGTCCTGGTGGTGCCCCTGGTGGTGGCGGTGGCGGCCCGGTGGTCGGCGCGTCGGTGGAAGGGCACCACGTGGCGGGACGAGCGGCTGGTGTCGGCCGCCTCCGCGTCGGTGCTGCCGCTTCTGTACGTCGCGGTGTTCGCGATGTTCGCCTGGCAGTCCCGCACTGTCGTGGCGCACCTGGGCGACCTCGCCGTGCTGCTGTTGCCGCTGGTCCTGTTCTTCCTGGTCATGCCCTTGGTCGCGGCCGGGACGGGGCGGTTGTTGCGGCTGCCCTCGGACCAGCGGGTCACCCTCACCATGACGACCGTGGCGCGGAACTCGCCGGTGGCCCTGGCGATCGCGGTGGCGGCGTTCCCCGACCGACCGCTCATCGCGGTGGCGCTGGTGGTGGGCCCGTTGCTGGAGTTGCCGGTGCTGGCGGTCCTCAGTCAAATCGTGCGGGTACGCGACCGGAGCGCCGCCCCGACCGACCGCTGAACCGGCCCCGTCGGAACGGCGCCTCGCGCGGAGATCGTGCGACGATCCCGTCGTGGTGGGCGGTTTCGCGTGGGCGGGAACGAAACGGGTAACGGGGGAACGTGGACCGACCACCACCTCACCCCCCGGGAGCCCCTCGTGAAGCCCTACGCCGACACACCCGTCCGCGCCTGCCTGCAACTCGTCTCCGACCTGGCCGCCGTGGTCTGGGTGTTCGTGTGGGTCTCCGCCGCGTTGTCCCTGCGCGAGATCATCCTGTCCCTGAACCGTCCCGGCGAGCTGATGGCGAGCACCGGTGAGGGCTTCACCGAGAACATGAACACCGCCGCGGAGAACGTGGGCCGGGTACCGATGGCCGGGGACGCCCTGGCCGCGCCGTTCACCGCCCTGAGCGAGACCGGCGCGTCGCTGACCGAGGCCGGGGACTCCTTCCAGGAGTCGGTGTCCTCACTGGCGACCACCCTCCCGCTCCTGGTCGCCGTCATCCCGCTGCTCCTGCTCGCCGCGACCTGGCTGCCGGCGCGCGCCCGCTGGATCCACCGGGCCACCACGACCAGGCGGCTCGCCGCGCTGACCCCCGAGGCGCGCACGCGGCTGCTGGCGTTGCGCGCGCTGTCCGGTGCCTCCCCCGCGCGGTTGATGGCCGTGCACCAGGACCCGGCCCTGGCCTGGCAGCGGGGGGACGAGACGGTCGTGGGGCGCCTGGCGGAACTGGAACTGCGCCGACTCGGTCTGCGGATGAAGGGGGCGCGTGGCGGCCGTGGGCGGCGCCTGGTCGGTGGTCGCGACCGGTCCGCCGAGACGTTCCCGGACGCCTCCGGGGGCGAGGAGCGCTGATCCGGGGCCGGCGACCGCCCGCGGTGGTGGGGCCGGTGTCGGGGGGCCGCGGCGGCGAGGGTCCTCCCGGACGTGCTCGGGCCGGTGTCACCGGTGACGCGCGGTGTCGTCCGGTACCGGCCAACGACCTGCGAGGAGGTGGGAGTACCGGTAGAACGGTCTCCTCGTCCGTCCCGGCCCGAAGGAGGCACGGTGTCCGACCGGCTCTCCACCATCGTCGTGCTCGTGCTGTTGATCCTCTTGCTCGCCTGGTTCGACCAGAACGTCCTGTGCCCGTGAGGGGATCCCCGGGCCCCGACGCACACGGGCGGCGCCCCGGGCCGGGGCGCCGCCCGCACGGGTTCGGGCTCAGGGCACCTGGTAGGCGGAGTCGCGCACGTCGGTGATGGCCATGTGGCCCGGGGCGTGTCCGATGGCGAACTCGGGCGCGGAGGCCATCACGGCCGCCTGGGGGGTCACCCCGCAGGCCCAGAAGACCGGGATCTCACCGTCGCGGACCTCCACGGGGTCCCCGTGGTCCGGTGCGGCCAGATCCCGGATGCCCAGGGCCGCGGGGTCGCCCACGTGCACGGGGGCGCCGTGCACGGCCGGGTAGCGCGAGGTGATCCGCACCGCGTCGGCGACCCGGTCGGCGGGGATCGGGCGCATGGACACCACGAGCGGCCCGGAGAAGCGGCCCGCCGGGCGGCAGGCCCGGTCGGTCTCGTACATCGCGACGTTGGTGCCCGCCTCGATGTGGCGGACCGGGACCCCGGCCTCCAGCAGCGGGGTCTCGAAGGTGAAACTGCACCCGATGAGGAAGGACACCAGGTCCTCGCGCCACAGGTCGGTGACGTCGGTGCGCTCCTCCACGTACCTGCCGTCGCGGTAGACACGGTAGGCGGGCAGGTCGGTGCGCAGGTCGCCGTCGAACACCGAGGCGGACACGTCGCCCGGCTCGGTGACGTCCAGCACCGGGCAGGACTTTGGGTTGCGCTGGGCGAACAACAGGAAGTCGAAGGCGAGGTCGCGCGGCAGGCAGAGCAGGTTGGCCTGTGCGTACCCGGGGCTGTAGCCGGAGGTGGGGACGCGCAGTCCGTCACGGAACAGCGCGCGGGCGCGGGCGGGCGACAGGTCGGCCGGGGAGGTCGGCGGGACGGTCTCGGAGTTCATGTGGGCTCTACCTCCACGGGACGAAACGGATGCGCGTGCCGGGACGGGCCTGCCCTGCGAGCGGCAGGTCCGCGGAGCACACGACGGCGATCACCGGGTAGCCACCGGTGACGGGGTGGTCGGCGAGGAACAGGACGGGCTCGCCGCCGGGCGGCACCTGGAGTGAACCGGGCACCATGCCCTCACTGGGCAGTTCGCCCTCGCGGGCCCGTTCCAGGGCCGGGCCGGCCAGGCGGGCGCCGACCCGGTCGCTGCGCGGGGTGACCTCGTAGGCGTCGGTGAGCAGGGCGCGGCGGGCCTCGTCGGTGAACCAGTCCTCGCGGGGGCCCAGGCGCACCCGCAGCGCCACCTCCTCCTCCCCGACCGGGGCTCTGGGTGCGTGGTCCAGGACCGGGAGGGCCGTGGGGGCGGGGCCGACGGGCAGCAGGTCGCCCGGCGCGGGCAGCGCGGGGCCGAGCCCAGCGAGCACGTCGGTGCTGCGCGACCCCAGCACGGGCGGCACGTCGATCCCGCCGCGCACCGCCAGGTAGGTGCGCAGGCCACGGGTGGGCGTACCGAGGGTGAGTTGGGCGCCGTCGGACAGGTGCAGGACCTCGTTGACGGCCGCGCCGCGTCCGTCCACCTTCACGGGGGCCTCCGCACCGGTCACGGTGACGGTGACCGGGCCGTGGGCGCGCACGCGCAGCCCGCCGAGGGTGGCCTCCAGGGTGGCGGCCTCCGACGGGTTGGCGAGCAGCCGGTTGGCCAGGGCGTGGGAGCGGACGTCGGCGGCGCCGGAACGGCCCACGCCGAGGGCGGCGTGTCCGAAGCGACCGGTGTCCTGCACGGTGGTCATGGGGCCGGTGGCCAGGATCTCCAGAGAGCTCACGCGGCCTCCTCGAAACGCACGTGGACGCCGGGCCGCAGCAGCCCGGGCGGGTCGCGTTGGAGGTCCCAGGTCACGGCGTCGGTACGGCCGAGCAACTGCCAGCCTCCGGGGGAACTGCGCGGATACACCCCGGTGAACTCGCCGGCCAGCGCGACCGACCCCTTGGGCACGCGGGTCCGGGCCTCACCGCGGCGGGGCACGTGGAGTCGGGGGTCGTCGCTCACCATGTAGCCGAACCCGGGGGCGAAGCCGCAGAAGGCGACGGTCCAGGTGGCGGCGGTGTGCGCCCGGACGACCTCGCGGGGGCTGAGCCCGGTGAGGTCGGCGATGTCGGCGAGGTCCTCGCCGTCGTAGTGCACCGGAATGGTGACGGTCTCTCCCGGCCCCCGGGCGATCTCCGCGGCCAAGGGGATCTCGGTGACGGCCGCGGCGACCGCGGCCGGGTCGGCGCCGGGTTCCAACCGCAGCAGGACGGTGCGTGCGGCGGGGACGACGTCGGTGACGCCGGGCAGCGGGGCCGCCTCCAGGGCGGCGCCCAGGGCGATGACCTGGGTGAGGTCGGCGACCTCGACCAGGACCCCGGTGTCCGCGCAGTTGAGGACGCGCAAGGACTGCTCCAAATC
>NZ_QOCZ01000122.1 GCF_018207095.1 Nocardiopsis sp. MG754419 | reverse complement strand
ACGCTGGGGGCATGGGGGGCTCGCGATCGCTCGATAGAAAGCGTTTTCTACGCCGCAAAAGTAAGTTCACTTCCGAGGGCTTGTCAACAGCCCCTGAGGTACGATTCGTCCAGAGCCCCTCCCCCACGTGGCACTCACACGTGGGCCATACTGGAAGTAATCGCTTTCTAGTGGAGTACCGGTCGGCACCGTCCGCCCCGGCGCACGCCCCGCGCACCGCACCACACGGTCGACGGGCGACGCCGCCTCGCGGTCGGGATCCGGCGTAGCCGAGGGGAACAGGGCAGAGATGGCGGCCAAACTCGCTGACGTGGCACGACGGGCCGGGGTGTCACCGGCGACGGTGTCCCGGGTCCTCAACGGGAACTACCCCGTGGCCCGGTCCACCGCGGAACGGGTCCACCAGGCCGTCGCCGAACTCCAGTACGTGGTCAACGGCAACGCCCGCGCCCTGGCGGCCTCCAGCTCCGACCTCATCGGCATCCTGGTCCACGACATCGCCGACCCGTTCTTCGGTGTCATCGCCAGCGGCATCCAGGACGCCGTGGCCGAGGGCGACGTGCTGGCGGTGGTGTGCAACACCGGCAGCTCGGCGGAGAGGGAGTTGCGCTACCTGAAACTGCTGCGTCGACAGCGGGCGCACGCGGTCGTGCTCACCGGCGGCTCCAGCAACGACCCCGGCCACCGCGACGCCCTCGTCTCCCAGATCTCGGAGCTCACCGCGACCGGCGCGCACGTGGTGCTGTGCGGCCGCCCACCCCTGAGCGGCCCCGACAACGAACCCCTGCCCGGGGTGACCGCGGTCGACTTCGACAACCGCGACGGAGCCCGCAGGCTCACCGGTCACCTGGTGGCACTGGGCCACCGCGACATCGGCTACATCACCGGCCCGGAGCATCGCACGACGTCACAGCTGCGCCTGAGCGGGCACCTCCAGGCGCTCGCGGACGCGGGGCTGTCGGGGGAACGCTGCCCCATCGTCGTCGGCAACTTCGACCGGGAATCCGGCCGCACCGGGGTGGGCGAACTCCTGCGCCGCAACCCCGACCTCACCGCCGTCGTGGGGGGCAACGACATCGCCGCCCTGGGCGCGCTCACCGAACTGCGCGCGCGCGGCATGGACGTGCCCGGCGACGTGTCGGTGGCCGGTTTCGACGACCTGCCCTTCGCGCTGGACGCGGTCCCCACACTCACCACGGTGCGCATCCCGCTCACGGAGGCGGGCCGCACCAGCGGGCTCTTCGCCCTGGACCCGGCCCGGGTTCCGGCCGGTGGCGTGCTGCCCATCCGCACCGAGCTCATCGTGCGGGACTCGACCGGCCCGGTCGCGGCGCCGGGGCCCGGGGCGAGGTAGACCGGCGCGGGGGCGGGCCCGGGGACGCGGTGGGCGACGTGCGCGTCCGACCCCGGGCCCCGACCCCTGCGCCCGAGGATCAGCGCAGGCGCGGCGAGGAGTCCCGCAGGACCACGTGCCCCTCGACGAGGAGGTCGCCGACCGCGGGGTCGCCCGGAGCCAGGGCGAGGTCGGTGGCCCGGCGGCCCAGATCGGCGAGCGGGAACCGCACGGTGGTGAGCTTGGGCGTGACGTCGGCGGCGGTATCGATGTCGTTGAACCCGGTGACCGCGATGTCGCGCCCCGGCCTGATACCGGCCTCGCGCAGCGCCGTCATCGCGCCGATCGCCATCACGTCGTTGCCGGCGCACACCACGTCGACCTCCCCCAGCCGCCCGGAGTCGATGAGCCTACGGGTGCAGCGGTAGCCCCCCGTCCGGTCGAAGGTGTCGCGTTCGACGAGCGCGACCGTGGCACCGGACCCGGTCAGGGCCGAGGCCAGGCCCTGCAGGCGCTCCTGGGCGGTCCGCATCCGTTCCGATCCGGTGATCACCGCGGCCCGGCGGTAGCCGAGGCCCGCGAGTTCGGCGCCCAGCCCGCAGGCGCCCGCGACGTTGTCCAGGCACACCGCGTTCAGTCCGCCCTCGGACTGGCCGATGAACACGGCCCTACCGCCATGGGCGGTGAACCGGCGCATCTCGGTGAGCAGGGCCCCGGTGTGCGGATCGTTCGTGGTGCGGCTGCCGCACAGCAGGATCGCGCGGGGACGCTGGCTCCGCAGCAGACGCACCGAGGAGAGTTCGAGCGCGCTGTCGCGTGCCGTGATCGCGATGGTGACGGTCATACCGTGCGCGTCGGCGGACTCGGCGACGCCGGAGGCGATGGCGGAGAAGTACGGATCGTCGATGGTGCTGACGAGCAGGGCGACCACGGGGGCCGTGCCCCTCGCCATCGTCTGCGCGGGCAGATCGGGACGGTAGTCGAGCTCCCGGGCCGCCCGGAGGACACGATCACGGTTGACCTGCCCCACTTTCCGGTTGCTGCCGTTGAGCACCCGCGAGGCCGTGGCCAGGGAGACCCCCGCCCGTGTGGCCACGTCAGTGAGGGTCGGTCCGTCGCTGGACACCCTGGTTCGCGTACTTCGCATCCTCTTGTCCTGTCCGTGAGGGGCGTTGACACCGTGGATGTGATGTACTTAATATCCCCGAAACGGAAAGCGCTTTCTACCCCAGGTGACAAATCCTGCCGATCGACATGAGGTCAGACATGACTCAACAGGCAGAACAAGCTCCCCCCACCCCCCGGGCGCGAACCCCGAAACCCTCCGGCGGCACCCGCGGACGCGGCGCACAGAGCCCGTACACGCTGGCCTATCCCCTGGCCTTCCTCGCACTGCTCCTGGTCGCGTGGTTCCTCGTCACCCTCGGGGGGCTGGTCGCGCCCTACATCCTTCCTTCTCCCGTGGACACGTGGAAAGCGTTTACTGACAACGCGGCCTACCTGTGGACCCACACGCTCGTCACCACCATGGAGACCGTCGTCGGCTTCGTGATCGCCGCCGTGGTCGGCGTCCTCGTCGCGGTGTTCATGGTCTACTCCCCCACCCTGGAGCGGACCTTCTACCCGCTCATCCTGTTCGCCCAGGTCATCCCGAAGATCGCCATCGCCCCGCTGTTCGTGGTGTGGCTGGGGTTCGGCGCCAGCCCGAAGATCCTCGTGGCCGTGCTCATGGCCTTCTTCCCCGTCGTGATCTCGGGGATCAGCGGCCTGCGCTCGGTCGACCCCGAACTCCTCGAACTCACCTCCACCATGGGGGCCTCCCGGCTCAAGACCTTCTGGAAGGTCCGCTTCCCCGCGGCCCTGCCCGAGCTGCTCTCGGGCCTCAAGATCGCGGCGACCCTGGCGGTCACCGGCGCCGTGGTGGGCGAGTTCGTCGGCGCCAACTCCGGTCTGGGATACGTGATCCTGCAGGCCAACGGCAACATCGACACGGCCATGCTCTTCGCCGCCCTCATCATCATGTCGGCCCTCGGCGTCCTGCTCTTCGCGATCATCCACGTCGCCGAGATGTTCCTCATCCCCTGGCACGCCTCACACCGCAACCGCGGCTGACCCCCTGAGACCCGGAGGACCCTCGCATGCCCACACGCGCACCCGGAGCCACCAGGCACCCGGCCCTGACCGCACTCGTCGCCGGAGCCTCGGCGCTCGCCCTCGTCGCCTGCGGCGGCGGAGGGGCGGCCGACGGTGGTGACACCACGGACGTCTCACTGCAGCTCAACTGGTACCCCTACGGCGAACACGCCCCCTTCTACTACGGCGTCGAGGAGGGGATCTTCGAGGAGCACGGGATCTCGCTCACCGTCGACGCGGGCCAGGGCTCGGCCAAGACCGTGCAGTCCGTCGGACAGCAGAGCTACGACTTCGGCTGGGCCGACGCCCCCGCCCTGCTCACCAACATCGACCAGGGCGTCGACGTCCGGTCGGTCGGCGTCTTCCTGCAGTCCACTCCCTCGGCGGTCCAATTCTTCAGCGACACGGGGATCTCCGAGCCGGAGGACCTCCAGGGCCGGACGATCGCGGTGTCCGCGGGCGACGCGGTCACGACCACGTTCCCCCTGTACCTGGAGGCCGTCGGTCTGTCCGATGAGGACGTCGAACAACAGAACCTCGACGCGGCGGGCAAGAACGCGGCGATGATGTCCGGCCAGGTCGACGGCCTCATCGGCTTCGCCCACGACCAGGGGCCGAAGATCGCCGACGAGAGCGGCCGCGAGGTGAGCTATCTGCGCTACACCGACGCCGGGCTCAACTTCTACAGCAACGGCCTCATCGCCCACACCTCCACCATCGCGGACGACCCCGACCTGGTGGAACGGATGGTCGCCGCCACATCGGAGGCCTTCGCCGCCGCTCAGGAGGCGCCCGAGGACGCGGTCGCCGCCATGGAGGGTCGCGACCCGCAGCTGCCCGACGCCGGTGTGCTCCTCGAACAGTGGGAGGAGACCATCGAACTCTTGGCCACGGAGAACACCGAGGGCCAGGCTCCGGGGGTCAACGCCGACGAGGACTGGCGGCAGACCATCGAGGTGCTCACCGAGGCCGGGCTCATCGACGAGGCCAAGCCCACCGAGGAGTACTACGACCCCTCGTTCACAGTGGGAGGGTAGGTCGACATGTACGCGGGAACCGCGGACCGGGCGACGGGGAGCGAACCGTCCATGCCGGAGGGGCCCATGGTCGACCTCCACGGGGTCGACGTCACCTTCGAGAGCAAGGCGCGCACGGTGCACGCCCTCAGTGCCATCGACCTGACCATCGAACGCGGCGAGTTCCTCACCATCGCCGGACCCTCCGGTTGCGGGAAGTCGACCCTGTTGCGGGTGGTCGCCGGTCTCACCGCAACGGCCGCGGGCGAGGTCGCCCTGCGGGGCACCCCGGTGGTGGGACCCCGCCGGGACGTCGGTTTCGTCTTCCAGCGGGCGGCGCTCCTGGACTGGCGCAACGCCCGGGACAACATCCTGTTCCAGGCCGAGATGCGCGGGCTGCCCAAGGTCTGGGCGCGCAGAAGGGCCGACGAGCTCATCGAGATGACCGGCCTGACCGGCTTCGAGAAGGCGATGCCCTTCGAACTGTCCGGCGGTATGCAACAGCGCGTCTCGCTGTGCCGGGCGCTCCTGCACGAACCGGACGTGCTGTTGATGGACGAGCCCTTCGGCGCCCTGGATGCTCTGACCAGGGAGAACATGAACGTCGAGCTGCGTCGGATCTGGGAGGCCACCGGTATGACCGTCGTGCTGGTGACGCACTCGGTGGCCGAGGCGGTCTACCTGGCCTCACGGGCCGTCGTGATGGGTCCGCGGCCGGGCCGGATCATCGAGGAGTTCACCGTCGGCATCCCGGGCCACCGCGAGTACGAGCCCACGCTGGAGAACCCCGAGTTCCATCGGATCGCGGGAAGGATCCGTGAACTGCTGGGCTCCACGGCCACGGCGGACTGAACACGACCGACCGAACACCGTCGGCCCCGCGTCCGGTAGCGGACGCGGGGCCGACGGGATGGAGCGGTCGTTGTGGCCCGGCGACTGCGCGGGAGTGGAGCGTGGGGTCAGCCGACGTCGACGATCCCGGAGAAGAGCACGAACAGCGGCAGCCCGAGGTTGTTGACGACGTGCACGACCACCGCCGGCCAGATCGACCCGCTGCGCCGCATGACCTCGGCGGCGACCACGCCCACCACGAAAGCGGTGGGGAAGGCCAGGTTGATGCCGTGGAAGAGGGCGAAGATCAGCGAACCGGACACCACACCGATGACCGGACCGTAGCGCAGCAGGGCGTTGGTGATGACCCCGCGGAAGAGGAACTCCTCACCGATGGGAGTCAGGATGGACAGGAAGAGGAGCGTCAGCACCAACGGCCACACACCACCGCCCGCGGCGTCGTAGTACATGCCCTGGGGGTCGGAGTCGAAGCCGACGGCGATGAGGCCGGCGTTCACCACACCCTTGAAGAGGAAGGCGAACAGACCGGCGGCCACACCGATGAGCATCCAGCGCCAGGTGGTGCGACGGACGCCGAAGGCGGCCAGGGAACGGATGCGGAGCATCGCCGCCGCGGCGAACCCGACCAGTCCGACCACACCCGACCAGGCGGCCACGAGGAGTCCGAACACCACCGGATCCAGGTCCAGCGGCCCGACCGGACCGAAGAACACCAGCAGGGCCGTGGTGAGCACCGCGGCGAGCAGACCCACCCCGATCTCCGGCCATCCGGGACGCGGCGGGGCGATGCTGTCGTCCGGAATCGAACGCCGAGAGTGGCCGGGGCGGGTCGACATGGTGATGGGCTCCTCGCTCGTGATCTCGGTCCCCATTCCATCCGCCCTCGCCGCCGAAGGGCAGTGTCGCCACGTCAATATCCGACCATGATGTTTCCGAGGGTGCCGTGGTGACGTGACGTCACTGTCGGTCGCCCGGACGGCGCGATCGTGCCCCCTACTCGACCGGCCCCGGGGCGAGGCAGGTCGTCCACAGGTTCCTGGGGGTCTGGTGGGGTGTTGGTGGTGCGTGGTCTCATTGGAATCGGGGGCGCGTCGGTTTCCGCCGGTTCCGCGCTGCCCGGAAAGGTTCGGCCCGTTGTGGGGCCGCGGAGGCTGCCCCTTTGGCTGGTGGGGCGATGTGGTCGGGGTTCGGGTGTGCTCGTGGTGCGCCGCAGGTGGGAGCCCCCAAGGTCGGTCGGGCGCGGCTCGGGTGAGTGGGCCCTTCCCCGCCGCGTGAGGGTGGCCGTCTCCGCTGCGCGCGTCAAGGTCGTCGCCGGAGTAGGGCTTCACCCCTGGGAGTGGCGCTCCACCTTGACCCGCTTCGCCACGACGGCGGTTCGGCGGCTATCGGGGAAGGGCACCAGATGGTCGGGGCCCCACCGGGCCTCATCAGGCCCGTGCCCGGCCGAACCCCGCCCCCAGCAGGCCCTCGATCAGCCCAGTGCCTCCACAGAGGTCACCCCGAGCGCATCAGGAAAAACACAACTCTTTCACTCGTAGGACCATTTTCGCTTACCGGGATGAGTGCAGCACGAGGCTCCGGGGTGCCTCTTAGGTGACACTCGGGAAAGCCGAAATGACATCCACACACCTGGTGGCCCGGCCTGCCTTTTCTGTTCTCTCTTTTGTATAATAGGGGTATGAATTCTTCTGGAGTGGTCGCGGACCCATCGGCCGGGCGCAACCCGGTCGGCGCGGTGCGGGCCGACCGGAAAGAGGTCGCCGAATTCTTCGCCGCCGACGTTCCGCCGGGATGCGCCGCTTCGGTACTGGAGGTGGCCGAACAGGCGCAGCGCGAGATGGATCTGGCCCGGTACGCGATACTGACCCGCCTGGCGGGGATGGAGGCCGAGGGCGCCCTGCTGGAGGCCGGTGGGCAGCGCTCCGTTCAGGCCTGGAGCTGACACCGCACACCCCATGGCGCAAGCCCACCACCAGGCCGAGGCCCCGAACCCGTGCGCCCGCACATGGCCCATCGGGAGGCTACCCATGCCCCGTTGCGTGCAACGGGGATGGCATTGAAGCCATCCGTCGGTCTCGAGCACAGCGGAGAAGACGGCTCTCGAATAACTCGACAGCATCGCCCCCGTACATTCACCCCACGCCTTTCCGTGTTTCTCTGGATCATGCGCGAAGATCTGTTCATCACACATCCTCATTGAACCTGGAAGAATCCGACCATCGCTTGCATCCGAGGGAGGTGACGAATTCGACCCGCGCACTCGTCACCCGCATCCACCGTGCCGCACGCTTGACCGAGGTCGCCGAAGAGAGCCTCCCTCAGCGCAGTGCCCGACGAACTCCTTGGTCAGTGCTGGTGCGCCTGTGGTAAACACGAGGGTCTGCTCCCACGAACCCGGAGGTCCCATGCGCCGCCTTGCCGTCTTCCTCGCCTCATCCGACGGACACGACCCGGCGCACGCCGAACTCACGGCAGCGGTGGGAACGGAATTGGCACGACGCGGCATCGGCATCGTCTATGGCGGTGGCCGGCGCGGACTGATGGGGGTTCTGGCCGACAGTGCTCTCAAGGCCGGCGGCGAGGTCATCGGTGTCATCCCGCGCACCATGGTGGATCGCGAGTGGGCTCACGAAGGGGTCACCGAACTGCACCTGTGCGACACGATGCACGAGCGCAAGTCCCTGATGGCCGACCACGCCGACGCCTTCCTCGCGCTGCCCGGCGGTCTGGGCACACTGGAAGAGATCTTCGAGGTGTGGTCCTGGCGACAACTGGGCTTCCACGCCAAGCCTGTCGGGTTCTTGGACGCGGGGGGTTTCTGGGCACCGACCGTCCAGGCGCTGCAGGGCATCGTGGACGCCGGCTTCCTGTCCGCCTCCACCCTGGATGATCTGGTCGTGGCCACAGAGCTGTCCGACGCGCTGGATGAGTTGGGGGATCGGTCGAGCCGCACCCACCAGCCCGCACACGGAGGCTGAGGAACGCCAGGGAGCCCGTTTCTTCGCTGCGCTCACGGTGCCCCGTCACCATCGCTGAGCCCTCACGGCCCACTTGGTGCACCGCCGTTCTCCGAACGCAAGGCCGCCTCAGGCCGGCGCTCCGAACCGCCACCCGGCTCGACGCTGTGCGTCGCTCTGACCCCCACTGCTGCCGCCACCTGCCTGGGCGCCGGATTCAGGGCCGCACTGGCCACTGCCGGGGGTGAACTCAGTGGACCCCACAATGCGCCGAACACTTTCCGTGCAGCGCGGAACCGGCGGAAACCGAAGCGCCCCCGGTTCCGATGAGACCACGCACCACCAACACCCCACCGGACCCCACCCAGGAACCTGTGGACGACCGGCCCCGTCGATCACACGCGGAGGATGGCGAAGAACTCTCCGGGGGTGTCGATGCCTGTGTCCTGGATGTGGGCGTAGCCGTTGGCGAGCAGGAGTTCTCGGGGTGGGGCGTCCAGTTCCATGCGGGCCTCGGTCGCGGCGAGGTTGCAGACCAGGCGCAGCGAGCCGCGCTTGATGACGAGTTGTCGACCGTCCTGGCCGGTGGTGACCTCCAGGCGATCCAGACGGGGGTCGGACAGTTCGGGTTCGGCCCGGCGCAGCGCGATGAGCGCGCGGTAGGTCTCCAGGACCAGGGAGCCCGGTTCCTTCTCGGCCTCGGACCAGTCGAGGACGGCGCGGTCGCGGGTGGCCGGATCCATGGGGTCGGGGATGTCCTCCTCCGACCAGCCCAGGGCGGCGAACTCGCGGCCGCGTCCGGTGCGCACCCCCTGGACGAGGTCGGGGTCGGTGAAGGAGGCGAAGAACGGCCAGGGCGTGGTGGCGCCCCACTCCTCCCCCATGAAGATCATCGGGGTGTAGGGCGAGCACAGCACCAGGGCGGCGCCGCAGGTGAGCAGGCCGGGTGAGAGGTGTTCGCCCATGCGGTCGCCGCGGGCACGGTTGCCGATCTGGTCGTGGGTGGACACGTAGGCGAGGAACCGGCCGCCGGGGACGCGGTGGGTGTCGACCGGGGCACCGTGGCGACGGCCGCGGAAGGAGGAGGTGCCGCCGTCGTGCCGGAACACGTGCCGCAGGACGTCGGCGAGGACGTCGGGACCGGCGAAGTCGGCGTAGTAGCCGTGTGTCTCACCGGTCAGGGCCACGTGCAGTGCGTGGTGCAGGTCGTCGGACCACTGGGCGGTCATCCCCATGCCACCGGCCTCGCGGGGCAGGACGGTCCGCGGGTCGTTGCGGTCGGACTCGGCGATCAGCGCGAGGGGACGGCCGACCCCGGCGGCCAGGGCGTCGACGGCGTCGGAGAGTTCGACCAGGATCGGTACGGCGCGGTCGTCGTGCAGGGCGTGCACGGCGTCCAGGCGCAGGCCGTCCAGGTGGTAGTGGCGCAGCCAGTCCAGGGCGCCGTGGACGACCAGGTCGCGCACGGGGTCGGAGTGGGGACCGTCCAGGTTGAGGGAGGGACCCCAGGCGTTCTCTCCGGTGAAGTAGGGACCGAAGCGCGGGAGGTAGGCGCCGGAGGGCCCCAGGTGGTTGTAGACCACGTCGAGCAGCACGGCGAGTCCGCGGCGGTGGCAGGCGTCGACGAACCCCTTGAGGGCGTCGGGTCCACCGTAGGGCTCGTGCACCACCGACCACAGAACGCCGTCGTAGCCCCAGCCGTGGGTGCCGTCGAAGGCGTTGAGAGGGAGGAGTTCGACGTGAGTGACCCCGAGGTCGACCAGGTGGTCGAGGCGGCCGACGGCGGCGGTGAGGGTGCCCTCGGGGGTGAAGGTGCCGACGTGGAGTTCGTAGATCACCGCCCCGGCGAGGGGGCGACCGGTCCAGTCGTCGTCGGCCCAGGGGTGGGCGTCGTGGTCGTAGACGCGGCTGGGGGCGTGCACACCGGCGGGCTGCCACAGGGAGCGCGGGTCGGGCAGGGCCTGTGCGTCGTCGTCGAGGAGGTAGGCGTAGTCGGAGCCGGGGGCGGCCCGGGCGACCGTGGCGTGCCACCAACCGTGGTCGTCGCGGTCCATGAGGTGGTCGGTGCCGTCCACGCGCACACGCACGGTGCGGGCTTCGGGCGCCCAGACCGAGAAGTCTCCGTGGACGCCGCGTCCGGGGGTGGCGGGCAGGGTCGGTTCCGTCGCCAGTTCGTTCACGCAGGGTGCCTACCCCGGCACGGGGCCGGTCGAACCGGGCGCGCCGTCATGGTGTGCGCCTCCGATCGGACCGGCACGGAGGCACGACGGCACGCGTCCGCCCTCTGCCCTTCGCCCTTCGCCCTTCGCCCTTCACGGTCGAGGGGCCCGGTCGTCCCCTTCTCCGTCTCCTGTTCGCCCGTTCGGTACGGGCCCGGCGTGAGAGGGTGTGGCCATGACCGAGCGGCTGGTGTTGGGGATCTGCGGAAGCCTACGGCGGGGGTCGTACAACGCGGCTCTGCTGCGACTGGTGTCGCGGGTGGGGCCGGGGCTCACCGTGGCCGGTGGGGACCTGGCCGGGCGGCTGCCGCTCTTCAACCCCGATGTGGAGGGCGACGAGCATCGCTGGCCCGACTCCGTGCACGCGTTCCGGCACCTGGCCGCTCGCGCGTCCGGGCTGGTGATCGCCACACCCGAGTACGCGCACGGCCCCGCGGGGGTGACCAAGAACGCCATCGACTGGTTGGTCGGTTCGGGTGGCCTGGTGGGCAGGCCGACCCTGTTGATGAGCGCCTCCCCCGGCCAGGCCGGCGGGATGCGGGCCCACGCGCCGCTCATGCCGACCCTGACCCTGCTGGGGGCGGTGCTGGTCGACTGTGTGGTCGTGTCCCGCGCGGGGTCACGGGTGGACGCGCAGGGCGAGTACGAGGATCCGGCGGTGGTGGAGCGGATGCGCCTGGCGGTGGCCGAGCTGGAGGCCGCGTTGTCCTACGCGGACCGCAGGAGCGGCGGCCTCTCCCTGCCCGGATCGGGCTGAACCCCACGCCCGGCGGCGCGACCCACCCGACCGTCCCCACGCGGATTCGGCGCCGGTACGCGCAAGCCTCGTCCAAGACCCGGAGAACGCGTCCAGAACACGGGACGGCCATAGCCCGGACACGGGTTCCACGTGCGGGACGCGGGGTTCAGCTCCGCCGCGCGGGTTCGGGCCGGTAGGTGCCCACACGGACCGAGGCGGTGACCCGGACCGGGTCGGGCAGGGAGGCCACGCGGGCGGCCAGATCCTGCGGGGTGACGTGACGGGCGCTGGGTCCCATGCCGACGACGGTGAGCGCGTCCGGGTGGGACAGGTCCATGGCGAAGCGCACGGAACGCTCCCCCGCCGGGGCGAAGCGGGTGTGCAGGCTCTCCGCCAGGCGTTCGTCCTTGCGGGGATCCACGTCGAGCAGGCCCAGGGCCGGACGCAGTTCGGCGAGGTGGTCGCTCGCGGGTGTGACGACCACGAGTCGTCCGGTGGGTGCGAGCACCCGGTGGAACTCGGCGGCGTTGCGGGGGGCGAACACGTTCACCAGGGCATCGACACCGCCGGTGACCAGGGGCAGGATGCGCCAGGAGTCGGCGGTGACCGCCCCCGCCCGGGGGTGGGCCTTGGCCGCCTTCCGGGCGGCGAACTTGGACACGTCGGTGGTCAGACCCACCGCGTCGGGCAGCGCGTCCAGGATCCGGGCCAGGTAGTGGCCGGTGCCGCCGCCCACGTCCACGATCAGGGGGTCGCGGGCCCCGCCCGTCAGCGCGTCGGCGAGGGCACGGGCGATGGGGTCGTAGTGACCGGCCGTCTGGAAGCGGAGTCGGTCGGCGACCATCTCCTTGCTGTCGCCGGTGCCGGGCGGGGTGGCGCCCGTGAGCAGCCCGGCGTACCCCTCGCGAGCGACGTTGAAGCTGTGCCGGGCGGGACAGAGGAGTCCGCGCGCGTCGCGGCTCAGGGCCTGCCCGCAGACGGGGCAGGTCAGTGCGTCCGCCACGCGTTCGGGCATGCGCAGGCGGGGTCCGGTGTCGGTGTTCGTCATGGTCGGCGTCAGCCTACCGGTGGTCGGTTCCTCGCCAGGACCGCGACCGGGTAGTGGTCCAGCACCTCGGCCAGACGGGCGGTGACGAGTCCGTCCATGCGCGTGGGGACGAGGGTGCGGCCGGTCAGCAGGTCGGTCCAGGGCCCGGGTCCGGAGGGCAACGGCACCACGGTGTCGTCCCAGCCGCCGGCGTCGGCCAGGGTGAGCGGCAGCCGGGTGGCGACCACGGCCAGTGCGGGGTCGTGGGATCCGCGTGTGGTGCGGGCGAAGGCCAGGGCGTGGTCGGCGGCCGGCCCCTCGGCCGTCAGGGGCAGGTAGCCGGTGGGGTCCAGGTCGCGACGGGCCTGGAGGCAGGTGCGGACCACGTGCAGTTTGGCCGCGCCGGTGGCGTCGACCGGTGGCCGCCACCCCGCCTCGATACGGGACAGGAGTCGGGCGCGTGCGTCGTGGTCGACGGGGCGTCGGTTGTCCGGGTCGACCAGGGACAGGTCCCAGAGTTCGGTGCCCTGGTAGACGTCGGGTACACCGGGCCCGAGCAGGTGGACGGCCTTCTGACCCAGGGCGTTGCTCCAGCCCGGGGCGGTGAGGGTCTCGGCGAAGGCGCGCACCTCGGCGTAGAGGTCGGCGTCGGCGCGCAGGCGGTCCGGCCAGGAGCGGATCCGGTCCTCGAAATCGGGGTCCTGGTCGGTCCAGGAGGTCCCGAGGCGGGCCTCGCGGGCCGCTTTGAGCAGGTAGTCGACCAGGCGTTCGTCGTCGATGGGCCAGGCGCCCAGGAGGGTCTGCCATCCCAGGAGATCGAGCGCGGCCTCGGGCAGTGGTGCCCGTGGGCTCCAGCGGCGTACGGCGTCCGCGAAGTCGCCGGGGAGCTCCGACAGGACGGCCAGGCGGGCGCGCACGTCCTCGGACCGTTTGGTGTCGTGGGTGGACAGGGTGGTCATGGTGTGCGGTTCGGTGGCCTCGCGGCGCAGGTGCGCGGCGTGGAACGCGGCCACGTCGACGCCGAAGGCGTCCGGTTCGCCGCCCACCTCGTTGAGGGCCACGAAGCGGGTGCCGCGGTAGAAGGCCGTGTTCTCGGTGCCCATGGCCACGACCATGCCGCTGGTCTGTTGGACGCGGCGGGCGATGTCGCCGTGGGGTTCGGCCCGCACGGCGCGGTCGATGCCCTTGAGAACGGGTTGGAGGTCGGGACGGCGGTCGGCCGCGGTGCGTACGGCGCGCGCCCAGGCGCCCTCCCCCTCGGGGAGGTAGGAGCGGTAGACGTCGAAGGAGGCGAGGAGTTCGGCCACGGTCTCCTCGGCCTGGCGGGGGTCGGCGCCCTCGGGCGGGAGCAGGGCGGCGATCCGGCGGACCTCGGCGCGCAGGAGTTCACCGGCGGCGTGTCCACGGGCCTGGGCGTCGATCGCGGTGACGTCGGTGGCCACCCCGTGGTCGCGGGCCAGGGTGGTCAGGACGGGTTCGGCCTCGGGGTCGACGAACACCCCGCAGATCTCCCGCAGCGCGTCGTAGCCGGTGGTTCCGGCGACCGGCCAGGAGGCGGGCAGGGTCTCCCCGGGGGCGAGGATCTTCTCGACGACGATCCAGCCGTCGAAGCGTTCGGCCAGCCGGCGCAGGTAGCCCCCGGGGTCGCTGAGACCGTCGACGTGGTCCACGCGGAGGCCGTCGGCGAGGCCTTCACTTCCCCAACGGAGGATCTCGGCGTGGGTCGCGTCGAAGACCCCGGGCTCCTCGACGCGGACGGCCGCGAGGTGGTCGACGTCGAAGAAGCGCCGGTAGGTGAGTTCGCCGTCGCCGCGCCGCCAGGAGACCAGCCGGTAGTGCTGGCGCCGGTGCACGTCCTCGACGTCGTCGCCGGGGGTGTGGGTGCCCGGGGCCAACGGGAAGCGTTGGTCGAAGTGGACCAGGTGGCCGTCGGCGATGGTGAGCCCCTCCAGGGCGGCACGGCCGTCGTCGCCCAGTACAGGAAGGAGGATCGGACCGGAGTCGAAGTCGATGTCGAAGCAGCGCGCGTAGACCGAGTCGCGGCCGTGGGCGAGGACGTCCCACCACCACGGGTTCGCGTCGGGACGGGCCACCGACATGTGGTTGGGGACGATGTCGACGATGACACCGAGCCCGAGGGCGTGGGCGCGGTCGGCGAGCGCCGTCCACGCCTCCGGGCCGCCCAGAGCCGTGGACACGCGTGTGGGATCGACCACGTCGTACCCGTGGTCGGACCCGGGGGCGGCGGTGAGGATCGGTGAGAGGTAGACGGCGCCCACTCCCAGTCGGCGCAGGTGGTCGAGCAGGCCTGCCGCGTCGTCCAGGGTCAGACCGGGGCGCAACTGCAGGCGGTAGGTCGACGTGGGCGCGCTGTGGAACGTTCTCTCGGCACTCATCATCGGATTTCCTGCCCCTGCTCCCGGCGTGTCATGCACGGTGTCCAAGCCCAGGTGAGGGACGCTCGCGCACGCGTCCGCCACGCCGGTTCCCGTCACCTTTCACCGACGGACCACCCTTCGTTCACCTCGTGTCCACTCACCATCCCCCACCTCGCCACGGAGACGTCCGGTTCGACACACACCCGCGTTGGGGAAGGTGGTGCGGCCGTGGTTGAATTCTTCGGCGGTGTTCCATTACCAGCGACAACGCGCCGATGACCGGCGGCGAGCGGTGAAGACAACGAGGACCACCGACACCGACGAAGGGGATAGAAGCAGCGTGCTCCCGTCCAACAAGCGCACCAGCACCCAGGACCGTCCCGGACGGCGCGGCCACGTCTACCGGGGTGCGGCCTCGGCCGCGCTGGCCGGACTGATGCTGGCGGCCACCGCCTGCGGCAGTGACGACGCCGTGCAGGGCGCGGCGCCCGCGGTCCCCGACGACCTGGAGTGCTTCTCGGGCAGCCTGCACGCCTCGGGTTCCAGCGCCCAGGAGAACGCGATGACCACGTGGATCGCGGGTTTCCAGTCCGCCTGTGAGGACGCGCGCATCTACTACGACTCCATCGGTTCCGGTGGCGGTCGTAACCAGTTCATCGACGGCGCGGTGTCCTTCGCCGGGACCGACGCCGCCCTGGACGCGGACGAGAACGCCGACGCGATGGCCCGTTGCGGGGACTCCGACACCATCAACCTGCCCGCCTACGTGGTGGCCATCGCGGTGGTGTTCAACGTAGAGGGCGTCGACTCGCTCAACCTGCGTCCCGACACCGTCGCGCGGATCTTCGACCAGGACATCACGCGCTGGGACGACCCGGCGATCGCCGAGGACAACCCGGACGTGGACCTGCCCGACCTGGCCATCACGCAGGTGAGCCGGGCCGACGACTCCGGCACCACGGAGAACTTCACGCACTACCTTTCCGAGGCCGCGCCCGACGCCTGGCCGCATGAGCCCGGCGGCCAGTGGCCGCTGGCCCCGCGCGAGTCCGCGCAGGGCAACAGCGGTATCGCCGACACGGTCTCGCGCGCCGAGGGCGCCATCGGCTACGTGGAGATGTCCCACCTGCACGGCCTGCCCGCCGCGAACATCGGTGTGGGCGACGAGTTCGTGGAGATCTCCCCGGAGGCGGCCGCCAAGGTGGTGGCCGACTCCCCGCGCCGTGAGGAGAACACGAGCGAGTTCGACCTGGCGCTGGCCCTGGACTACGGCACCACCGAGCCCGGCAGCTACCCCTTGGTCCTGGTCAGCTACGAGTCGGCCTGCCTGGACTACCCGGACGAGGCCGAGGCCGAGCGGGTCAAGGCGTTCCTGAGGTACGTGGTCAGCCCCGAGGGCCAGGAGGAGGCCTCCGCGGAGACCGACTCCACGCCCGTCAACGACGACCTGCGGGCGGACCTGCTCGCGTCGATCGAGGCGATCAACTCCTGAATCACCGGCACCGTCGCGGGGTCCCCCGGGGTCCTGCGGCCGGGTGCCCCGTACTCGGGCGCGTCACCTCGGTGGCGCGCCCGTTCCACGTTCCGCATCCGGTACCTTGTGTGCAGGGCTTATAGCCCTGGGTCACCGGCGGCGCGGTGTTCGCGCTACGCGACGGGGTCCGTCCGGTTCGGGTGGGTGTCTTCCCCCATCCGCCCGGTCGAGCTCGGACCCGCGTAGGCTTAAGAGTTCTCGTTGTCGCGCCCGCCGCCGGTGCCCCCACCCGGGTCGTCACGTTCGGGCATCCGTCGTCCGCACGCGCGGCAGGCCCGACGCCAGAGCGCGCGCATCCGACCGCGCACTCCTCGCCTTCGGCGCCGGCCCTTCCGACGCTCGCCCACGACCTCATCGCCGTCCGGCTCCGGTGGGC
>NZ_QOCZ01000121.1 GCF_018207095.1 Nocardiopsis sp. MG754419 | reverse complement strand
TGTCAGAAGGGCGTCAAGGTCTTTGGTCACACACTGATCCTCGACGCCCTTCGTCTTGCCCGCAGGCGTTTCAGGGATTTCCCATCAACGATCTAGGGCGTGTTCGCCTGGGGTCTCCGCCGCGCTTCGGCCCGTGTTCGGGCGCCCGACGGCACGGTGGGGACCTCCGGCACCCCCGGGTCGTGGGAAGCACGGCCCGACGGCGCCCGAACGCACACTCCCGTGGTGCACGGGGTGGGATGCGTGCGGGGCGCCCGCACCCGGGTGTGGATACACAGAGAGAGCTCCCGTCCCCTCAAGGGGGCGGGAGCTCTCCGCGCGTGGAGGCGACCGTCAGGGACGCTCGCGCTTCTCCTGCTCGTCCTTGAAGAGGTCCTCGCGAGAGATCTGCGCGGTGGCGCCCGGGTCCGGGGCGCTCTCCTCTTCGTCGTCGCGGAAGAGGTCGGCCCGGGAGATGTGGTGTGTGGCATTGGGGTCGCTCATGAAGTCCTACTCCTCGAGGGTCGGGGGCACCCCGGATTTTATCCGGCGCTCACCGTGGGCCCGCACCTGCGGTGAGGTGCCCCTGCGGCTTCAGGACCCGGCGGTGTGGTGCTCCCAGGCCTGGTCCGGGACCCGTTCCACGAGTGCGATCAGGTAGTCCGCCGCGGTGAGCGCTCGGGCGGGGTCGAGCCCCATCGGTGCCCAGGTCAGAAGGTGCTCGCCGGTGAAACGGAGGGGGAAGGAACGGGAGCGCCAGTCCGACAGCAGCCACGAGGCGGTCGCGTGGTCCAGCACCGCCCGCGTGAAGTGCGCGTCGGCGCCGACGACGTGGAAGGCGGCCGAGAAGGACGCCCGGACCTCCTCGGGGGCGCCTCGACCGTCGAAGGACACCGTCCGGGCCAGGTCGCGTCGGTGGATCTCCAGATCCGCTCCGGGGCCCGGCGTGCTCACGGCGACCACGCGGTGGACCGTCTCGCCGCCGCGTCGCCCTCCCACGAGGGTGAGTTCGAACATGACGACCCGGTGCCGGCCACGGACACCGCGGAGCACGTGGCGCACGCGGGGGGAGTGCCCCAGCAGAGCGTCCGGCAGGGTCGCGCCCTCCAGGGGCGGATCGTCGTGTTCGGCGTACTCCCAGCCGTGTTCGCGGGCCCAGGAGTGCAGCTCGGTGACGCGTTCCTTGCGAAAGTGCGCGGCGACGGTGATCGCACCGGCGGACACCACGACGGCGACCAGGGCGATCATCGAAAGGGCGCCTTCCATCCCGATCTCCTCCGGTGGGGATCATGAAGGCCGAGGAACCCGGGGCGGGGATGCCCTGGCGATCCGGGCCCGAGGCGGACCCGATGACAGGGGGTCCACACCGACCACTGTGGGACCATTCTGTGTCGATTGTCGCTGCTTGTCACCCCTTGTGTTTTTTCTCTGGTCTCACTGAATTCACAGGGGGCACCTGGTGCACATGCGTCACGCCCACGGCGTGACCTGCGCGGCGTGTGCCGCACGGCGCGCGACGCCGCGCCCGCGCAGGGTGAGCCCTGACCGGAAGTGGCCACGGTCAGTAGGGGCGGGTGACCCCGGCACGGTTCAGTGACGACAGGATCTGCTCCGGGGTGGGGCGCAAGGCGGGGGAGGCGGCCAGGGCCGCGCGCACCGTGGGGAGGAACTCGCCCGGCAGCCCGATGAGGTCCGCCTCCCCGCGCAGGATCCTCCGCGCGGTCGCCTCCGGTGTGCCGGCGCCGAAGGGGTTGCGTCCCGTGGCGGAGTAGGCGGTCAACTGAGCCCAGTTGAACACGTCCGAGGCGGCCGAGGCGGGGAAGCCCCGCAGACGCTCGGGCGCCACCCACCCGGGTGTGCCCCACAGCGGGCCGTGCGGGCTCTGCTCGGCCCGTCGGGTGGCGACGCCGAAGTCCAGGACCCGAGGTCCGCGCGGGGAGAGGATGACGTTGCCGGGTTTCAGATCGCTGTGCACGATCCCGGCGCGGTGGATGTCGGCGAGGGCCGCGGCCACCCCGGTGACGACCCGGGCCAGAGCGCCGTCCCGCAGCGGCCGTACGTTGCGCACCTGCTCGTGCAGGGTCGGTCCGGGGATGTGCCCGGTGGCCAGCCAGGGGATGTCGGCCCGGGGGGAGGCCCCGGCGAACCGCGGCACGAAGCGGCTCCGGACCCGGCGCAGGGCGGTCACCTCCCGGGCGAAGCGCTCCCGGAACTCGGGTTCGTCGACGAGTTCGGGGTGGACGGCCTTGACCGCCACCGTCCGCCCGAACGGCGAACGGGCCAGGTAGACGGTGCCCATGCCGCCGAAACCGAGCCGACCCGTCAGCCGGTAGGGACCGAGCCGCACCGGGTCGTGCGCTCCCAGCGGGGCGATGTCGGTGGGATCGTGCGAGGGGGAGAAGAGGGGCGTGGGCACTGCGTCCGAACCTCACGGGGGGTGAAGGGGTATCCGAAAACGGGCCCATGTTCCCAGTTCGTCCCGGAGCGCGCATCCCGGACCCCGGGTCCGCGACCGGAGGATCCGCGCCGAGTCCCACCGGACCCGGGTGGTCGTCCCACCTCCGGTGGGGGATCCGGGCCGACCGTCGGGGTCCCCGCTGCCGGGCGCGGCCCTGGTCGGCGGTGTTCGACGCCGCTCGCACCCCTTGTGCCGCCGCGCGTCCCGCCCTCGGTGGCCCCCGGCCGGCGACGGCGAGGACACCGGTGGGGCCCCGGCGCGGTGCGCGCCGGGGCCCCACCGGGGGCGGATCAGGCGGGCAGCCCGAGTTCCCGCGCGATGAGCATCTTCTGCACCTCGCTCGTCCCCTCACCGACCTCCAGGATCTTGGCGTCGCGGTAGAACCGGCCCACCGCGTAGTCGTTCATGAAGCCGTAGCCGCCGAACACCTGGGTGGCGTCGCGGGCGTTGTCCATGGCGGCGTTGGAGGCCACCAGCTTGGCGATGGCCGCCTCCTTCTTGAAGGGCTCACCGGCCAGCATGCGCGAGGCGGCGTCGTAGTAGGCCAGGCGGGCGGTGTGCGCGCGGGCCTCCATCTCGGCGATCTTGAACTGGATCGCCTGGTAGGCACCGATGCTGTGGCCGAAGGCCTGACGTTCGTGGGCGTAGCGCACGCTCTCGTCCACACAGCCCTGGGCCAGTCCGACCGAGAGCGCCGCGATGGCGATCCGGCCCTCGTCGAGGATGCGCAGGAACTGGGCGTACCCGCGTCCGCGCTCACCGACGAGGTTGGCCTCGGGCACGCGGCAGTCCTCGAACACCAGCTCGTTGGTGTCGGAGGCGTTCCAGCCCACCTTGGAGTACTTCTGGCCGACCGAGAAGCCCGGTGTGCCGCGGGGCACGAGGATGGAGGAGATCTCCGGGCGCCCGTCCTCACGCCGGCCGGTCACGGCGGTCACGGTGACCAGCGTGGTGATGTCGGTTCCGGAGTTGGTGATGAACGACTTGGTCCCGTTGATCACCCACGCCCCGTCCTCCAGGCGCGCGGTGGTCTTGGTCGCTCCGGCGTCCGAACCGCCGTCGGGTTCGGTCAGACCGAACGCGCCGAGGGCCGCGCCCGAGGTCAGGTCGGACAGGTACGTCTTCTTCTGGTCCTCCGTACCGAACCGGTAGATGGGCATGGCGCCGAGCGACACCCCGGCCTCCAGGGTGATGGCGACCGAGGAGTCCACCCGGGCGAGCTCCTCCAGGGCCAGGCACAGGGCGAAGTAGTCGCCGCCCATGCCCCCGTACTCCTCGGGGAAGGGCAGCCCGAACAGCCCCATCTGACCCATCTTGGCGACGATGTCGTACGGGAAGGCGTTCCGCTCGTAGAAGTCGCCGATCACCGGCGCGACCTCGGTCCGGGCGAAGGTCTCCACGGCGGCCCGCAGGTCGGCGTGCTCGGTGGAGAGTTCGTGACGGTTCATCGCTGCTCCTCGGTGGAGGTGGAAGGGGTGTCGGCCGGGTTCTCGGTCTCGACGGTGACCAGGACGGCGTCCATGGGCACGGGGGAACCGGGACGGACCGCCACGGTGGTGACGGTGCCGTCGATCGGGGAGGGCACGGAGTGCTCCATCTTCATCGCCTCGACCACCGCGAGGGTGGTGCCGGCGGTGACCCGTTGGCCCACCCGGACGGGCACGTCCAGGACGGTGCCGGGCATGGGGCTGCGCACGGTGCCGTCGGTGGCCGCGTCGTCCGCGCGCAGGGCCGCCGCGACGGGCTCCTCGTGCAGGCTCCAAGCGGCGCCGTCGAGACCGAGCCACCGGTGGGCGGTCTCGGGGTCGTCGGCGCGTGTGTAGGTGGTCGTGGTGGCCTCGTCGGTGATGGTGAGCCGGGTGCCGTCGGCCGAGCGGCGGGCACGGACCGGGATCGGCTCCCGGTCGGCCAGGCCGACCAGGTAGTGGCCGGGCGCCCCGGCACGCCGGACCCGGACGACCACGGCGTCGTGCCCGGGGGCCCGCAACCGCCACGGCGTCCAGGCGGGACCGCCCATCCGCCAGCCGTCGGGGACGGCGAACCGGTCGGCCCGGGGCCCGGTCTCCAGATCCAACTGATGGTCCAGTGCCGCGGCCATGGACACCATGGGGAGCCGGTCGGGCTCCGGCGCGGGCGGGTCGGTGGCGATGAGGTCGGTGCTCAGGTCGCCCTCGACCACACGCGGGTGGCGGAGCAACCGGCGCAGGAAGGCGGTGTTGGTCACGCAGCCCAACAGTCGGTAGGCGGCGAGCGCGGCGTCCATCCGGTTCAGCGCCTCGTGCCGGTCCGCGCCCCACGTGATGACCTTGGCCAGCATGGGGTCGAAGTCGGAGGTGACCGCCCCGCCCCGCGCGATGCCCGAGTCCACCCGAACGTGGGGTCCGGAGGGTTCGTCCAGGAACAGGATCGGCCCGCCCGAGGGGAGGAAGCCACGGTCGGCGTCCTCGGCGTAGACGCGCGACTCCACCGCGTGCCCGACCCAGGAGACGTCCTCCTGCGCGAAGGGCAGCGCCTCCCCGTGGGCGACGCGCACCTGGAGTTCCACGAGGTCCACTCCGCGCTCGCCGCGCACGGCGACGACCTCCTCGGTGACCGGGTGTTCCACCTGCAGACGGGTGTTCATCTCCAGGAAGGAGAATGACAGGGCGCCGTCGGGTCCGGTCTCGGCGATGAACTCCACGGTTCCCGCGCCCACGTACCCACAGGAGCGGGCGGCGGCCACCGCGGCCTCGCCCATCACCCGGCGCTGGTCGTCGGTGAGCAGGGGCGAGGGCGCCTCCTCCACCACCTTCTGGTGCCGACGCTGGAGGCTGCACTCGCGCTCGCCCAGGTGCAGGACGTTGCCGTGGGTGTCGGCCATGACCTGGACCTCGATGTGGCGCGGACGCCGCACCAGCTGTTCCACCAGCAGGGTCGCGTCGCCGAAGGAGGCCAGGGCCTCACGGCGGGCGGAGGCCGCGTCGGCGAGCAGCGTGTCGGCCGCGTACACGGCGCGCATGCCCTTCCCGCCGCCCCCGGCGGAGGGCTTGATGAGCAGCGGGTACCCGGTCTCCTCGGCGGCGCGGAGCAACGCTTCGTCGTCCAGGGGCTGCCCGGGTTTCTCGGTGAACCCGCCCAGGACCGGTACGCCCGCGGCGGCGACGGTGTCCTTGGCGCGGATCTTGTCGCCCATGGCCTCGATCGCGGAGGCTGGCGGACCGATGAAGGCCAGTCCCGCGTCGGTGCAGGCACGGGCGAACCCGGCGTTCTCGGACAGGAAGCCGTACCCGGGGTGCACCGCGGTGGCCCCGCAGTCCAGGGCCAGGGCGACGATCGCGTCGGCGTCCAGGTAGTGCTCCACCCGCAGCGCGACGTCGGCGGCGCGGGTGTGCGGGGCCTCGGAGTCCGCGTCGGTGTACACGGTGGCCGGGCTGATGCCCAGGCGGCGCAGCGTGCGCGTGATCCGGAGTGCGATCTCGCCCCGGTTGGCGACCAGGACGCGCGGGACGCCGCGGGTCGTGCTCGTGTGCGGTGTCGTGGTCAAGGGTTCCTCACATCCGGAAGACGCCGTAGCCCACCGGCTCCAGGGGCGCGTGGCGGGCGGCGGACAGGGCCATGGCGAGCACGTCGCGGGTGTCGACGGGGTCGATGACGCCGTCGTCCCACAGGCGGGCGGTGGAGTAGTAGGGGCTGCCCTGCTCCTCGTACTGGTCGCGGATGGGTGCCTTGAAGGACTCCTCGTCCTCCGCGGACCAGGTCTCTCCGCGTCCCTCCTTCTGGTCGCGGCGGACGGTGGAGAGCACCGAGGCGGCCTGCTCACCGCCCATCACGGAGATGCGCGCGTTGGGCCACATCCACAGGAAACGGGGGGAGTAGGCGCGGCCGCACATGGAGTAGTTGCCCGCGCCGAAGGAACCGCCGATGACGACGGTGAACTTGGGGACGCGGGCGCAGGCCACGGCCGTGACCATCTTGGCTCCGTGCTTGGCGATGCCGCCGGCCTCGTAGTCGCGGCCGACCATGAACCCGGAGATGTTCTGGAGGAAGACCAGCGGGATGGAGCGGCGGTCGCACAGTTCGATGAAGTGGGCGCCCTTGAGCGCGGACTCGGCGAACAGGATGCCGTTGTTGGCGATGATCCCGACGGGGTGGCCGTTGATGTGCGCGAACCCGGTGACCAGGGTGGTGCCGTACTCCGACTTGAACTCGGTGAACTCGCTGCCGTCGACCACGCGCGCGATGACCTCGCGCACGTCGTAGGGGGTGCGGGTGTCGGCGGGCACCACACCGTACAGCTCCCGCGGGTCCGACTTCGGGGGGCGCGGGTCGCGCGTCTCCCAGGCGGGCGGGTCCAACGGGCCGAGGGTGTCGGCGATGCGTCGCACCCGGGTGAGGGCGTCCGCGTCGTCGTCGGCGAGGTGATCGGTCACGCCCGAGACCCGGGAGTGCAGGTCGCCGCCGCCCAGGTCCTCGGCGGTGACGACCTCGCCGGTGGCCGCCTTCACCAGGGGCGGTCCACCCAGGAAGATCGTGCCCTGTTCGCGGACGATGACGGCCTCGTCGCTCATGGCCGGCACGTAGGCGCCGCCGGCCGTGCACGAGCCCAGGACCGCGGCGATCTGGGGGATGCCCAGCCGGGACATGGTGGCCTGGTTGTAGAAGATGCGGCCGAAGTGCTCCCGGTCGGGGAAGACGTCGTCCTGCATGGGCAGGAAGGCCCCGCCGGAGTCGGCGAGGTACACGCAGGGCAGCCGGTTGTGCAGCGCCACCTCCTGGGCGCGCAGGTGCTTCTTGACCGTCATCGGGTAGTAGCTGCCGCCCTTGACGGTGGCGTCGTTGGCGACCACGACCATGGGGCGGCCCGCCACACGGCCGACCCCGGCGATCATCCCGGCGCCCGGGGCGTCCTGGCCGTCCGCTCCGTAGAGCCCGTGGGCGGCCAGCGGCGCGATCTCCAGGAACGGGGATCCGGGGTCGAGGAGGAGGTCGACGCGATCACGGGGGAGGAGCTTGCCGCGTGCGACGTGGCGCGCGCGGGTCTTCTCGGGGCCGCCGAGGGCCGCGGTGGCGATCCGTTCCCGCAGTTCCGACGCGAGGGCCCGGTTCGCGGCGTCGTTGGCGGCGAACGCGGGCCCGGCGGTGTCGGCCGCCGAATCGAGCACAGGTGCCCTGCTCATGGTGTCCTCTCGTGGAGGGATGTTAATACTCGCTAACAACGGAGATGTTAGTAACTACTAACATGGGTGTCCAGGGTGTGAGTGACCCGGGTCACCGGGTGGCGGCGGAAGGCGGGCGGATGACGTCGAAGGCGACGGGGCCGAGAACGGGTGAGCGACGGGCGGCGATCCTGGGCGCCGCGGCCCGGCTCTTCGCCGCCCACGGCTACCGGGGCGTCACCATCGACGACCTCGGGCGGGCGGTGGGCACCACCGGCCCCGCGCTCTACCGTCACTTCCCCGGCAAGGAGGCCCTGCTCGGAGCCGTCCTCGTCGATGTCAGCGAACGTCTGGCCGCACGCGGCCGCACGCTCGTGGACCGGGCGGAGGAACCACGCGAGGCCCTCACGGCGCTGCTGCGCGGGCACATCTCCTTCGCCCTCGACGAGCCCGATCTCATCACCGTCCACGATCGCGAACTCGGCAACCTCACCGACGAGGACCGGCGTACCGTCCGCAGGCTCCAACGCGGCTACGTCGAGGAATGGGTCGGGGTTCTGGCCGCGCTGCGCCCGGACACCCCCGGGCCCGCCCTGCGCGCCTCGGTGCACGCCGCGTTCGGTCTGCTCAACTCCACCCCCCACAGTCGGGGGCCGCTCTCCCGCGGCGCCATGGCGGATCTTCTCCTGCGCATGGGCGTCGCCGCCCTGCTGGCCGAGGAGCCCGACCCACGGTGAGATGGGTCTCCCTTGCACGTGGCTTGACCCGTCCACGGGTAGGGCGGCGCACAAGTGCCCCGGACCCGACATCCGGGGCGCGCGCGTCTATTTCCGAAGGGGAGATCCTTCATGGTCGACGACCGACCCGAATCCCGGGGCAGCACCACCAACGCGGGCATCCCCGTGCCCAGTGACGAGCATTCGTTGAGCGTGGGCCGGGACGGCCCCCTCGTCCTGCACGACGCCTATCTCATCGAGAAGATGGCGCACTTCAACCGCGAACGGGTGCCCGAGCGCGTGGTGCACGCCAAAGGCGGCGGTGCCTACGGTGTGTTCCGGGTGACCAACGACGTCAGTCAGTACACCTGCGCCGACCTCTTCCAGCCGGGCCGGGAGACCCCGATGCTGGCCCGTTTCTCCACGGTGGCGGGGGAGATGGGCAGCCCCGACACCTGGCGCGACCCGCGCGGCTTCTCCCTGAAGTTCTACACGCGCGATGGCAACTTCGACCTGGTCGGCAACAACACGCCGGTCTTCTTCATCCGCGACCCGCAGAAGTTCCAGGACTTCATCCGCTCCCAGAAACGCGACCCGCGCACCGGCCTGCGGGACAACACCATGCAGTGGGACTTCTGGTCGCTGTCACCGGAGTCCTCCCACCAGGTGACCTGGCTGATGGGCGACCGGGGTCTGCCGAGGACCTGGCGCAACATGGACGGGTTCGGCTCGCACACCTACCAGTGGGTCAACGCCGGGGGCGAGCGCTTCTGGGTCAAGTACCACTTCCAGACCGACCAGGGCAACGACTTCTTCACCCAGGAGGAGTCGGACCGGGTGGCCGGGGCGGACGCCGACCACCACCGTCGCGACCTGTACGAGGCGATCGAGCGCGGCGACCATCCGTCCTGGACGCTGCGGATGCAGGTCATGCCGTTCGAGGACGCGGCCGACTACCGGTTCAACCCGTTCGACCTCACCAAGGTCTGGCCGCACGAGGACTATCCGCTCATCGAGGTCGGCCGGATGACCCTGACGGAGAACCCGGAGAACCATTTCATCCACATCGAGCAGGCCGCGTTCGAGCCGTCCAACATGGTGCCGGGCACCGGTGCCTCCCCGGACAAGATGCTGCTGGGCCGGATGTTCTCCTACCCCGACGCGCACCGCTACCGCATCGGGGTCAACTACAACGAACTGCCGCCCAACCGCCCCCTGGTCCCCGTGCGCTCCTACGCCAAGGACGGACAGATGCGGCACGACCCGCCCGGCACCGGCCAGGTCTACCACCCCAACTCCTATGGCGGCCCCGACGCCGGTCGTCAGCAGGGCGTGGAGCCGGACGGGTGGCGGGTGGAGGCCTCCGAACTGGTGCGGGAGGCCTACAGCCTGCGCCGGGACGATGACGACGTCTCGCAGCCGCGCACGCTGATCCGCGAGGTCATGGACGACGCCGCCCGCGACCGGTTGGTGTCCAACATCGTCGGCCACGTCTCGGCCGTGACCGACGAGACGATCCGTGAGCGTGCCGTGCGGTACTGGGGCGACATCGACACCGAGATCGGCGCCCGGGTGGCCAAGGGCGTCAACGGGGTCGACGGCGCCTGACCGAGGAGCGCGGGGGCGGGCGCACGGGCGGCGCCCCGGGCGGCCGCCCCCGCGGTTCCACCACGACCGACCGAGGGGAGAGTCCGGTGAACACGGTGACCAGGGGGTTCCACGGCCGCAGGGGCGGTGACCCCGACAGGATCCCGCCGGGACAGTACGAGACCAGCGACTTCCCGGTGCTGTCGGTGGGTCCCACCCCGAGGGTGGACACCGACGAGTGGACCCTCGCGATCGTGAACGAGGCCGGTCAGGCGCTGACCTGGTCCTGGGACGCGTTCATGGCGCTGCCCCAGGAACACCCGCACGTGGACATCCACTGTGTGACCCGGTGGTCCAGGTTGGACACGGACTGGGTCGGGGTGAGCCTGGACGTGCTGCTGGAGGACGTCGAGACCACGGCCGAGTACGCGTTGGCGCTCAGCCACGGCGGTTACTCCACCGATGTTCCGTTGGAGGACCTCACCGACGGCCGAGCCTGGATCGCGCACACGTTCGACGGTGAGCCCTTGGCCCCGGAGCACGGAGGGCCGGCCCGGCTCATCGTCCCGCACCTGTACTTCTGGAAGTCGGCGAAGTGGGTGCGGGAGATCCGACTCCTGCACGAGGACGATCCCGGATTCTGGGAGCAGGCCGGCTACCACTCCTACGGCGACCCCTGGCGCGAACAGCGCTACCAGGGGGACTGATGGTCGCCTGGCGGCCCGCCACGCTGGTGGCGGGTCGGTGGGAGAGCGACAGCGCGCGCACCCTCGTCCTGGACGTGCCGGACTGGCCGGGGCACCGGGCGGGTCAGCACGTCGACGTGCGGCTGACGGCGGAGGACGGCTACACGGCCGAACGCTCCTACTCGATCGCCTCCGCACAGGATGGCGACCACATCGAACTCACCGTGCAGCGAGTGGCCGAGGGCGAGGTCTCGCCCTACCTGGTGGACGTGTTCGCCCCCGGTGACCGTGTGGAGGTACGCGGTCCGCTCGGCGGCTGGTTCGTGTGGGACGCCAAGGCGCCGGACCCGGTCGTGCTGGTGGGCGGAGGTTCGGGGATCGCGCCGTTGACGGCGATGGTCCGCGAACGTCGCAGGGTCGGCTCGCCCGCGCTGTTCCGGGTCCTGTACTCGGTGCGCACTCCGCAGGACCGTCTCTACCGAGGTGATCTGGGGTCGCCGAGTGACGGGGGAGTGGACCTCTTCGTCGCCTACACGCGTCGGGCCCCGGACGGGGCGACGCGAGGGCCGGGCCGGTTGGGGGTGGCCGAGGTGAACACCCACGGCTTCCCCGCCGACGTCGCACCGACCTGCTACGTGTGCGGGCCGACGGGTTTCGTGGAGACGATGGCCGACGCGCTGGTGGCGCTGGGGCACGATCCGAGACGGGTGCGGACCGAACGGTTCGGCTCGGGTGGGGGCACGTGATGCGGGAACCGGAGCATGTGGACGCCAACGTCCTGGCGGGCCCCCTGTCGGAGATCCTCAGCGTGGACCTGACGACCGCCGAACGTCACTGCGCGGTCTGTGGCGCGGAGGGAGTGTTCGCCGAACTGCACGTGGTGGCGGACGGGCCCGGATGGGTGGCGAGCTGCCCCCGGTGTCGGACCCTGGTGCTGCGGTTGGTGCGCACCGCCGACAGCCTGTGGCTGGACCTGGGGGGAAGCGGCACCGTCCGCATACGCACCGGACCCTGAACGGGGCCGTGCGGAGCGTATCGGCGGAGGGTGGACGACCCGCGAGGGACGGCGGGACCGTGGACCGATCCGCGGGGCGACGGTCGGGGGAGGGCGACCGAAGGCCGCCCTCCCCCGGACTCTCGGGATCAGGGAAGTCCCACGCCGCCGGTCAGGTCGTCCACCGGCTGGGTGACGTCCTCGACCGGGACGTCTCCGGTGACATCGTCGACCCCGTCCACCGGGAGGTCGTCGGTGCCCACCGGCAGGTCCAGCGCCTCCAGGGCGCCCACCGGGTCCTCCAGCTCCAGGAGGGCCTGGAGGGCCTCCAGAGCGTCGGGATCGCTGAGCAGGGCCACCGCGTCCTCATCGGCCAGGATCTCCTGGACCTGCGGGTCCTGGAGGAGGGCCTCCGCCTCGGGGGACAGGCCCTCGACCGGGTCGGTCACGTCCGCGGCGACGTCCTCGGTGGTCTCGGCGACCCCGTCCACCGGCTCGGTGACGTCCTGCGGCGGGTCGGCGAAGGCCGCCCCGACTCCGAACACGGTCAGTCCCCCGGCCAGCACGGTGGTGGCGGCGATCTTGCTGAACGCACGCATACGCGTTCCTTGCCCCTCTCCATGACACGGGTCAGCACGTTCCGTATGTGCATGACCACACTTAGTCACCAGTGTCCGTGTTGGGGGACCAATGGCGGGTTTCGTGATCATGAAGTCCGCGTATGCGTTCTCATGCGAAGATCAACTGCGGACAAAGTCCACGGCACGCCTCGTGTGGGGCCCGGGGGAATCGGTGCGCGGGCCCGTACATTCGGCGCCGGGCAAGTGGGTAGGGCGGCGTTCGACGACCCCAGACGCGAAGAACGTCCCGCCCCCCGACGTGAAGAAGGAGCGGTGAACACATGTCTCGGCCTCGGATCGTGGTGGTCGGTTCCGGCTTCGGCGGACTCACTACCGTGCGCCACCTCGAACGCCGTATCCCCGAGGGTGCGGCCGACATCGCCTTGGTCGCGCCGCACGACTACATGCTGTACAGCCCGTTGCTGCCCCAGGTGGCGTCCGGGCTGCTCACGCCCCAGTCGGTGGCCATGTCGGTCCACCGACTCACCCGGCGGACCCGTTTCGTCCCCGGCTACGCCGTGGGGGTCGACACCCGGGAGCGGACCCTGGTGGTGCGCCGGCCCACCGGTGAGTTGGCGCCCTGTCCCTACGACCGGCTCGTCCTGGCCCCCGGTGGTCTCACCCGCGAGTTCGACATCCCCGGACTCACCGAGCACGCCTACGGGGCCAAGACCCTGGCCGAAGCGGTCCTGCTCCGTGACCACGTGCTGTCCCAACTGGAGTTGGCCAACGACTCCAAGGATCCGCAGGAGCGCGAGGAACGCTGTCGGTTCGTGGTGGTCGGTGGCGGTTACACCGGTGTCGAGACCGCGGCCTCGCTCATGCGCCTGTGTCAGGAGGCCGCCCGGCGCTATCCGGAACTGCGCTCGGTCATCCGCTGGCACCTGGTCGACATCGCGCCCAAGGTCCTGCCCGAACTCGGGGACCGGCTCGGCCGCAAGGCCCTGGACCTGCTCCGCGATCTCGGCATCGAGGTCACGCTCAAGGTGAGCGTGCGGGAGGTGACCGCCGACAAGGTGGTGCTGACCGACGGGCGCGCCCTGCCGTGCCGCACACTGATCTGGACCGCGGGCGTCTCGCCCAGCCCGCTCATGGAGACGGTGGGCAGACCGACGCTGCGGGGTCGACTGGAGGTCGGCGCGGACCTGTCCGTTCCCGGCCTGCCGGACGTGTTCGCGATCGGTGACGCCGCCGCGGTGCCCGACCTGTCGAGTGACGACAGCGCCTACTGCCCGCCCACCGCCCAATACGCCGGCCGCCAGGCGGCCACCGCCGCGCAGAACGTGGTGAACTCGATCCTGGGTCGGCCACTACGGGAGTTCCGACACAAGGACCTGGGTTTGGTGGTGGACCTCAGTGGCAGCGACGCGCTGGCGCGGGTGCTCCGGTTCGACCTGAGCGGTCTGCCGGCGCTCGGGGTCACCCGTGGGTACCACCTGATGTCGGTGCCCTCGTCCACGGCCCGGGCGCGGATCGTCGCCAACTGGGGTATCCGTGCCCTCACCGGCGGAGAGACCTCCCGGCTGGGGTTCGCCGACAACGGCCGTCCCTCCTCGTTCGTGGCCAACGAGCGGGTGGACTACCTCGATCCCGAGGCCGCGCAGAAGGAGGGCGCCCGCCTCCTGGAGAACGAGCGGGCGCGGCACGGCGGCTGAACCGCGCCGTCGACCACGGCCCCGGGGCCACGCCGTGCGTGGGTTCCGGGGCCGTGATCGTGCCGTCGCCCGCACCGGGGAGGGGCGGGGGCGGGCGTCTCCACGACCGTGATCGGTGCGGAGCGCCGCAGGGGCGACCGGAGCGAGCAGGGTGCCCGGCGCCGTGGACCCGGCGCGCGGCCCCGGCCGGGTCGGGGTCGGCCGGGTGAGGCGGGCCGTTAGGAACGGACCAGTCGGGCGATGGCGTCGGAGGCCTCGCGGACCTTCTGCTCCGCCTCCTCGCCGCCGTTGGCCACGGCGTGGGCGACGCAGTGCTTGAGGTGCTCGTCCAGCATGGACAGGGCGAAGGAGCGCAGTGCCTTGTTGACCGCGGAGGTCTGGGTGAGGATGTCGATGCAGTACTGGTCGTCCTCGACCATGCGCTGCAGACCGCGGATCTGCCCCTCGATACGGCGAAGTCGGTTGATGTGACTCTGCTTGTCGTTGCTGTAACCGTGGTTCGCCGTCATGCCGCCGTTTCCGTGTTGTTCCTGCTCAGCTGCCATAACAATACCCCCTCAAGGTATTCAAGGGCGGAGCTTCGTGGTCTATTCCGCCACGTCGACCGCTGAGCCGTGAACGATTCGTCATCAATGCGGCCGTAGTAGGAGTTTCCCAGACGGGTCCGGTCGCTTCGTCCGGAGCGCGGTCGCCGACGACCGTCACGGACCCCACGAGGTGCGCGGGGTCCTCCCGCCGAGGCCCGGGCGCGCCGCGCGGGCCGATCCGCCCCGATCACGGTCGCGCGGGCGGGGTCACCCGCCCACGTAAACGTTCGGTGCGGACCGGGCAATCCCGTTCCCGAGGCCTTGCTCCGGATCCGGGCCGTGCCGACCATGGCGTTATGAGCGACAGCGCCGAACACGACATCATGACGACCATCCGCGGTCTGATGGACGAGGAGCACGCGCTCCGCTCCACCCCGGGTGGTCTGGAACCCGCCGAGCGCGGCCGGATGAAGGAGGTCGAGGAGGCGCTCGACCAGTGCTGGGATCTGCTGCGTCAGCGTCGGGCCCGCAGCGAGTACGGACAGGACCCGGACCAGACCCGGGCGCGGTCCACCTCCGAGGTCGAGAACTACTGGCAATAGGGCACGACCCGCAACCAGCCGCCCTCCGCGGGCGTCCACACACTCGACGGCGCCGATCCGCGCACGCGGATCGGCGCCGGCCTGTCACCCGGCGCCCACGAAGGAACCGCATGTTCGCCACCCTCACCGGCCTGGGCCTGGCCTCGGCGGCCGGGCTCAACGCCTACGTCCCCCTGCTCCTGGTGGGGCTGATCGCCCGGTTCACCGAGGTGATCCCGCTCGGTCCGGCGTGGACCTGGCTGGAACACCCCGTCACCCTCGTCAGCCTCACCGTGCTGCTGGTGGTCGAGTTCGCGGCGGACAAGGTGCCCGCCCTGGACAGCGTCAACGACGTCGTCCAGACGGTGATCCGCCCCACCTCGGGCGGGATCACCTTCGGTGCCGGCGCTTCGACCATGGAACTGTCCGAGATCACGGGGGAGGCCTCCGCGGCGGCGGGCGCCGCCGGCGGCGTCGACTGGGGTCCGGTCATCGCCGGTGTGCTCATCGCCCTGGCCTTCCACCTGGTCAAGGCCCTGTCCCGGCCGGTCCTGAACGCGATGAGCGTCGGGGTGGCCGCTCCGGTCGTCTCTGTCGTCGAGGACGTCGTCAGTTTCCTCACGTCGCTCCTGGCGATCCTGCTCCCGGTCCTCATCCTCGTCGTGTTCCCGCTGATGGTGGTGGCCGGTGTGTGGACGGTGCGGCGACGACGACGCCTGCGCGAGGAACGTCGTGCCGCCGGTCGGGGCGGTGCCGCGCCCGCGCGATCCGGGGATGACCTCGGTGGTTCCGCCTGAAGGTGGGCGACACCGTATTCCAGAAACGGGCATCTGGTCGTAAAGTGCATTCGATGGCTGAGATGACTTTTGCGAACCACGACCCCCACCACATCGTCTGGGACTGGAACGGCACTCTTCTGGACGACAACCACGCCAACCTCGCCGCGGTCAACGCCGTGTGCGCGGACTTCGGCCGCGCCCCCGTGGAGCTGGAGTACTGGCGTTCGTTCTTCCGTCGCCCCCTCATCCCCTGCTACGAGGAGCTGCTCGGACGCTCGTTCACCGAGGGCGAGTGGGAGCGGGCGGAGCGGTTGTACGACGACAGCTACAAGGAACTCCTGCACTCCTGTCGGCTCGCCACGGGCGTCCCCGACGTCCTGCACGAGTGGACCGGCGGGGGCGGCACCCAGTCGCTGCTGTCCATGGCCTCCCACGACCACCTGGTGCCCCTGATCGAGGAGCGCGGCCTGACCCCGCACTTCACCCGGGTGGACGGGCGCAGGTTCGAGACCGAGCACGACTCCAAGGCCGAGCACCTGGTGCACCACCTGCGCCACCAGGGCCTCGACCCGTCCCGGGTCGTCCTCATCGGCGACATCGACGACGACGCCCGCGCCGCGCGCGAGGCCGGTGCGCAGCCCGTCCTGGTCGCCAGTGGACTGATGTCCCGCGCCCGGCTGGAGGCCACCGGGGCCAGGGTCGTCGACTCGCCCGCCGAGGCCGTCGCCCTGGTGCGCACCCTGGGTTGACCCTCCGTCACCGGTCCCTCGATCCGATCGACGTCACGCGCCGGCCCCCGCGGTCAACGTGGGAACCCCACCCTTCCCACCGCCCGCGAGGGTGGGGTTCCCC
>NZ_QOCZ01000013.1 GCF_018207095.1 Nocardiopsis sp. MG754419 | reverse complement strand
GGGAGAGGGCGCGCAGCCCGGTGATGACCCGTTCCAGTACCGGCCGCCCCCCGGGCCCGCGTCACCGTCGACCGGCCGGTACTGGAACGGGTCATCACCGGGCTGCGCGCCCTCTCCCTGGGGAGTGACCGGCCCGGAACGGTGGTCACGTGAACGGTGGTCCCCCACCGCGCCGTCGGGTTCCGGGGCTGCGCGACTGGATCGCCGACCGCAGGGTGCTGCGCCGACTCAACCAAAGGAAAGAGAAGGACATGCCGAACATCGAAGCCGGACTCAAGGAAATGATGGGGATCGACGGGGCGGTCGGCGCCGCCGTCGTCGACTACAGCAGTGGGATGGCCCTGGGCACCCTCAGCTCGAGCAAGTCCCTCGACCTCACCGTGGCGGCCGCGGGCAACACCGAGGTGGTCCGGGCCAAGATGCGGACCATGGACCAGCTGGGGCTCAACGACGCGATCGAGGACATCCTCATCACCCTGTCCGGGCAGTACCACGTCATCCGTCCCCTCACCAGCCACAAGGGGCAGGGCCTCTTCCTCTACCTGGCACTGGACCGGTCCCGCGGCAACCTCGCCCTCGCCCGCCACCGGCTCCGGGGCATCGAGGAGACCCTGGAGGTCTGACACCGGTGCCGGGACGTGACGGTGGAGGCCGGAGCCGCCTCCACCGAGCCGTCCCGACCGTCGCTCCCGCGCACTTCCCCGGGCCGGCACCCATGGGGAACAATGTCGTTGACCACCCCCCAACGTGCAGGGAGACCGGCGATGTTCCGGATCGCGATCAGTCGGCTGAGCGACGACGGTCGGCGTATCACCCCCGAACACCGGGGCACGGCCCTGTCCATCGACGAGGCGGTCCTCGCACTGCGGGAGGTGCTGCCCAGCGTGGACACCGGAGCGTTCGGCGGGGCCGCCGTCCAGCGCTCGGTCAACCGGGTGAACGACTTCCGCCACGACGTGGACACCGACGACGGGCGCTACCGCGTCGTCATCGCGCCGATGATGTGACGGCCGGGGACCGTGTTCGCTTGGGGCCCGCTGCGCTTCGGTCCGTGTTCGGGTGCCTGACGGCACGGCGGGAACCTTCGGCACCTACGGTGTGAGGGATCGTACCTCGTGATCCCACCTCCGGCACCTCCACGGGTTGTCAGAGATCAGGGCCCGCCGGCACCCGAACGCACACCCCCGTAGGCCGAGCTGCGCGGTCGCCGAACCCCTCATGGCGCGGGGGTCTGCGTGTCCGCAGACCCCCGGTGGTGCGGGTCCGGCCCGTCCGCGGATCACCCGGGCGCGGGGCCCGCACCCTCGGGGCCGACGGCCCGGGCTAGTCCGACCCGAAGGCCGAGTCGAAGGAGGTCGTGGGCGGGTCGAAGAGGTTGGCCCGGACGAACTCCACCGCCTCCGCCGCGCCGGTCAGACGGTCCATCCCGGCGTCCTCCCACTCGATGGAGATCGGCCCCTCGTAGCCGATCGAGTTGAGCACCCGGAAACACGCCTCCCACGGCACGTCGCCCCGGCCGGTGGACACGAAGTCCCAGCCCCGGCGCGGGTCGCCCCACGGCAGATGCGATCCCAACCGTCCGTTGCGTCCGTTGCCCACCCGCTTGCGGGCGTCCTTGCAGTCCACGTGGTAGATGCGGTCCCGGAAGTCCCACAGGAAGCCGACCGGGTCGATGTCCTGCCACACCATGTGGCTCGGGTCCCAGTTCAGCCCGAACGCCTCACGGTGACCCACGGCCTCCAACGCCGCCTGGGTCGACCAGTAGTCGTAGGCGATCTCCGACGGGTGCACCTCGTGGGCGAACCTGACGCCCACCTCATCGAACACGTCCAGGATGGGGTTCCAGCGGTCGGCGAAGTCCTGGTAGCCCGCCCGGATGACGTCGTCGCCCACGGGCGGGAACATCGCCACGTACTTCCAGTTCGCCGAACCGGTGAAGCCCACCACCGTGGACACGCCCATCCTGGCGGCGGCGCGCGCGGTCGACCGCATCTCGTCGGCGGCGCGCTCGCGCACGCCCTCCGGGTCACCGTCGCCCCAGATCCGGGACGGCAGGATGTCCCGGTGGCGGTGGTCGATGGGGTCGTCGCACACCGCCTGACCCAGCAGGTGGTTGGAGATGGCCCACACACCGAGTCCGTGCCGACGGAGGATCTCCAGACGGTCCTGGACGTAGTCGTCGTCGACGGCGGCGCGGGTGACGTCCAGGTGGTCGCCCCAACAGGCGATCTCCAGGCCGTCGTAGCCCCAGGAGGCGGCGAGCTCGCACACCTTCTCGAAGGGCAGGTCGGCCCACTGGCCGGTGAAGAGGGTGACCGGTCTGGTCATCGTGCTTCCTCCGTTGGTCGGGGGTCGGGGGCCGGTTGGGTCACAGCGGGGTCGACCCCGTCGGTGCCGGCACACCGACGAGGTCGAGCATGAGGTCGCGGACCTCGGTGGCCGCGAATCGGTCCCGGGCCGCGGCGGGATCGGTACAGATCAGCAGCGGTCCGTCCTCGGGGTCGTCGTGCGGACGCCCGTGGGTGCCGCGTACACAGCCCGGGTCCAGGGGGACGACGTTCATCGCGTACCGCAGGCCGACCTTCTTCCGGACCAGGTTGGCCGCGGCCCGGGCCTTGACCATGGGGTCGGCGGGGTCCAGGAACAGCTCGGCCGGGTCGAAGCCGGGTTTGCGATGGATGTCGACGCCCCGCGCGAAGTCGGGGGCGTGGTCGTCGTCGAGCCAGTAGTAGTAGGTGAACCACGCGCCGGGTTCGGCGAACAGCACCAGTTCGCCCGAGCGCTCGTGGTCGAGTCCGTGGTCGGCCTGTCGCCGCCGGTCCAGGACGAGCTCGACGCCCTCGATCCCGGAGACGATCTCGGTGACGCGGGGCAGGTCGGCGGGGTCGTCGACGTAGACGTGGGCGCACTGGTGGTCGGCGACCGCGAAGGCGCGCGAGGTCCACGGGTCCAGGTACTCCATGCCCTCCTGCGTGTACACCTCCAACAGCCCGGCCCGGCGCAGCGCACGGTTCACGTGGACGGGTCTCTCGGCGGGGGTGATGCCGTACTCGCTGAGGACCAGCACACCGACGCCCGCCGCCTCGGCGTCGTCGAGCAGGGGTGCCAGGGCGGTGTCGAGGTCGCGGACGGCCTGGTGGGCCTCGGCGGAGTCGGGCCCGTGCCGCTGGAGGTCGTAGTCCAGGTGCGGGACGTAGCAGAGGGTCAGGTCGGCCCGGGGGAGCAGCCGGCGGGTGGCCGACACGATCCACTCGGTGGAGCGGATCGACGCGGTCGGCCCCCAGTAGTGGAACAACGGGAAGGGGCCCAGGTCCGCGGTGAGTTCGTCGTGCAGTTCCACCGGGCGGGTGTAGCAGTCCGGGGACTTGCGTCCGTCGGCGTGGTAGACCGGCCGCGGGGTGATGGTCCAGTCGGTGGTGGCGCCCATGGCGTACCACCAGCACACGTTCGCGGTCCGGAACCCGGGCCGGTGTCTGCGGGCGGTCTCCCACACCTTCTCTCCCTGGACCAGCCGGTTGTGCTGGCGCCACAGGTACACCTCGCCCAGGTCCCGGAAGTACCAGCCGTTGGCGACGGCGCCGTGGTCGGCGGGGGCGGTCCCGGTGAGGAAGGTGGACTGGACGGTACAGGTGACGGCGGGCAGGACGGTGTCCAGCGTGGCCTGCCAGCCCTGTGCGGCCAGTGCGCTCAGCCGGGGCGCGTGCCGGAGCAGACGCGGGGTGAGGCCGACCGCGTTGACGACGAGGAGGCGGCGGTCCTGGGGCATGGGGGCGTTCCCTTTCGGTGGGAGGCGGGAGCGGCGGGGAGGGTCACAGGGCGCTCAGTCCCAGGTCGGTGAGGCGGTCGCGCGCCCAGGCGAGCTCGGCGGCGATCCCCTCGACCAGCCCGGCCTCGCCCACGGGTCGCCGATCCTCGGGCAGCACCGTCCAGGTGTAGGTCTCGACCTCGATGTGGTCGGTGCGCGCCCCGTCGGGACCCAGCAGGTGGGCGAGGGTGTCGGTGAGGTGGTCGGTCGTACCGCGCAGTGGCGGACTCGCGGGGGAGTGCAGGGGCGCGTGGAAGTGGGTGCGCCAGGGCCCGCGCCCGTGCAGGGGCCGGGGGCCGGTCAGGGCGTCGGGCAGGTCGTCCCGGCCCCGGGTGCGCCCGCCCACGAGTTCCCGGGTCTGGTGGAGGAAACGGTCCTCCGCGAAGGCGGCCAGCGCCGCGCGCGTGTCCGGGTCGGTCGGGTCGGGGACCTCCACCGCCGCCGAGGCCTGGGTCTTGACCACCGGCAACCCGGCGTCCTCCAGCCGGGCGAGCGCCGTGCTGGGCTCCTCGAACCCCACGGCCAGGTGGCAGGTGTCCAGGCACACGCCCAGGTGTTCGGGGAGCCCGGAGAGGAGCCGGGCGGCGTCCCGGGTGGTCTCCACGACGCACCCCGGCTCGGGTTCCAGGGCGACGCGCACGGGGCGTCCCGCGTCGGCGATCCCGGCCAGGACCCCGGACAGTTCGGTCAGGTGAGCGCGCGCCGCGCCCCACCGTTCCGGTGACCAGGGTTCCCGCCAGGCCAACGGCAGTGTCGAGACGCTGCCCCGGGCGGCGTCGTCCGGCATCAGCCGGGCCAGGACCCGTGCGCAGTCCACGGTGTAGTCGAGGCGGGCGCGGTCGGTCCAGTCCGGGCTGTACACGGCGTGCTTGACGACCGGGTCGTGGAAACCGGTGTAGGGGAAGGCGTTGAGCGTGACCGTCTCCAGCCCCGACTCCTCCAGGCCGGTGCGCAACCGGTCGACCAGGGCCGGGTCGGCGGCCAGTGCGCGGGCGAGGGGCGCGGGCAGCCACAGACCGAGTCCCAGCAGGTCCACGCCGAGGGCGGCGCGCACCCCGCCGCCGAACACCCGGATCTGGCGCAGGACGCCGTCGAGGTCCTCGGCGGGGTGGACGTTGGTGCAGTAGGCCAGGTGGACCACGGTGCCGTCGGGGTGGCGGAACCTCATCCGGCGTCCCCCTCGGGACGCTCGCCGCGCAGGATCGAATTGCCCTCGAAGGTGGCCCCCGTGGCGGGGTCCCCCTCCAGCAGCAGCCGGCCGCTGCGGGCGTAGAACTCCACCGGGTTGCGCCACAGCACCCGGTCCACGTCGTCGTCGGTGAAACCCGCCGCCAGCATGGCCTGTCCGGTGTACAGGGTGGTGAGGGGGTCGCTGTGTCCCCAGTCGGCGGCCGAGTTCACGACCATCCGGTCGGTGCCCCACTCCGCGAGGATCCGCACCATCCGCTCCGGGTCCATCTTGGTGTCCGGGTAGATGGAGAAACCCATGACGCAGCCGGAGTCGTGCACCATCTCCACGGTGGTCTCGTTGAGGTGGTCCACCAGGACCCGTTCGGGGGCGATCCCGGACTCGGCGACCAACCGCAGTGTGTGCCGGGTGCCCTCGGCCTTGTCCCGGTGCGGGGTGTGCACCAGCACGGGCAACCCGAACTCCTCGGCCAACGCCAGCTGGTGCCGGAACGCCTTCTCCTCCTCCGGGGTGCGCGAGTCGAAGCCCACCTCGCCCACGGCCACCACCCCGTCCTTGGCCAGGTAGCGGGGGAGGATGTCGAGGACCCCGGAGAGGCGGGGGTCGTTCGCCTCCTTGGGGTTCAGCGCGATCGTGCAGTGGTGGGCGATGCCGAACTGCGCCGACCGGAAACGCTCCCAACCGACGAGGCCGTCGAAGTAGTCCCGGAAGGAACCGACGCTCGTGCGCGGCTGTCCCAGCCAGAAGGCCGGTTCCACCAGGGCACGCACCCCCGCGTCGTACATCGCCCGGTAGTCGGCGGTGGTGCGCGAGGTCATGTGGATGTGCGGGTCGAAGATGCGCATTCAGCCCTCCTGGGTTCGTGCGTGGAAGGGGTGCCGGGGGAAGCGGTCCAGGACGAGTCGGACGTCGGGCGGCACCGGGCGGCCGGCGGCGGAGCGTTCCTCGGCGAAGTCGGCGCACATCCGGGCCAGTTCCGCGTCGGCCCGGGCGTCCAACCCGGCCACCAGACGCAGGGGCACCCCGACGAACAGGCACTTGAGCACCGTCTGCCGCCAGGCGTGGTCGTCCAGAAGGGCCTGGGCTCCGCTCGCGGACGCCGCCGCGACGAGCCGGGTGTCGTTGGTGCGCAGCGCGTCCGCCAGCAGCCCCCGCACCGTGGAAGCCGCCTCGGGGTCCTCGGCGTCCAACAGGTGCAGACCGTGCAGCACCGCCCGCTTCTCGTCGGCGTCGCCGTACCCGTACAGGTCGGCCGTCTCCACGGCCGCCTCCTCGGGCGGCAGCGCCCGCACCAGTACGCGGAGCAGTTCGGCCCGGGCCAGGTCCTCCAGCGTCGGACCGAGCGTGCCGGTCGGGTCGCCGGAGGGCCCGGCGCCCCGACCCACGCGCCGTCCCACCGCGGGAAAGAGCACGGCGATCCGTGAGGGGCGCTCCGCCACCTCGGCGCTCAGGGCGAGCAGCGTCGCCCGTGACTCGGGACCCCACAGGTCGAGCGTGCTCACGCGGCCTCCTTCGTGACCACGGCCCAGGCGGCGTCGAGCGCGCGCTTGGACCGTTCCGCGACCAGGGGTGCGGCGTGCCCGTGCCGGGGCAGTTCCACCGAGGCCAGTCCCGTGTACCCCACGCGGTGCAGGGCCCCCAGGACCCCGGGCAGATCGATGTCGCCGTCCCCGAACTCCAGGTGGTCGTGGACGTGGGGGCGCATGTCGTCCAGCTGCACGTTGGCGATCAGGTCGCCGGCCCGGGCGACGGCGCCCTCGGGCCCGTCGGGTTCGTTGCACACCCCGTGCCCGACGTCCAGGGTGACCCGCAGCCGTTGTGGGTCCCCGAGCCGGCGACGCAGCTCCAGCACGTCCGACAACCGCTCGGCGAACATGCCGGGTTCCGGTTCGAAGGCGCAGTCCACGCCCAGCGCGTCCGCGACCACCAGGACCTTCTCCACCCCGGAGGTGAGCCGGTCCCATCCCTGGTCGGTCCCGGCGCCGCGGGGCAGGATCCCGGACCAGAAGGACACCGCCTCCGCTCCCAGGTCGTCGGCGATCCGGACCGCGCGTTTGAGCAGGTCGACCCGGACGTCCCGGTCGGAGTCGGAGACCAGCGTCGGTTCGTGCTTGCGTCGCGGGTCCAGGAGGTAGCGGGCGCCGGTCTCCACCACCAGCGCCAGCCCCAGGCGGTCCAGTCGACGCCCGATCGCGGCCACCCGTGCCTTGGCGTCCAGGGAGAACGGGTCCAGGTGGGGGTGGTCCAGGGTCAGCCCGACCCCGTCGTAACCGAGGTCGGCGATGATCGCCAGCGCGTCCTCGATCCGGTGGTCCCAGAAGCCGTTCGTGCCGTAGCCGAACCTCATGTCACCGCCACCCTCTTCGAGGCGCGGGCGGCGACGGGGGCGCCCACCGCCAACGCGCAGGCCAGTTCCGGGGCCCCGTACCGGGACAGCAGGGCCGCCTGGAGCGGGATCATGCCGCGGATGCCGACGCCGGTCGCCTCCCGCGCGTGCTCGGCCGAGGGCTCGGACAGGGCCCGCCCCTGGGCCGTGCCCACCGTGGCGGCGTAGGTCCCGGCGAACGCCCCCGCCAGCACACCGCCCACCGTGACGCGCCCGGTCGTGGACGCCTCCTGGTCCGGTCCGGCGGCCAACGTCGCCCCTGCCAGGGTGCAGGCCAGGGAACCGGCCGCCACCTCGGGCCGGGTCCCGTGCACCTCGCCGCGGCTCAGCGCCGTCACCCCCAGGGTGTGCACGGCCATGGCCAGGGCGGGCCGCGCCGCGCGTCCGGGGTGGTCACCGGCACCGAGCAGGACGTCCAGCCCACGGGCCGTCGCCATCCCGAGCGGCGACAGCCGAGTGGGTTTGAGCACCAGGTCGTAGGTCCACACCGTGGCGGCCAGCGCGGAGGCGACCAGCGCGCTCCGGCGTCCGCCCGCCAGCGCGGCCACCCCCACCCCGGCCACCGTGAGCCCGGACGCGACCGCGAGGGCCTCGCCCGGACCCACCTCCCCCGAAGGGAGAGGGCGTTCGGGACGCTCGACCGCGTCCAGCGCGCGGTCGGCGTAGTCGTTGAGGGCCATCCCGGCCCAGTACAGGCACACCGAGGACAGCGGCAGTGCCCACGCGCGGGGCTCGCGGAGCCGTCCGGCGGCGGCCGCCCCCGTGAGGGTGTCACCGAGGACGGTGAGCGCCGCGGGCAGACGCACCAGGCGGGCCAACGATCGGACCTTTCGGCTCATCGACGACCGCCCTCCTCCCCGCCGCACCAGGCGGTCAGTGCGCGCCACTGCTCGGCCAGGCCGTGCACGTCGCTCGCGGCCGGGTCCTTGAAGAAGAAGCCGAGCTCGGGCACCGCGCCGACCCGGCCGGTCCGGTGGGCGTGCGCGCTCAGCCGGGCCAGGTCCAGCACCAGCGGCGCGGCCAGCGCCGAGTCGTACCCGGACCAGGTGAACTGCAGCGTCATGCGAGCGCCCAGGAACCCCTCGAAGGACACGTGGTCCCAGGCGGTCTTGGCGTCGCCCAGATCCGGCACGTAGTCGATGTGCAGCGGACCGTCCACCGGATGCCCCAACAGGGCCTCCAGCCCACGGGCCTTGGACGCGGACTTGTTGCTGTTGCTCTCGGGGTCGGCGAGGGTGCGACCGTCGCCTCCACCGAGCAGGTTGGTGGCCGACCACGAGCGCACCCGCAGGGCGCGCGCGGCGAACATCGGCGCCAACGCGCTCTTGACCAGGGTCTCGCCGGTCTTGCCGTCCGAACCGGCCCAGGGCAACCCCAGACGTTCGGCCAGGGCCGCCACGGCCGGCGCACGCGGCCCCGCGTTGGGCGTGAACTCCACGAAGGAGCACCCCGCGCGCAGGGCCGCGTAGGCGTAGACCGAGCTCGCCGGAACCCGGGCGGTCCCCGCGTCCAGAGCCGCCTCCAGGAGGTCGGGATCGGCGAGCTCGGGGCTCGGCGGCGGAGGTGGTTCGGTGCTGGACACGTCCACGACCACGACCCGCTCCAGGTCCTCGGCCTCGGCGAACGCGCGCAGATCCGCCTCCAGGGCGTCCGCGTGGTGACGGGCGAACCCCTCCGGGCGCGCCTCCAGTCCCCGACGGATCCGCCGGTCCACCGCGCCCAGCTCCTCGGCGAACACCTCGGGCAGGTGCGGCGGCAGCACTCCGGACCTGGCCAGCGGCTCGGCGCTCTTGGCCAGGTGGGTGCCGTGGACGTCGTGACCGGCGAACACCAGGTCACCGATGCCGGGCAGGCCCGCGCCGGCGAACTCGGGGCGTTCGGTGACGCACCCGGTCGGCTCGGCCGCGCCCGCCCGGACGGCCATGGCGCCGAGAACGGCCGTGGTGGCGACCGATCCGCGCGCCCCGACCAACCACACTCCGATTCGTGTCATGCGGGGTCCCCTGTCAGTGGTTTTCGTGTCCGGGCGCGCCTCCGGCGGCGCCGTCGCCGTCCTCGGCCTCGTCGGGCTCCATCGCACCGCTGCCCGGGGCGGTGGGGAGGTACAGGTGGATGTGGCCGTGACCGGAGTCGATGCTGACCACGTCCAGTTGGGTGGCGGCCACCGACCAGCCGCGGACCGCCTGGTCGCGCAGGTCGGCGGTGAGTTCGAGGAGCTCCGTGCGCTGGTCGCCGTCGGCCTGGGCGGCGGCGTGGTAGGCGTTCAGGGCGGAGCCGAGCACGTCCACGGAGCCGCGCAGCCCCGCGTGGGTGACGTTGAAGTCGGTCTCGCCGGACTCGGCGTGGTCCAGGTGCGCTCGGGCGTTCTGGGTGCTCTTGAGCCAGTCGTCGATGGTCTCGGTGTCCGGCAGGTCCTCGGCGGGCTCGCCGCCGTCCGCGGGCAGCACCTCGTCCAGGGAGTTCAGGACGGGCACCAGTTCCTCATGGGTGGCACGGGTGTGCTCGATGAGCTCCGCCACCTGGTCGACGTGGCGGTCCTCGGCGGAGGCCTCCAGTTCCGCGACCCGGGCCGGATCGGGGGTGACCGTGTCGTCCCCGCCGTAGACGACCAACACCACCACGGCGAGAACGGCGCCGACCAGGAGGACGGACCCTCCGGTCAGCCACCAGGTGAGGCGTCCGGAGTCCTGGCTCACCACCTTCTCGGTCGTGTCCGGTCCCTTCTGTTCCTGCTTCGCCCGAGGTCGGTCGCTCTGGTCCTTCTGGGTGCTCACGGGCACCTCCTGTCGGGGGGTTTGACACTGGCCGGGATGCGGGCGGCGTGTGCCGTGCGAACGACGCCGCCTGCGGTGCGGCGGGGCCGGGTGACGCCGGCCCCGCCGCGGCTCGTTCCACCGTCGCCGTGGCGACGGATCCGGTTACTCGGTGGTCAGGTGCCTGAGCCGTGCGGCCAGGCCCAACAACTCCTCTCCGGCGGACTCATCGGACACCGTCTCGGCGACCGCGACGAAACGGTCCAGGGAGTTGCCGGCCTGTGCGGGACGGCCCGCGCCGACGTGGTGCTCGGCCAGTTCCAGCCGTGCGGTGAGCCTGCGGGCCTCGGAGTGGGTCAGCGCCCCCTCCGCGGCCAGCTCGTCGATGCGCTCGGCCACCTCGGCGAAGGTGACCGGCTCCGGCTCGGTGACCTCGTCGGTCACCTGCACGTCGCGGAACCACACCGTGTCGGCGTCACCGTGGTTCTGCAGACCGACGAAGCCGGACGACAGGTCCCGCGCCGGGTCGGTACTGGTGAACTCGTTGACCAGCGTGTCGTTGATCCAGACCCGGATCACGGGGTCGACGACCTCGATCTCCATCGTGTTCCACTCGCCCACGACCTCGGGGTGCGACGTGGCGGCCTGGAATTCGTAGATGGCGCCGGTCCGGTTGATCGGGTCGCCCTCCGGCGCCCCGTACGGGTCGATCTGGATCTCGTAGCCCTGCTCGACCGCGACCCAGGGGTCGTCCTCCGGGTCGGGGAAACCGACGAAGACACCGGAGTTGTCCGACTCCTCGTGGGTCAGGTAGTCGAGCTTGAGCCGGTACTCGTCCAGCTCGGTCTCGTGCCAGAGCAGACCCATGCCGCCGACCGTCTCCAGCACGCATCCCTCGTCGGTCTCGACGACGTCGAAACCGCCCGGGCCCGCCTGGTTCCAGCCGTCCAGGGACGCGCCGTCCCACAGCGGGGTGTAGCCCTCGTCCGTGGTGGGCGGCGCGCACTCGTTCGGTTCGGTCGCCGCGCCGACGGTGATGGTGTGGGTGGCCGAGGCCCCCGTCTCACCGTCGCCGTCGGTGGCCACCGCGTTGATCTCGTACTCGCCCTCGGCGGCGTCGGTCCACGTGGCCTCGTAGGGTCCCTCGTCGACCGTGGCCACGGCCTCGCCGTCGACCAGGAACTCCACCTGCTCGATCCCGGTGTCGCCGTGGTCGGTGACCTCGGCCGCCAGCGGGATCTCCTCGCCGACCTCGAAGCTCGCGCCGTCCTCGGGGCTGGTCAGCTCGGTCTCGGGACCGTGGCCGTGCCCGCCGTCGTGGTCGGCGTTCGCCTCGAAGTAGTTGAGGTTGAACAGGCCGTCGGTGGCGCCCGGGTCGTCCCCGGTGAACACCAGGTACAGCGCGAACGTCTCGCCCGGGTCGGTGACCTCCATGGTCACGTCGGTCCACTCCTGCGGACCGCCGGTGTCGGTGACGTCGACGCTGCCCAGCAGCTCACCGTCGGGGGCGTCCTGACGGGCCTCGATGGCGCCGCCCGGACCCTCGGAGGCGACCCGGAAGGTCATCTCCTCGACCCCGTGCAGGTTGACCGGGTCGTACGAGGTCCAGTCGCCGTGACCGATCGACGTGATGTTGCGCAGGCCGCCCTCGGAGTCCTCCGTGGATTCGGTCTGCACGCCCTCACTGTCGCGGAAGTACTGCGCCTGCATCCGCGACGGGTTGAGCGTGACCCCGTCGGATCCGGTCAGCGGTGGGGCGGACTCGCCACCACCGTCGGTGTACTCGGCCGTCAACACCCAGAAGATGTTCATGTCGTGGCCGTGCGCACCGTCGGTACCGGTGGCGCTCACCCCCTCGCAACCCTCGTACTGCGTCCACGGGTGCGCGTGGGTGTCGTGGCCCAACGCCGAGGTGACCTGCACGTCGTCACACTCGATGCCGTCGCCGATGGAACCGTCCTCGTCGTCCTCCACGGACACGTCGAACGGGATCTCGTCACCCCAGTTGAAGAACTCGCCGTCCCTGGGGCTCTGGAAGGCGACGTCGGGACGGGTGTTGCCCACGGTGATGGTGACCGTGGCCGTGCCGCTCCGCTCCTCGGCGTCGGTCACGGTCAACGTGGTGGTGTACCGGCCGTCCTCGGTGAAGGTGTGGGTCGGGGAGACCTCCGAGGAGGTGTTCCCGTCACCGAAGTTCCAGGCGAAGTCGATGTCCTGCCCACCGGGGTGGAAGGACTCCTCGCCGGAGAACTCGACCGTCAACGGCGCCGTGCCGGAGGTGGTGTCCGCACTGGCCCTGGCGACCGGGCTGTCACCCGAGCCGATGTAGTCGATACGGGAGATCGCCGAGTCGGCCGAACCGCCGAACCAGCCCGAACCGTACTCCAGGACGTACAGGGACCCGTCCGGGCCGAACTCCATGTCCATGGGGTTGGCCAGGTCGATGTCGGGGACGGTCTCGGTGATGTCGAGGACGCCGCCCTCATCGTCCAGGTGGACCTGCTTGATCCACTGGCGGCTCCACTCGTACAGCAGCGGAACGCCGTCGTAGTACTCGGGCCACTTGGTGTCCGACTCCAGCTCGGGGTCGAAGTGGTAGGCCGGACCGCCCATCGGCGCTCCGCCCCCGGTGCCCAGGTGCGGGAACTCCTCGGACTCGTCGTAGCCGTACCAGATCTCCGCGGGGGTGACCGGCGGAAGCTCCGTCAGGCCCGTGTTGCGGGGCGAGTCGTTGACCGGCGCGTCGCAGTCGAAGGGCTCGCCGGACGTGCCGCCGTCGTAGTCGTAGTCGATGTAGGCGGAGTTGTTCCCGATGCAGTACGGCCAGCCGATGTTGGAGGCCTCGGTGATGTGGTGCCAGGTCACCGTGTTCTCGGGGCCGCGCTCGGGGTCGGCCTCCGGGGCGTCCGGACCGTAGTCGGCCAGGTAGACGCTGCCGTCGGTCTGGTCCACCGCGAACCGGAACGGGTTGCGCAGACCCATCGCGAAGATCTCCGGCCGGGTCAGGTCCGCGTCGGAGCTCTCCTCCGGGAACAGGTTGCCCTCGGGGATCTCGTAGGTCCCGTCCTCGTTCATCGAGACACGGATGAGTTTGCCCCGCAGGTCGTTGGTGTTGGCCGAGCTGCGCTGGGCGTCGAAGGCCGGGTTGCGGCTCTCGCGCTCGTCGATGGGCGTGTACCCGTCCGAACCGAAGGCGCTGGTGTCGTCGCCGGTGGACAGCAGGAGGTTGCCCTCGTGGTCGAAGTCCAGGTCGCCGCCGACGTGGCAGCACATGCCGCGGGTGGCCTCGACCTCCAGGATGACCTGCTCGCTCTCCAGGTCCAGGGCCGGGGAGTCACCGTCGGAGAACTGGAACCGCGAGAGGTTGTTGTGCGCCTCGTAGGGGGCGAAGTCCTCGGGTGAACCGTCCTCCGGGGCGGCCCCGGACGGTACGCCGTCCACGACGGGCGCGTAGTAGAGGTACACCCACCCGTTGTTCTCGAAGTCCGGGTCCAGCGCGATGCCCTGGAGCCCGTCCTCGTCGTGGTCGTAGACCGGGACGTCGGCCAGAACGGTGGTCGAGTAGGTCTCCGGCGACCACAGGGACACCTGTCCGTCGCGGGAGGTGTGCATGACCCGACCGTCCGGCAGGACCGCCATGCCCATGGGCTCGCCGACGTTCTCCTCGCCCTGGGCGAGCGTCACCTTCTCGAAGTTGTCCCACTGCGTGGCGCCGCAGTCGCCCTCGACCTCACCGGCGGCCCACCGCAGACCGCCCAGGAGGTGGTCGGCGAACTCCGGTTCGGAGTAGGAGTCGATGGTGTGGCCGCCACCGGTGTACCAGGACCGACCGCCGTCGTAGGTCTGACACCAGGCGATCGGATGGTCGAAGCCCATCTGTCCGGCCGGGTCGACCTCGTCCTCGTAGGAGGCCTCGTTCAGGCCGGCGAGGACGTGCACGTCACCACGGGGGCTGACGTCGAAGTCGTACCACTCGTCGTGCCGGTCCCAGCTCGCCGGAAGCATCTCGGTGGAGGGGTGGACACGGTCGTTGACCATGACCTCGGCGTCCTGGGTGCCGGGCGGGTGGCTGGCGAAGTACGCGCCGACGAGGTCTCCGTACCACTCCCAGTCGTAGTGGGTGTCGGAGGCGGAGTGGACGCCGACGTAGCCGCCGCCCTCCTGGACGTAGTTCTCGAACGCCGCCTGCTGGTCCTCGTCGAGGACGTCACCGGTGGTGGACAGCCAGATGACCGCGTCGAAGCGGGCCAGGTCCTCGTCGTTGAAGACGTCGGCGTCCTCGGTGTGCTCGGTCTCGAAACCGTGCTCCTCGGCCAACGCCTCGTAGAGGGCGACACCGTGGGGGATCGAGTCGTGTCGGAAACCGGTCGTCTTGGAGAAGATGAGCGCGGTGAACGGGTCCTGTTCGACCTCGTCCGCCTGGGCCGGAACCGACGTCAGGCCGATGGCCATCATGACGGCCGCGGCCGTCGCGGTGAGCGCTCGTAGGGGTCTGCTGATCACGGGAAACCTCACCTGGGGGTGGGGGTCGATGAGTCCGTGCGGCGTGCCGGCGCCGACGGCAGGGACGATCTCGCGGTCACGGTGGGCCGGGTCGGTCGGGGACCGGTGCCGGTCGCGGCGCGGGCGCGAACCGTTCGGGGGAGTTCCTGCTATCGCGTTCGGAAGCGGGGTGTGGCCGCCTCATCGTGGTCGGTTCACAGTGGCTCCTTTCGTCGGGCGGGCCCGTCGCCGGCCCCGTTCGGTGCGGGCGCCTGCGGCGCCGTACCGTCCGGGGCGGTCGGGGTGGGAGGTCCGGGTGAGGAGGTGGGAGGCGGTTCGTGAGTCGTGATCGAGCGGAGGAACGACAGGCCGTCCACCGCGATCGCGTCCTGGGAGACGGCCAGGGGCCGCCACACGGACGCGGCCGTGGCGATGGTCACATTGTCCGCAGTGAACGACTCGATGACCAGGGGTCCTGAGTAACTAGATTTACCCAAGTTGCTCACGATGCGTGACCATTCCAGGTGGTCGGCCCCGGGAGCCCCTCGGTCGTTCGCACAAACCTGGACGTGGTGGATCCTTCCCGCGGCGCGGAGGATCGCGTCCGCCACATCCCTCTCCTCGATGTTCATGTGGTACAGGTCCAGCGCCAGCCCGCAGTGCTCCGCGGGCAGGTCGGCCAGGGCCTCCAGTGCCTGGTCCACCGTGTTCAGGACGCTGGTCTCGTACCGGTTCAGTGGTTCGACGGCCACCCGGACCCCCGCGGCCGACGCGTGGTCGACCACGGGGGCGAGCGCCTCGGTGAGCTCCGCGCGCAGCCCCGCCCGCTCGGACGGGGACAGCCGCCACGTACGTCCCACCGAGGCGTAGGCCGGGCCCGCGACGACGGTGGAACCGACCTCCGCCGCGGTGTCCACGACCCGTCTCAGGTAGTCCTGGGTCGCCGCCCGGGTGGCCGGGTCGGTCGCCACCAGCTCCCGACCCGGCCCCATGACCAGGGCGACGCTCGTGTCCAGCCCCAGGCCCTCCAGGAGGATCCGGGCACGCCGGGGGTCCCAGTCACCGATGTTCTCGACCGGCAGTTCCAGCAGGTCGAAACCCCACCCCGAGACACGGAGCGCGATCCGCTCCAGTTCGGTGTCGGTCAGCGGTGACGTCCACACCCACGTGTTGACCCCCAGCGCGCGCATCTACCGGTCCACCCACGCCTCGGGGAAGCCCGGCAGGTCCTCGCCGCCGAACTTGGCGTAGTGCAGGGAGGGCATGTCGGAGTTGCGGTCCAGGTAGTCGTCGAGCTCGTCGTCACGGATCGGCGTCTGCGGAAGGATCCACTCGGCCGGGACCTCCTCGCCCGCCAGGATCATGCCCGCGGCGATCACCGGGGTGCGCCACTGGAAGTTGGAGTACACCGGCGCGATCGCGGTCAGCTCCTCCGACTCCCACTTGCGCATGAAGCTGAGCTCGTCCTCGCCGGCGATCACCGGGTAGGGCTGACCGGCGTCCTCGAAGGCCTCCAGGCCCGCCACGGCGCCGTCACCGGCGTCCATCCAGATGCCGTCGACCTCGCCGCGCTGCAGGTGCTGGGAGACCAGGTCCTTGATCTGCGCGCCGTCGCCCTCGGTGAACTCGAAGCCGAGCACCTCCAGCTCGCTGTCGGCGAAGATCTGCTGGGCGGCCGCCCAACGGTGCTCCAGGACGTCCACGCCGGGCAGGATGCGCAGCGCCAGCACGGTCGAACCCGGGTCCAGGTTCTCCACGAGGAAGTCGGCGGCGTCCGCGCCGTAGGCGTAACCGCCGATCGGGTGGATGAACGTGACCATGCAGTCGCTCTCCACGCCCCGGTCGAAGACGATCACCGGCACGCCGCTCGCGCAGGCGGTCTCCACCGCGGGGGTCAGGGTCGCGGTGGTGGACGGCGAGATGATGATCGCGTCGCAGTCACCGGAGTCCACGAACGCCTGGATGTCGGAGATCTGCTGGTTGTCGTCGTCGGCGGCGTCGGAGCTGTCGAAGCTGCCGATCCGGCCCTCGTCGACCAGCGCCTCCACCTGCTGCTCCATGGTGATGAAGCCGGTCACGCGCCAGGGGTTGGACACCGACGCGTTGGAGAAGCACAGGTGCGCGTCCTCCGGGTCGTCGATGGCGAACTCGGTGGTGTCGACCCAGTCGGGGTCGATCGCCTGCATCCAGGGCTCGTCCTCCGGGCCCTCGGGTTCGATGTCGCGCTGGGCGAGCTGGGTCTCGAACTCCTCCTGGTCGAACCACTGGTCGTCCGGGGTGAGCTCGGCGCCGTTCCCACCGTCCGCGGAGCCTTCGGCCCCGTCGGTGCCCTCGGGCGCGTCGGTCGTACAGGCGCTGAGAAGCAGTGTCAGGCCGGCCACGCCGGCGAGGAGTACGCGGGGTGCGCGCATGGGGGGTTACCTCCTGGAAGAGTCGAGCTGTCGCTCGTCGGGGCGGTCCGGTCGTCTTCGCAGACGTTCCGGTAGACGCAGGTCGCCGCGGCGGGAGGCGTAGGCCACCGCCGCGATGATGATGAGGCCCTGAGCCGTCGGCTGGATCGTCGACGGGAGGTAGAGCTGGTTGAACAGGGTGAAGAGGGCCTCGACGGTGAGGGCGCCGAGGACGGCCGCCACGACCGTTCCGCGGCCACCGCCCAACACCACGCCGCCGAGGACGACGGCCGTGATGGCGGTGAACTCCAACCCCTGGCCGACCTGGGCGGTGACCCCGGCGAAGCCGCCGATGAGGATGGCGGCCACAGTGGCCATGAGTGCGGAGCCGACGAAGGCCAGGGTGCGCACCCGCCACACCCGGACCCCGGAGAAGGCGGCGGCGGTGTCGTTGTCCCCCGCCGCCACCAGGGAGCGTCCGAAGGGCGAACGCATGAGGAGGATCGCTCCGACGGTGACGACCACGGCGATGACCAGCGCCCAGGGGAGCTGACCGATCACCGGGACGCCGTCGAGGCCGTGTCGGCCGAACACGCGGAAGTTCTCCGACAGGGCGCCCGTCGGGGCGCCTCCCGTCCAGTAGCGCACGGCGCCGAAGAGGATCAGCATCGTGCCGAGGGTGGTGATGATCGACGGCACCTTCAGGAGGGTGGTGACCAGGCCGTTGACCAGTCCCACCACGAGACCGAAGAGCAGCATGAGGCCGATCACCGGGAAGGTCAGGGCCTCCTCGCCGTCGATGAGGCGGGCGGCGATCACCACCTGCGCCCCCACGAGGGAGCCCACCGACAGGTCGAACTCACCGGAGACGATCACCAGGTACTGGCCGATCGCGAGGATGACCAGCGGCGCCGCCTTCTTCGCGAACGCCATCAGCGGCGGACCCTCGAAGAACGACGGGTTCTGGGTGGCGATGACCACGAAGATCAGCACCAGCAGCACGGTCACGGTTCCGGTGCCGCCGCGCAGGGCGGTCAGGAACGAGGCCGACCGGCCGCCCGGGGGACGGGTCTCGGCGGTCATCGGGTCCCTCCCTGGGCCGCGGGTTCCGGTGTCGGTCGTGTCGGCGGATCCGGTGGACCCGCGGCCGACGGTGGTGCTCCGCCCGAGGGGAAGCGGAGACGGACGGCGGTGCGGGCGTGCTGGCCGCGGGCGTAGATGGCCACGGCCGCGATGACGATGGCGCCGCGGAGCACGTCCTTGACGAACGGGTCCACCGACAGGGTGTTGAACACGGTGTCCAGGGTGGCGAGGATGAACACGCCCGCCACGGTCCCGGCCACGCCGCCGCGCCCGCCCAGGAGGTAGGTGCCGCCGAGCACGACCGCGGCGATGGCCTCCAGTTCGTAGCCGTTGTTGTAGACCAGCGTGTTGCCGGTGCCGAAGCGCGAGGCCAGCAGCAGGCCGGCGACGCCGGCCATCATGGAGCACAGCACGTGCGCGGTGATGACCGGTAGTTCGGGGCGGATCCCGGACAGGCGCGCGACCTCGGAGTCGCCTCCCACGGCGTACATGTGGAAGCCCATCCGCGTGCGCCGCAGGAACAGGATCGCGACCACGGCCAGCGCCACCATGACCAGCGTGGAGATCGGCAGGACGCCGATCCGGGAGAGCCCGAACGTCTGGAACTCCGCGGGGATGGACCCCGACGGCCCCTGGAACCGGGTGTCGAGGTACCCCTTGATCACCAGCCCCATCCCCAGGGTGGTGATGAACGGGTTGACCCGCAGTTTCGTGATGACCAGCCCGTTGACCAGGCCGATCAGGGCGGCCAGGCCCAACGTGACGCCCACACCGAGGACGATGCGCGAGGGATCGCCCGCCATCGTGATCGCCGCGACCATGGTGGACAGCGCCGCGACGTACCCGACCGAGAGGTCGAGGGAACGGCACAGGATCACCAGGGTCTGGCCGATGGCGAGGAACCCCAGCAGGCTGGAGCGGGTGAACAGGTCGATGGTGTTGGCGGCGGTGAACAGGTTGCGGCCCTGGAAGGCCACGAACAGCGCGCTGACCACCAGCACGACCACCAGGGCCACGTAGACCAGGCCGGTGGTGCCGGTGCGGGCGCGCAGGTCCCTGGAGAAGGAGACGACGGGGTTCACGGCGCGGCCTCCTCACGGTGGGCGGGGGAACCGCCGTTGTCGTTGTCGCCGCCCGGTGCGCGGCCGGGGTCGCCGGGGCCCGTGGTGGGCGCCCCGTCCGTGGCGGACCGGGCCGTCATGGAGGTGATCCGCGGGTCCTCCACCCCCGTCTCGTCGTCGGCCGACTCCGGCGGGGCGCCGGTGGCCAGGGCCATCACGGTCTCCTCGCCGGCGTCGCCCGGCAGTTCGCCCGCGATCCGCCCGTCGTCGAGTACGACGAGGCGGTCGGACATCCCGATGAGCTCGGGGAGTTCGGAGGAGATGAGGACGATCGCGACCCCGGCCGCGGCGAGTTCGCGCATCAGCGTGTACACGGCCTGCTTGGCGCCCACGTCGATGCCGCGCGTGGGTTCGTCCAACACCATGACGCCGGGGTCGGTCGCCAGCCACTTGGCCAGGACGACCTTCTGTTGGTTGCCACCGGACAGGTACTGGACCTCCTGGTGGTGGCCGCCGCGGGCGACCAGTTCCAGGGAGGAGAGGATGCCCGGGATGCGCCGGGCCCCTCGCCCCGAGCCGAACGGCAGGACGGCGTCCAGGACCAGGCGGGCGTTGGCCAGGATCGACTGGTTGAGCAGGAGCCCCTGGGCCTTGCGGTCCTCGGTGACCAGGGCCAGCCCGGCCCGCACCGCCTGTTGCGGTGAGCGCGGGTCGACCCGCCGACCGTCCACGCGCACCTCGCCCCGGGTGAACCGGTCGATGCCGAACAGCGCGTGCGCGATCTCGGTGCGGCCACTGCCCTGGAGTCCGGCCAACCCGACGATCTCGCCGCCGCGCACCTCCAGGTCGATCCCGTCCAACTGTCCGTTGCCGGCCCCGGACACCGACAGCCGTACCTCGCCCACGTGCTCGCCCCGTGGTTCCAGGTGCTCGGGGAAGACGGAGGAGACCGGACGTCCCACCATCTTGCGGACCAGCTCGGCCGGTCGGGTGTCGGCCGCCGCCACCGTGTCCACCAGGTGCCCGTCCTTGAGCACGGTGATGGTGTCGGCCAGGTCGAAGATCTCCTTGAGGCGGTGTGAGACGTAGAGGATGCCCACGCCGCGTTCGCGCAGGCGGCCGATGATGCGGTAGAGGACCTCGACCTCGTGGTCGGCCAGGGCGGCGGTCGGCTCGTCCATCGAGATGACGCGGGCGTCATGGGAGAGCGCCTTGACGATCTCCACCACCTGCTGTTCGGCCACCGACAGGTGCCTGACCTTCGACCAGGGGGCGATGCCCTCCAGCCCGAGGTCGTCCAGGAGCGCGGCCGTGGCCTTCTCCATGGCCCGGTCGTCGACCATGCCCCGGGTACGGGTCTCCCGCCCGAGGAACACGTTCTGGGCGACCGTGCGCTCCGGCAGCAGGTTGAACTCCTGGAAGACGGTGGAGACCCCGGCCCGTTGGGCCTTGACGGGGTGTTCGAAGGAGACCTCCGCGCCGTCCAGGTGGATCCTCCCGGTGTCGGGGCGATGCACACCGGCCAGCACCTTCATCAGGGTGGACTTGCCCGCGCCGTTCTCGCCGACCAGGGCGTGCAGCTCTCCCGAGCGCAGGTCCAGGTCGACCCCGTGCAGGACCCGCACACCCAGGAAGGACTTGCCGATGCCGGTCATCCTGAGCAGGGGCTCGGCGGTCATGCCGGATCCACCCCGTCCACCGACGGGACGTCGACCCAGCGACGTTCCCGCGCCGAGGTCAGCACGGCCTCGGCGAGGACGGCGGTCCGCAGACCGTCGGCGAAGACCGGCAGACCCTCCGGGGTCTCCCCGGCGATGGCGGCGCCGGTGTCGGCGACCAGCGCGTTGAAGCAGTCCTGGTAGCCCTGAGGGTGACCGACCGGAACGTTGACCAGGCGCGCGGCGTCCGGGCTGAGGTCGGGGTCGTCGCGGGAGATGACCCCGGTGCGTGCGCGTCCGCCCGCCCACAGGGTCTCGGGACGCTCTTGGTCGAAGCGCAGGGAGCCCTTCGTCCCGGAGACCTCCAGCGTCAAGTGGTTCTTCCGGCCGGGTGAGACCTGGCTGATCACCGCGGTGCCGACGGTGCCGCCGGCCGTGTCGAACTGGAAGGACACCAGGTCCTCGGTGGTGACGGCGCTGCCGCCGTTCTCCCCGCGGGTGTCGGAGATCCGGGAGGTCTGGGCGCTGACCGCGGTGATGCGGTCCCCGGTGACGAATTCGAGCATGTCGCACCAGTGCGAGCCGATGTCGCCGAAGGCGCGGGTGGGGCCGCCGATGTCGGGGTCGACCCGCCAGTTGCTCTCCTCGGGGTAGAGCAGCCAGTCCTGGAGGTAGCCGCCGTGGGCCAGGCTGACCCGGCCGATGGCGCCGGCGGCGACCCGGGCCCGGGCCTCTCGTGCCATGGGGTGGAAGCGGTAGACGAAGGGCACGACGGCGACCCGGTCGGCCTCCGCGGCGGCGCGGGTGAGTTCACGGGCGGTCGCCGCGTCGGTGGCCAGGGGCTTCTCGCACACCACGTGCTTGCCCGCGGCCAGGGCGGCCAGGCTCAGCGGCGCGTGCAGGTGGTTGGGGGTGCACACGTGCACCACGTCCACGTCGGGACTGTGGATGAGTTCGAGGGCGTCGGCGTGGGCCCGGGCGATGCCGTGGGCGGCGCCGAACCGTTCGGCCTTGGTGTGGGAGGAACCGGCGACCCCGACGACCTCGCCACCGTTGGCGCGGACCGCGTGGGAGTGGACGCGTCCCATGAAGCCGGTGCCGACGACCGCGGCCCGGTAGGCACGGGGGGTGGCCGGCCCGGACGAGGGGTCGCCCAGACTTGTGACCTTCTTCACTGACATGACAGGGACGTTACGTCGGACTTATGACGACGGTCAAGCATAAGTTGCCGGATCTGGACAAATTAGTTGGGCGACGAGTAATCAATAGATCCTGTGATTCACTGGTCGTATGACGGAAGACGCGCTCACCGCAACGGGACCGGGTCCGACCGACCCGCGCACCCCCACGGCCGCGCCCGGCGCCGGCACTCTGCTCCGGCTGCTTCGGGACGGTCGCCCCCGCACCCGCTCCGAACTGGCGTCCGTCACCGGACTGGCCCGCTCCACGGTCACCCAGCGCGTCGACGCGCTCCTGGCCAGCGGCCTCATCGGCCCCGCCGGCGAAGCGGTCTCCACCGGCGGCCGGCCGCCCACGACCTTCTCCTTCCGTCCCGAGGCGCGCGTCGTCCTGGGCGCCGACCTCGGCGCCACCCACGCCCGCCTGGCCCTGACCGACATGTCCGGGACCGTGCTGGCCCAGGACCGCGCGGACCTCGACATCGCCCTCGGGCCCGAGGCCGTCCTCGACTGGGTGGTCGAACACGGCCTCGCCCTGCTGGCCGACTCCGGGCGCGACGTCGACGTGCTCCTCGGACTGGGCATCGGCCTGCCCGGGCCGGTCGAACACTCCACGGGGCGCGCCGTCAACCCGCCGATCATGCCCGGGTGGGACCACTTCGACGTGGCCGGACACGTCAACGCCTCGATCGACCGTCCGGTGCTCGTCGACAACGACGTCAACATCATGGCCCTCGGGGAACACCACGTGGCCTGGCCCGCCGCCGGGCACCTGCTGTTCGTCAAGGTCGCCACCGGCATCGGCTGCGGCATCGTCAGCGAGGGCAGCGTCTACCGCGGTGCGCAGGGGGCCGCCGGCGACATGGGGCACATCCACGTCCCCAACGGCGAGGAACGCCCCTGCCGCTGCGGCAACACCGGCTGTCTGGAGGCCGTGGCCAGCGGGCACGCGCTCGCCGAGGCGCTCACCGCCGAGGGGGTCGCCGCCTCGGGCGCCCGCGACGTGGTGGAACTGTCCCGGGGCGGGTCCGTCCCCGCCCTGCGCGCCCTGCGCCAGGCCGGCCGCGACATCGGCGAGGTCCTGGCCGCCGCCGTCAACATGTTCAACCCGTCCGTCATCGTCATCGGCGGGGCGCTCGCCCTGGCCGGCGACCACCTCCTGGCCGGGGCGCGCGAGATCATCTACCAGCGGTCCCTGCCGCTGGCCACGGAGAACCTCAGCATCGTCTCCTCCAAGGCCGGGGAGAGCGCGGGCGTCATCGGCGCGGCGGTCATGGTCATCGACCACTGCCTCAGCGCCCAACACGCACAGACCCTGGTCGTGGGCTCCTGACGGGTGTCGGAACCCCGGTCGGAGGGTGCGGGCGCGCTCGCCCGGCCGTGGCCCGGGCGGGGTGGTGGTCGGGCCGGTTCCCCGTCCCGCGATGAGTTCCGGCCCCCGTCCTGGTCGGTACCGGTAGGACCAGGGCACCCAGGAGAGGACCGGCGATGACACCCCAGGACGTGGCCGAGGTACTGGACCGGCCGTACGCGCGCGCACTGCTGGACGGCAACCTGGCGAGACTGGCCTACGTGGCCCCGGACGGCACCCCGCGCGTGGTCCCCATCGGGTTCCTGTGGACGCGGGGCACGGTGGTGATGTGCACGTCCCACAACGCGCCCAAGGTGCGCTCGCTCTCGCGTGATCCGCACGCGGCCCTGACCGTCGACACGGTCGAGTTCCCACCGAAGATCCTGCTGCTGCGCGGCACCGTCGGGCTGGAGACCGTGGAGGGGATCCCCGACGAGTACCTGGCGATGAACACGGGCACCATGGACGCCGAGCAGCGCGCGGGCTGGGAGGCCGAGGTGCGCTCGCTCTACCCGCGGATGACGCGGATCACCCTCACGCCCACCTGGGCCAAGCTCATCGACTTCGAGACCACCCTGCCCACCGCCGTCGAGGAACTCGTCCGCGATCGCGCGGCCCACGGCTGACCCGTCCGGGTGCGCCCCGCCGGAGGCGCGCCTCACCATCGGTGCGCACGACGAGGGGGCGGGGCCCGTGCTCAGGCCCCGCCCCCGTGTTCGTACTCGTTCGACCCTGTCCGGTCAGTCGTCCCGGATGCCGTAACGGGCACGTTCCTCCTCCGCCCTCTGCCGCTCGGCGCGTGCGCGCGCCTCGTCGTACTCGGCGTCCTCCTCCATCGCGCGGTAGCGCGTGGGGTCGTACTCCCGCTGGTTCACGTCCGGTAGGACGCCCTCGTGCCGCAGGGCACGGCCGGGTCGGTCGTCGGGGGTTCCCGGGACCCGGCTGATGAGGGCGCTGCGGCCCACGCCGCGCAGCAGCGAGGCGATGGCGATACCGCAGACCAGGTTGATCAGACCCGTGAAGATCTGACTGGAGAGTTCGGCGCCCTGGGTGAAGGGCGTGACGGCCGCGATGGCCGTGGCCAGACCGATGATCCAACCGAAGAACGAGAGCGCCCGCGGTGCCGACAGCAGCAGCATGTGCAGCAGTGCCGTCGCGACCAGAGCGACCAGCCCCGCCATGAGCGCGTAGCCCAGTGTGCCCGCGTCACCCAGGTGGCCGGCCTCCTCAGGGGCCAGGACCGGGATGCCGAAGACCCCGCGGACGATCAGTGTCCCCGCGAAGATCACCAGCGCGGCGACCACCGCGGTGGCCAGACCGCCGGACCAGAGCCGGGTGACATCGACGGCTCGTTCACTTCCGTGTTCGTTCATACCGATATCCCTGGAATAGGGTGGTAATTCGGTCGTAGCCCACATACCCGCAGCTCCGTGGCGGTAACCCGAGCGTGGAACACTGTGGTCATGGCTCCTTTCGCGCACGCCCGCGTCAACCTGGACGCGATCACCTCCAACGCCCGGCTGCTCCGCGAGCTGGCCGGAGGGACACCTCTCATGGGTGTGGTCAAGGCCGACGGGTACGGGCACGGCATGCTTCCGGCGGCCCGGGCCCTCGTCGCGGGCGGGGCGACCTGGTTGGGCACCGCGTTCATCAAGGAGGCCCTGGAACTGCGCCGGGCCGGCATCACCGTCCCGGTGATGTCCTGGATCATCCCGCCGGGCGAACCCGTGGGGGAGGCCATCGAGGCCGACATCGACCTCGGGGTCAGCGACCGCGCGGTGCTGGACGAGGTGATCGACCAGGCCCGACGTCGGGGCGGGGTGGCCCGTGTCCAGCTCAAGGCCGACTCCGGGCTCAACCGCGGTGGCGTGGCCCGCGCCGACTGGGAGCCGGTGGTCGCGGCCGCGGCCCTGGCGGAGGAGGAGGGGATCCTCAAGGTCACCGGGGTGTGGTCGCACTTCGCCTGCGCCGACGAGCCGGGACACCCGTCGATCCGGGCACAGCTGGACGTGTTCCACGAGGCGCTGGAGATCGTCGAGAAGGCGGGGCTGCGCCCCGAGGTCCGGCACATCGCCAACTCGGCCGCGCTGCTGACCCTGCCCGAGGCCCGCTTCGATCTCGTCCGCGGTGGGATCGCGAGTTATGGTCTCTGTCCGATTCCCGGTTTTGACGTGCCCGGATTGCGGCCCGCGATGACCCTCGCCTCGAAGGTCGCCCTCACCAAGCGGGTCCCCGCCGGCAGCGGCGTCTCCTATGGTCACCGATACGTGACCGAGAGCGAGACCTCCCTGGCCCTGGTGCCCCTGGGTTACGCCGACGGCGTCCCCCGGGCCGCCACCAACAAGGGTCCCGTGCTCATCGGTGGACGCCGGCGCATCATCGCGGGAACAGTCTGCATGGACCAGTTCGTTGTCGATATCGAGAACGACACCGTGGCGGCCGGCGAGTACGCGGTACTGTTCGGCGATCCGGGCGAGCTCACCGACGCTCCCACCGCCGAGGACTGGGCCGAGGTCCTGGACACCATCCCGTACGAGATCGTCACGCGGATCGGTGCGCGCGTGCCGCGCGAGTACGTCGGCGGTCCGTGACGCATTCGCCGATATCGGTCACGAACGTCCCCCACCCCACCTAACCTGGGTGAAGAGGGAACTTCGACGCGACCCACGGCCGCCCGCATCCACCACCGGAACCAGCTGCGAGTCACATGACCAACACCACAGCCACCACCACCGGCGTGCCCCACGTCCACGCGGTCACCGCCGCCACCGACGATGCCATGCGCGCCCTCGGCCGTGACCTCGCCGCGCTCACCCGCCCCGGAGACCTGCTGATCCTCTCGGGGCCCCTGGGCGCGGGCAAGACCACCTTCACCCAGGGTCTCGGCCAGGGCCTGGGGGTCCGCGGATCGGTCACCTCGCCCACCTTCGTCATCTCCCGGATCCACCCGTCCCTGAACGGCGGACCCGCCCTGGTGCACGTGGACGCCTACCGGCTCGGCGGTCCCGACGAGATCGACGACATCGATCTGGACATGACCCTCCCGGAGTCCGTCACCGTCGTCGAGTGGGGCGAGGACGTGGCGGAGGGACTGTCCGACGACCGGCTCGGGATCCGGATCGAACGTCACCCCGACGACACCCGCACCGTCCACCTGCGCCCGGTCGGCGCCCGGTGGGCCGACATCGACCTGCCCGGCACCGCGGCCGGGCGCGGATAGGCGGAACACCCGTGCTGCTCCTGGCCTTCGACACCGCCACCCCGGCGGTCACCGCAGCCATCGGTGAGACCGACACCGACGGCGCCTTCACCCTGCGTGCGAGCGCGGGATCCGTGGACGCCCGGCGCCACGGCGAACTCCTCACCCCCACGGTGCAGGAGCTGCTCACCGAGGCCGGGCTCACCCTCGCCGACCTCGACCACGTCGCCGTGGGTGTGGGCCCGGGCCCCTACACGGGCCTGCGGGTCGGTCTGGCCACCGGCCACGCGCTCGCCGACGCCCTGGGCATCCCGTGCCACGGTGTGGTCACCCTGGACGCGCTGGCCTTCGCCACCAAGCGCACCGACCCCTTCCTCGGCATGACCGACGCCCGCCGCAAGGAGGTGTTCTGGGCGCGCTACGACGACCACCTCACCCGTGTGGGCGGGGTGCGGGTCGACCGGCCCTCGGAGATCGACACCGAGGGGCTGCCCCTGGTCGGGGACGGCGCCCGCATGTACACCGAGGCCCTGGGCGCCCCCGCCGAGGAGCCGTACCTGCCGGACGCCGCCGCCATGGCCGAACTGGCGCTGCTGCGTCTGCACCGCGGGGAGAAGCTCCCCGACCCCAACCCCCTCTACCTGCGCCGGCCCGACGCCGTCGAACCCGGTGCGCCGAAGAAGGTCCGCCAGTGGGTGAAGTGACCGAGCGGCCGACCCTGCGTCCGATGACCGACGGAGACGTCCCGGCCGTCCTCGACCTGGAACGGCGGCTGTTCCCGCTCGACGCCTGGAGCGAGGGCATGCTGCGCGACGAACTCGCCGAGACCGCCACCCGTCACTACGTGGTGGCCGAGTCCGACGACGGGCTCGTCGGCTACGCCGGACTGCGTTTCGTGCCGCCCGAGGGCGACGTACAGACCATGGCCGTGGCGGAGACGTCCTGGGGGAGGGGGATCGGTCGGGCCCTGCTCACCGAACTCCTCGCGCAGGGCGCCGAGCGCGGTGTCACGCGGACGTTCCTGGAGGTGCGCTCGGACAACCCGCGCGCCCAGGACCTGTACCGACGTTTCGGCTTCGTCGAGATCGGTGTGCGACGGGGCTATTACCAGGGTGCGGACGCCATCGTCATGCGTCGCGTCGAGGAGGAGGGAACCCCCGAGGTTCCGGAGGGGGGAACCCATGAGTGAGCCGTTGATCCTGGGGATCGAGACGTCCTGTGACGAGACCGGGGTCGCGCTGGTGCGCGGCTGTGAACTGCTCGGGGACTCGGTGGCCTCCAGCGTCGACCAGCACGTGCGGTTCGGCGGGGTCGTCCCCGAGGTGGCCAGCCGCGCCCACCTGGAGGCGATGACGCCCACGGTGCGCCGCGCGCTGGAGGGGGCCGGGGTCACCCTGGCCGACGTCGACGCGGTCGCCGTCACCGCCGGCCCCGGCCTGGCCGGTGCCCTGTTGGTGGGGGTGTCCGCGGCCAAGGCCTACGCCATGGCCCTCGACAAGCCCCTGTACGGGGTCAACCACCTGGTCGGTCACGTGGCCGTGGACCAGTTGGAGCACGGACCGCTGCCCAAGCCGTCGATCGCCCTGCTGGTGTCGGGCGGGCACACCTCGCTGCTGCTGGTCAACGACCTGGCCACGGACGTGGTCTCGCTCGGCGACACCGTCGACGACGCCGCGGGGGAGGCCTACGACAAGGTCGCCAGGCTCCTCGAACTGCCCTATCCGGGCGGTCCGCCCATCGACCAGGCCGCGCAGCGCGGCAACCCCAAGTCCCTCCGCTTCCCCCGCGGTAAGTGGGGCGACGGCACCTACGACTTCTCCTTCTCCGGGCTGAAGACCGCCGTGGCGCGCCACGTGGAGGACGCCGACCGTCGGGGCGATCCCCTGGTGGTCGCCGACATCGCCGCCGCCTTCCAGGAGTCGGTCGTGGACGTACTGACCCGCAAGGCCGTCGACGCCTGCGTGGAGCACGGGGTGAGCACCCTGGTGATCAGTGGCGGTGTGGCCGCCAACTCGGCGCTGCGGGCCCTGGCCGGACAGCGCTGCGCGGAGGCCGGTATCGAGCTGCGGGTCCCCCGGCCCCGCCTGTGCACCGACAACGGGGCGATGATCGCCGCGCTGGGCGCCGAGGTGGTGAAGGCGGGCCTGCCGCCGTCGTCGTTGGGGTTGGCGACCGACACCTCCCTGCCGGTGGAGTACCCGCTGGCCGTGTGAGCCGTGGATCGAGGGCCCCGTCGTGGACACGGCGGGGCCCTCGGCCGTGTGCGAGCTCGTGACCGGTGGGCGGGCCGCTCGTCTTCGAGGCGGCGTCGCGCCCGGGGAGTGGTGCCCGTGGAGCGGTGGTGCGACGCACCGGCTCTGGAATCCGGCTCGGGCGGCGTGGTTGGGTATGGGCATGTTCGCCATCACCGCAGCCCGCATCTCGTTCGACGACCCCCTCTCCGGCCTGGAGGTCGGTGAGCGCCCCGACCCCGAACCCCGCGAGGGGTGGACGACCGTCCAGGTCAGGGCCGCCGCGCTCAACCACCACGACATCTGGAGCCTGCGCGGCGTCGCGCTGCAGGAGGACCGCCTTCCGATGATCCTGGGCGGCGACGCCGCCGGGATCGACGAGGACGGCAACGAGGTGATCGTGCACAGCGTGATCACCGAGCCGGCGGTGCCGGGGAAGTCGCCGCGGTTCTCCCTGCTCTCGGAGATCCACGACGGCACACTCGCCGAGAAGGTGCTCGTGCCCCGGGAGAACCTCGTCCCCAAGCCCCCGGAACTGTCCTTCGAGGAAGCCGCCTGCCTGCCCACCGCCTGGCTGACCGCGTACAGCATGCTGTTCGGCAAGGCCGACCTGCGCCCCGGCTCCACCGTGCTGGTCCAGGGTGCCGGCGGTGGCGTCTCGGTCGCGCTCATCACCCTGGCGGCCCGGGTCGGCCACCGGGTCTACGTGACCGGTCGTGACGAGACCAAGCGCGCCAAGGCCCTGGAACTGGGCGCCTACGCGGCGCTTCCGCCGGGCGAGCGGCTTCCGGAGAAGGTCGACGTGGTGTTCGACTCGGTGGGTCAGGCCACCTGGAAGCACTCGATCCGCGCGCTCAAGCCGGGGGGCGCCATCGTCACCTGCGGGGCCACCAGCGGTGACGCGTCGCCCGCCGAGCTGTCCCGGGTGTTCTTCCTGCAACTGCGGGTGCTGGGTTCGACGATGGGCACCAAGGAGGAGCTGGCGGCCCTCACCGAGATGTGCGTGCGCACCGGCATCCGGCCGGCGATCGATCGGGTGCTGCCGCTCAAGGAGGCCGTGGAGGGCTTCCGGGCGATGGAGGAGGGCCGGCTCTTCGGCAAGATCGTGCTGACCCCCTGAACGTGCGGCGGGGCCCGGAGCGTGATCGCTCCGGGCCCCGCGCTCATCCCGTCGGGTGATCGGGCAGGTGACTACTCGTCGTCGTCCTCGTCGCGGCGACGCTTCTTCTTGCCCTCACGGCCCGGACGCAGCAGCGCCTCGGCCAGGGCCAGCACCGTCTCCTCCAGGGAGGCGAACCGCTTGGTGATGTCGTCGTGCGAGTTCTCCACCGCCTCGGTCACGGTCTCCTCGAACTCGTGGCGGTCCGGACGCTGCTTGAGCTCGCGCAGGACGGGCTCCACCGCGGTGGTGACGTGCGTGTCGATCTCGTCGAGCTTGTCGGCGTGGTCGGGCATCGGGCGGTCCACCAGCTCGGTGAGGCGACGGTGCACCTCACTGACCTCCAGGGTCTGCGGGAGCTGGTTGAGGCGCTGGTTGAGCGCCTCCAGCCGGTCGTCGATGGCCTCCATGCGACCGTCGACGCCCTCGAAGTGGCCGCTGACGCCCTCGAACTTGCCCTCGACGCCGTTGACCCGGCCGTCGATGCCGTCCAGGCGACCGTTGACGCCGTCCAGACGCCCGTCCACCCGGTCGATCTTGCCCTCGACGCTCTCGAAGCTGCCCTCGAAGTGACCCTCGAAGGTGTCGAACCGGTCGGTGAGCCGGCCCAGTTCGTGGTCGACCTTGCCGGTGATCTGCGACAGGTGGTTGTCCACCTTGCCGGTGAGGGCCTCGCGGTGCCGCTCCAGCCGCTCGTCGAGCGCGCCCCGGTGGCTCTCGGTCTGCTCGGTGAGGGCCTCGGTGAGCGTCTGGTGCCGCTCCTCGGACTCCGTGGCGAGCCGCTCGTGCGCCTCCTGGACGGAGGTGCGCAGCTCGGCCAGGTCCGTGGCGGTCTTCTCGGTGTCCTCGGCGACCTTGGCGGCCAGGGCGTCGGCACGCTTGCCGACGGTCTCGCGCAGGCTCTGCGCGGTGGTCTCGGCGTGCTCGCGGGTCTCGGTCCGACCCAGCTCGATCTGTTCGTCCAGTTCGGACAGCCGCTGACGCAGGTGGGTGCGCAGGTCGTTGAGGGAGGACTCGTGGTTCTCCCGCAGCTTGGAGAGGGTCCCGGTGACGTCGGCGACGGCCGCGGTGGTCTCGGCGTGGTTCTCCTCGGCCTGGGTGCTGAGGTGACCGACGCTCTCGGTGAACTTGCCGCTGAGGGCCTCGTGCCGCTCTGCGGCGGCGGTCTCGACCGACTTCAGCGCGGCGTCGAGGCCGTCGTGGCGCTCGCCGGACGCGGTGGCCAGGGCCTTGAGCTCCTCGGTGAGGCTCGTGTGACGCTCCTCCGAGGCCGTGGTGAGGTCCTTGAGTCCCTCGGCCAGCGCCTCGTGGCGCTCGCCCAGTTCGCCGGTGTTCTCCTGGAGACGGGCCAGCAGGGTCTCGTTCTGCTCGGTGACGCTCTCCTCCACGAGGGTGCGCAGCTCGGCGGTGCGCTCCCCGAGGGTGGAAGTGATCTCGGCGCGGCTCTCCCGGACGGCCTCACGGGTCTGCTCGACCGCGCTGTCCAGAGCGTCCTTGCTCTCGGTCAGGGTGCCGGTGAGCTCCTCGTGGCGCTCGCCGAGGGTGGTGTCCAGCGCGGAGAGGGCGGCCTCGATGGCCTCGGTCCGTCCGTGGAGGGTCTCCAGGGCGGTGTCCAGGGCGTCCAAGCGGGTGCCGACGGTCTCGCTCAGCGAGGTGACGCGCTCGCCGACCTCCACGACCTGCTCGGCCGTGCGGGTGCCGGTCTCGCCCATGCGCTGGAGACGGGTCAGCGCGGTGTCGAGGTGCCCGGCGATGCGGTGGGTGTCCGCGCGCAGGGACGACATGTCCGAGAGGGGCTTGACCTGTTGTCCGACGACCTCGATGTGCTCGGCGAGGGCCTCGGCCCACTCCGGCGGACGGGCCAGGAAGTCGTCGATCCGACCGTCGACCGCGGTGATGGACTCGGAGAGGGAGGTGAGCTCACGCTCGCGTAGTTCGCGGAGCAGCCACTCCATTCCCTCGAGGCGCTGGCGCATCTCCTCGCTGACGGCACCCTGGGACTTCTGTTCCGAGACGTGTTCCTGGGCGGCCTGGGACAGGAGGTCGCGCATCCGGTCGGAGACACCGGCCTGACCTCCCCCATTGAGGAAGTTGTGATTGGTCTGTTCCACCGAGGTGCTCCTTATGGTTCTGGCGCTCCCGCCCTCGCCCGGTTCATCGGACGGTGGAGGTTTCCGGGAGGGCGGGTTCTCGATGGTCCCCGGGCGGGCGGCGTTTCGCGCCATCTGTGTCCCACTGTGACGAAAGTGTGACTCTGCGTACACATAGGAGGCGTGGGCACTGTGCAGGCTGAACCGCGATGCGGAACCAACAAGCACGGCCTTCCGGGGGAACCCATGAGAAGGGAAAGAATGCAGCGGTCGCCAGTTTAACGACATCACCCGGAGCAACCAGCGGGGACCGCCAAAGATGTCGATGTGTGAGGTAACGATATGGTCCGCGCGGTGTGGGCGTCATGCGCACGATTGGGCGTCCGGTGTACCCGCTCGGGGTCTCCGCTGCGCTTCGGTCCGGGGAGCCGGGCGTCCCTTGCGTCTCCTGCGGCGGGGCCGTGTGCGCGGAACACGCCGGTGGCCCGGTGCGCGGGGCCGACCTCTACGCGCCGATGGTCTCCCGGCAGAGCAGGGAGAACGGTTTCTCCCCGATGCGGGTGAGCACGACCGTCATCGATGCCGACCCGGAGGGCTTCAGGTCCCGGCGGAGTTTCTCGGTGTCCACCGCCGAACCCCGCTTCTTGATCGTGATCGTGCCCGCCCCGTGCGCCCGCACCGAGGAGCGCAGTCGCTTCAGCGAGAACGGCGCGCACTCCACCACCTCCAGCACCCGCCACAGGGGGGAGACCTCGGCCCGATCCGAGGTGAAGTACGCGATGCGCTCGTCCAGCAGAGCCCCGTCCACCCGTGCGGCCGCCTCCGCCACCAGGTGGGAGCGCACCACCGCCGGGTCCGGGTCGTACAGGTACCGCCGCGCCGCGGCCACCGGTGCGGGGCCCAGGTCCGGTTTGGCGTCCAGGTGCGCGATCGACCCCTCGGCCGCCCGCAGGCCGGGGCGTTCGTGCAGCACCGTGGCGCGTCGTCGTGGCCCCTCGGCCAGGGCCCCGAACCACAGGGCCGTCTCCTTGAGTTCGCCGTCCACCGAGATCCACTCGGCGGAGGCGGCCGGCGACAGGACCTCGTGCGGGATACCGGGAGCCGCCTTCAGGCAGGCCGCTCCGGCCGCCTCCGCCAACGCGGTGGCCACGTTCCACGGAGGTGAGTAGGCCGACGGGTCGAACACCCGGCCACGCCCGCCTCGCCGGGCCGGGTCGCAGAAGACCAGGGGATAGGCGCCCCGGTCGGCCTCGTTCACGTCGCCCCGACGCACACGTGCGAGATCGGCCACCCCGAGCGCCGCGATGTTGGCGCGGGCCACCGCCACCGTCAGCGGGTCGGCGTCCACCCCCTCCACCGGGACGCCCTCGGCGGCCAGGGCCAGCAGGTCGGCCCCCACACCACAGCACAGGTCGCCCGCGGTCGCCTCGTCGGAGCCGGCGTGCCCCAGGACGGTCCCGGCCACGTCGGCGACCCGTGCGGCGCGGTAGGCCGCCACCGAGCCCCGGGTGGACTGTTCCAGGCCGTGGGGGGTGAAGAACATGTGGGCGGCGCGGTCGCCGAACTTGGCGCGCCCGCGCTCCCGGAGCCCCACCTGGGTCATCAGTGCGTTGACCAGTTCGGAGACCGGGAGGTCCGGGTCCAGCGCGGCCACCGCCGGGTCGGCGCGCAGCCGGGAGGCGGTCGCCAGGGGATCCGCGGCCACCGCCGAGGGGTCCACCTCCGCCAGGACCGCGCGCCCCGCGTCGGTGAGCAGGGCCGAGAAGGCGGGAAGGTGCATGGATCCTCCAGCGTTGGGCACGACGAGGTGGCGAGCCCGCCCGCATGACCTGGCCCCCCGCCACATTTCCATTCTGGCACTCTCGGGGGTAGAGTGCTAACCGCGACGAGGCCGGTCTGGCACCCGCGACGACAGGCCGCCGCGGTCGCCCCTTTTACATATTCGGTCCGTGCTTCCGCACGGGCCGATGTTCAGGACACCGAAACCTTGAAGGGGGAGGTCACACCGTGTCGACCGCCACCAAGACCGTGCTGAAGCCGCTCGAGGACCGCGTCGTGGTCAAGACCCTGGAGGCCGAGCAGACCACCGCCTCCGGTCTGGTCATCCCGGACACCGCCAAGGAGAAGCCCCAGGAGGGGCAGGTCCTGGCCGTGGGCCCCGGTCGCTGGGACGACGAGGGCGACAAGCGCATCCCGCTGGACGTGAAGGTCGGCGACGTCGTTCTGTACAGCAAGTACGGCGGCACCGAGGTCAAGTACGACGGCGAGGAGTACCTCGTCCTCTCCGCCCGCGACCTCCTCGCGGTCGTCGAGAAGTAGTTCTCGACCTTCGATCCTCGACATCCCGCACCGGTCGGCCCTCGAAGCCGGGCGGGGCGGGATGTCCTCGTTATTGACCGCACACCGGTAAGAGGGAACACCACAGATGCCGAAGATCCTGGAGTTCGAGGACGGCGCCCGCCGCGCACTCGAGCGGGGCGTGGACCGCCTCGCCGACGCCGTCAAGGTGACGCTGGGCCCGCGTGGCCGCAACGTCGTCATCGACAAGAAGTTCGGCGCCCCCACCATCACGAACGACGGCGTGACCGTCGCCCGTGAGATCGAGCTGGACGAGCCCTACGAGAACCTGGGCGCCCAGCTGGTCAAGGAGGTCGCCACCAAGACCAACGACGCCGCGGGTGACGGCACCACCACCGCCACCGTGCTGGCGCAGGCGCTGGTCCGCGAGGGCCTGCGCAGCGTCGCAGCCGGCGCCTCCCCGATGTCCCTGAAGAAGGGCATCGACGCCGCCGCCCAGCAGGTGTCGCAGACCCTGCTCGAGCGCGCCGTGCCGATCAAGGAGCGCTCGGACATCGCCTACGTGGCGACCAACTCCGCGCAGGACGCCCAGATCGGCGACCTGATCGCCGAGGCGTTCGACAAGGTCGGCAAGGACGGTGTCATCACCGTCGAGGAGTCCCCGACCTTCGGTCTGGACCTCGACTTCACCGAGGGCCTGCAGTTCGACAAGGGCTACATCTCCCCGTACTTCGTCACCGACGGGGACCGCCAGGAGGCCGTGCTGGAGGATGCCCTCATCCTCATCAGCCAGGGCAAGATCGGCAACCTCAACGAGCTGCTGCCGCTCCTGGAGAAGGTCGTCCAGAGCAAGAAGCCGCTGCTCATCATCGCCGAGGACGTCGAGGGCGACGCCCTGGGCGCCCTGGTGCTCAACAAGATGCGCGGCGCGCTCAACGTCGCCGCGGTCAAGGCGCCCGGCTTCGGCGAGCGTCGCAAGGCCATGCTCCAGGACATCGCGGTGCTCACCGGCGGCCAGGTCATCTCCGAGGAGGTCGGCCTGACCCTGGAGAACGCCGAGCTGGACGTGCTGGGCACCGCCCGTCGCATCACCATCACCAAGGACGACACCACCCTCGTCGACGGTGCCGGTGCGCAGGCCGAGGTCGACGACCGCGTGCGCCAGATCCGCAACGAGATCGAGGCCAGCGACTCCGACTGGGACCGTGAGAAGCTCCAGGAGCGCCTGGCCAAGCTCGCGGGCGGCGTCTCGGTGCTGCGCGTGGGCGCGGCCACCGAGGTCGAGCTCAAGGAGAAGAAGCACCGCCTCGAGGACGCCATCTCGGCGACCCGCGCGGCCATCGAGGAGGGCATCGTCGCCGGTGGCGGCGCCTCCCTGGTGCACGCCTCCACCGCTCTGGGCGACCTGGGCCTGACCGGCGACGAGGCGACCGGTGTGTCCATCGTTCGCCGCGCGCTGGTCGAGCCGGCCCGCTGGATCGCGGAGAACGCGGGTGCCGAGGGTTACGTCGTCACCCACCGCATCTCCGAGCTGGAGGTCGGTCACGGCTTCAACGCCGCGACCGGGACCTACGGCGACCTGACCGGTGAGGGCATCCTCGACCCGGTCAAGGTCTCCCGCTCCGCCGTCCAGAACGCCGCCTCCATCGCGGGCATGCTGCTGACCACCGAGGTGCTGGTGGCGGACAAGCCCGAGGACGCCGAGGACGACGGTCACGGCCACGCCCACTAGCGGGGTCGAGACGGTCCGGCGTGGGTGATTCCGTCCACGCCGGCCTCGGGGGCGGGGCGCCACGGTGTCCCGCCCCCGCTCGCTTTCGCCCACCTCGCGGTGGTGGCGGCCCACACCGTGAAAGCGACGGGGTGGGGCGGTTCACTACCACGGAGAGGGGTCGAAAGAGCCCCGACACTGTGGTGGTTTCGGGCTATTTTCCCAAAATGTGATCATTCCGTAGCCGCCGATTGGAGTGGTGAGGTCCCGTGGTGCGGGCATCATTCCTAACGTGACGGATGCAGGCGCCCGGGGGGGCGTTACCGCGCAGCGGCCAGGGATGCCCGGAGGGTACGAGGGGGCGGACCCCGAAGTGCGCGAAACGGGCTTGAACCATCTCGGGTCGCTCGCCGTACGGGGTGACCACGGTGCCATGGACTCACTGTTGCGTGAGGTCCGGCCCATGGTCGTGCGTTACTGCCATAGACGGCTGGCACGGGTCTCGGGGCTCGCGCACTACTCCGACGACGTCGCGCAGGAGGTCTGCATCGCCCTGCTGTCGGCCATCCCGCGCTACCAGGACCGGGGCAGGCCCTTCGCGTCGTTCGTGTTCGGCATCGCGGCGCACAAGGTCGCCGACACCCTCAGGGTGGCCGGGCGCGTGGAGACGGTCCCCACCGACGCCGTGCCCGAACAGCCGGACGACGGACCGGGGCCCGAGGAGGCCGCCGTGCGCGTCATCGAGGCGCAGCGGGCCAGGGAACTCCTCGACGAGTTGCCCGAACAGCAGCGCAGACTACTGCTGATGCGGGTGATCACAGGACTGACAGCGGACGAGACGGGACATCTCCTTGGAATGTCGGCAGGGGCGGTACGGGTTGCCCAGCACCGAGCTATCGCTCGGCTTCGGAAGGTGGCCCTGGCGAACCGCGTCCTCCCATAGGTCCTCGCTCGAACACGGGCGTGGGCCCGGACCCGGACGGCGCACGTGTCCGAACCGCCTCGCGTTCTCGCGGCCGGTGCGCTCCCGGGGGTACTGCCGTTATCCCGGCGCCTCACCCCGGTGACCCCTCGGTGATCTTCGCCCCGGTTCCACGGTGACGTTGCGCACTTCCGGCCCGCGGCGGCAGGGCAAACGGGCCGATCCACCTGGGGCGCATGGGACGACGACCTAGGATGAGACGACACGCGGGGGCGATCCGCGCAGGTGTTGCCGGTCAACAGCGGAGGTTGTGTCATGAGCCAGGACTACAGCGACTACGGGGACAAACTGCTCCCGCCGGGGCTGACCTACGACGACGTCCTGCTGGTGCCGGCCTACTCCGACCTCCAGCCCGGTGACGTCGACACCCGCACGCGCCTGTCCCGCAACATCGAACTCAGCATCCCGCTGTTGTCGGCCGCGATGGACACCGTGACCGAGGCCCGCATGGCCGTGGCCATGGCCCGCCAGGGCGGCGCGGGCGTCCTGCACCGCAACCTCTCCGCCGAGGAGCAGGCCGGCCAGGTCGACCTGGTGAAGCGTTCCGAGGCCGGTATGGTCACCGACCCGGTCACCTGTCAGCCCGAGGACGACCTCGCCGAGGTCGAGCGCCTGTGCGCCCACTACCGGATCTCCGGTGTGCCGGTCACCGACGCCCGGGGCACGCTCGTGGGCATCGTCACCAACCGCGACATGCGCTTCGAGGACGACCGCTCCCGTCTGGTGCGCGAGGTCATGACGACCGAGAACCTCATCACCGCGCCGGTCGGGGTCAGCCGTGACGACGCCTTCCAGCTGCTGCGTGAGCACAAGGTCGAGAAGCTCCCCCTGGTGGACGCCGACAACCGCCTCCGCGGCCTCATCACCGTCAAGGACTTCATCAAGAGCGAGCAGTTCCCCGACGCCACCAAGGACGCGGACGGCCGCCTCGTCGTCGGTGGCGCCGTGGGCGTGGGCGACGCGGCCGAGGAGCGCGCCAAGCTGCTCATCGACGCCGGGGTCGACTTCATCGTGGTGGACACCGCGCACGGTCACTCCGCCGGGCTCGCCGACATGATCGCCAAGCTCAAGGCCAACTCCCGCGCCGACATCGTCGCCGGCAACATCGCCACCCGCGCCGGAGCCCAGCTGCTCATCGACGCCGGTGCCGACGCCGTCAAGGTCGGTGTGGGGCCGGGCTCCATCTGCACCACCCGTGTGGTCGCCGGTGTGGGAGCCCCGCAGCTCACGGCCATCCTGCAGGCCGCCAAGGCCTGTGGCCCGGCGGGCGTTCCGCTCATCGCCGACGGCGGCCTGCAGTACTCCGGTGAGATCGCCAAGGCCATCACCGCCGGCGCCGGCACCGTCATGCTCGGCAGCCTCCTCGCCGGCGTGGAGGAGAGCCCCGGCGAGCTCATCTTCATCAACGGCAAGCAGTTCAAGGCCTACCGGGGCATGGGTTCGCTGGGCGCCATGCGCGGCCGTTCCTTCTCCAAGGACCGCTACGCCCAGGCCGACGTCTCCTCCGAGGACAAGCTGGTCCCCGAGGGCATCGAGGGCCAGGTGCCCTTCCGCGGCCCGCTCTCCGCCGTGGCCCACCAGCTCATCGGCGGTCTGCACCAGTCCATGTGGTACGCGGGCACCCGCACCGTCGACGAACTGCGCGAGCGCGGTCAGCTCATGCGGATCACCAGCGCCGGTCTGCGCGAGAGCCACCCGCACGACATCAAGATGACCGTGGAAGCGCCTAACTACAACACCCGCTGAACCGCGGGCGGGACCGCCGGACCACGCGTGGACGCCGGGAAGTGAGACGGTGTTCGTGGGCGGATAGACTCGCCTGCGCGTTCATCGCGCCGGTCGACCGATCGGTGCCGCACGTCAGAGGGGAATCGAAGCGTTGGCTCAGGTGGAGATCGGGCTGGGCAAGAACGGGCGTCGCGCCTACGAACTCGACGAGATCGGGATCGTGCCCGCTCGGCGGACCCGCGACCCGGAGGAGGTGTCGATCTCCTGGCAGATCGACGCCTACCGGTTCGAGACGCCCCTGGTGGTCAGCCCCATGGACAGCGTCGCCTCACCCAAGACCGTCGTCGCGGTGGGTGAGCAGGGCGGACTCGGCGTCCTCGACCTGGAGGGTCTGTGGACGCGGTACGAGGACCCGGAGCCGCTGCTCCAGGAGATCCGTGAACTCGACGACGTCGCCGCCACCAAGCGACTCCAGGAGATCTACGCCGCCCCCATCCAGGAGGAGCTGATCGGCCGCCGGATCGAGGAGATCCGCGACGCCGGTCTGGTCACCGCCGCGCGCCTGTCGCCGCAGCGCACCGCCCAGTACCACAAGGCGGTCGTGGACGCGGGCGTGGACATCTTCGTGATCCGCGGTACCACCGTCTCCGCCGAGCACGTCTCGGGTCGGGCCGAACCGCTCAACCTCAAGCAGTTCATCTACGACCTCGACGTGCCGGTCGTGGTCGGCGGCTGCGCCACCTACACCGCCGCCCTGCACCTGATGCGCACCGGCGCCGCCGGCGTGCTCGTCGGCTTCGGCGGCGGCTCCGGCCACACCACCCGTTCGGTGCTGGGTGTGGCGGTCCCCATGGCCAGCGCCATCGGTGACGTCGCCGCGGCGCGCCGCGACTACCTGGACGAGTCCGGTGGCCGCTACGTGCACGTCATCGCCGACGGCGGCATGACCGGCAGCGGTGACATCGCCAAGGCCCTGGCCTGTGGCGCCGACGCCGTCATGGTCGGTTCCCCGCTGGCCCGCGCCACCGAGGCGCCGGGCCGCGGCTACCACTGGGGCAGTGAGGCCCATCACGGTGAGCTCCCGCGCGGTGAGCGGGTCGAGGTCGGCACCATCGGCGACCTCAAGTCCATCCTGCACGGTCCCGCCTCCACCAGCGACGGCTCCATGAACCTCATGGGCGCCCTGCGCCGGACCATGGCGACCTCGGGTTACACCGACCTCAAGGAGTTCCAGCGGGTCGAGGTCGTCGTCAACCCGCACCGTTAGAGACACCCCAGGTCCGGCCCCCGCGTCGGCCCGCGTTCGGACGCCCCGCCACCGGCGGGGCGTCCTTCGTTCCTGCACACGCCTGTGCGATCGGCTTGCGACCGTGTGCGACCATAGGGCGAGTTTTGTTGTCTCGTGATGTATCGGTGACCTTTTCATGGGGAGGACCGTATGGGTGACAGCATGAACGGTGCCCGACGGCGTCGCGGCCGCGGGCCGTTGATCGCGGTCAGCCTCACGCTGGTCGTGTGTCTGTTGGTGACCGTGGGGGTCGTGGTCCTGGTGGGCCGCGTCTCCAGCGCGCTCAACAGCTGGGAGGCGCCGAGCGCCTCCACCCCCGACCCCTCGGACGGGACCATCGCCACCGCGCCGCACGACGAACTGACCGGACCCCCCGAGAACGCCGGGGTGACGGCGCGCGCCGACGACGAGGCCGGTGAACCGGCCGAGGCCGGCGCGGACGAGCGTTCGGGGCCCGATCTCGGCCGGCTCCGCCCCGACGACACGTGGCTGGACGAGGTCGCCGCGAGCACCGGGATCCCCCGCCGTGCCCTGGAGGGGTACGCGAGCGCGCAGCTGGTGGTCGACGATGACCAACCGGAGTGCGGCATGACCTGGACGACCCTGGCGGGCATCGGGTTCGTCGAGTCCCGGCACGGCACCTACGCCGGTGGTGAGATCGGCTCGGACGGCACGACCACCGTGGACGTGATCGGCATCCCGCTCGACGGCACCAACAACACCCGCGCCATCCCCGACACCGACGGCGGTGAGCTGGACGGCGACACCGAGTGGGACCGCGCGGTCGGGCCGATGCAGTTCATCCCGAGCACCTGGGCGCGGTGGGGCGAGTCACCGACCGGTGGCGACGCCGACCCGCACCACATCGACGACGCGGCCCTCTCCGCCGCCCGCTACCTGTGCGCGAACGAGCGCGACCTGGCCACGACCGAGGACTGGGAAGAGGCCATCTTCACCTACAACCGGTCCGTGTCCTACCGGGACGACGTCCTGGCCTACGCCCACGCCTACGCCGACGCCTCCTGAGGCGTTCCCTCGTCCCGGAGCCACGCCCACGCCGCCGACTCGTTCTCGATCTCGAAGAAGCGCAGATCCATGTCGACGAACGCGTCCGCCAGCGTGGTGAGGTAGCCGATCGCCCTGCTGTCGCCCACCACCGCGTAGCGCTCGATGTCGGCGTGGTGCTCTCGGGCGAAACGGAGGCGTTCGCCCAGGGTGGGGGTCTCCGTGGTCGGCCACCCGTGGACCCGGAGCAGGAGGCGTACCGCGCCGAACCGGTCGATGGCCCGACGTACGTCGCCCAGAACCTCCTCGAAGGCGCTGTGCGCGATGGTGCCCTCGACCTCGAAGGCCAGGACGGCGTCCTCGCCCGAGTCCAGTCTCCTGTACACGGTTCCTCCGTTTCCCCAATGCCGCTGTGCCGGCGCACCTACCCGTTCGGGGCGTCGACCATGCCGCCCGGGCGGAGCACGTGCGCGAGCCCGTCCACGCGAAGACGGTGCCGCCCCGCAGCGCCGGCACCGCGGGCCAAGGAGCGTGCCCGACCCCGCGGCTCCCGGGAGAAGGCCCCGAGGCGCCGTGGCCGCCGGACCGGAGCCTGTGCGCCGAACCACGTGGGTGTGGCCCTCGCGGGGCCGGCGTTCCCGGCCCTGGTGATCCGCCGCTCGCCGACCAGGGAGAACTCGTGTGCCTCCCCGTGTGGCTTCACGAGTGCGCGGGGTGGCCCGGTTAGCCTGAGGCCCATCGGTCGGTCGCCACACCGATCGGTCCTATGGACGGGGCTCCGGGCGGGTATGCGCCTGGGAGGAAGACCCATCGAGACGGAGGACGACCCATGGCGACCACCTGGTTGGGACCGAAGGGGCGCACGGCTGCACTGGCATCCATGGCGGACGAGGAGCTCGACGTCCTCGTCGTCGGGGGTGGCATCGTCGGGGCGGGCATCGCCCTGGACGCGGTCTCACGCGGACTGTCCACGGGCCTGATCGAGGCCCGCGACTTCGCTTCCGGCACCTCCAGTAGATCCAGCAAACTCATCCACGGCGGCCTGCGTTACCTGGAGCAGTTCGATTTCGAACTGGTCCGTGAAGCGCTGCAGGAGCGCGGGCTCCTGCTCACGACGATCGCCCCGCACCTGGTGCGGCCGGTCCCGTTCCTCTTCCCGTTCCAGCACCACTGGGAGCGGTTCTACATCGGCGCGGGCGTCACCCTCTACGACACCCTCGCCCTGACCTCGCGCAACAACCGGGGACTGCCCACGCACCGACACCTGAGCAGGTCCGGGGCGATGCGGGTCTTCCCGGCGCTCAAGCGCAGCGCTCTGGCCGGGGCCATCCAGTACTGGGACTGCCAGGTCGACGACGCGCGCTTCGTGACCACGGTCCTGCGGACGGCGGCCGGGCTGGGCGCCAAGATCGCCTCACGGGTGCAGGCGGTCGAGTTCCTGCGCGAGGGCGAACACGTGGTCGGGGCGCACGCCGCCGACCTGGAGAGCGGCGAGAAGGTCCGTATCCGCGCCCGGCAGGTGGTCAACGCCGCGGGCGTGTGGACCGACGACATCCAGGAGATGGTCGGCGGTCGTGGTCAGGTCCACGTCAGCGCGTCCAAGGGCGTGCACCTGGTGGTGCCCCGCGACCGCATCCAGGCCTCGTCCGGGATGATCCTGCAGACCGAGAAGAGCGTGCTGTTCGTCATTCCGTGGGGCCGCCACTGGATCATCGGCACCACCGACACCCCATGGGACCTGGACAAGGAGAACCCGGCCGCCAGCCGCAGCGACATCGACTACGTTCTGGACCACGTCAACCAGGTGCTGCGCACGCCCCTGACCCACGACGACGTGGAGGGCGTCTACGCCGGGCTGCGGCCGCTGCTCTCTGGGGAGTCGGAGGAGACCTCCAAACTGTCCCGCGAGCACACCGTCGCGCATCCCGTGCCGGGTCTCGTGCTCATCGCCGGCGGCAAGTACACCACCTACCGCGTCATGGCCAAGGACGCGGTGGACGCGGTGGCGCACGGTCTGGGCGGGGCGATCGCGGACTCGGTCACCGACAAGCTGCCCCTGACGGGCGCGGACGGCTACGCCGCTCTGTACAACCAGCGGCACCGGCTCGCCCGTGACTCCGGGCTGCACGTCTCACGGATCACGCACCTGCTGCGCCGGTTCGGGTCCCAGGTCCACGACGTCCTCGACCTCATCAGGGAACGCCCGGACCTGGGCCGACCGCTGGAGGGTTCCGAGGACTACCTGAGGGCGGAGGTCGTCTACGCGGTGGAGGCCGAGGGCGCCCGTCACCTGGAGGACGTCCTGTCCCGACGCACCCGTATCTCCTTCGAGACCTGGGACCGGGGGATCGCCGCCGCCGCGGAGGCCGCCGATCTCATGGCCGGCCCCCTGGGGTGGAAGAAGGAACAGGTGGAACGCGAGGTGGAGTACTACCGCAAGGGCATCGAGGCCGAACGCTCCGCCCAGGAACAGGACACCGATCAGGAGGCGGACGCGGTCCAACACGGTGCTCCGGAGATCGTGCCGGACGTGCACCCCGGAAGGCCGGGAGGCCGTTCCTGAGGGGACTTTCGGCCGGTGGCGCCGGGCGTCGAACTACGATATGAATCGACACCGTTACACAGCGCTGATCATTCCGTTGTGGTGCATGGCACATGGTCCGGTTAGGGTGCGTATTACCGCTCTGTTACGCACACCCCTCCGAAGGACCCTCGGACATGATCAAGGTGCTGCTCGTCGAGGACGACGTCCGGCTCGCCGACGCCCTCGCCGGGGCGCTCGAGGCGCACGGCTACGAGGTCGCGCAGGTCCGGACCGCCGGGGACGCGCTCGCCGCGACCCCGGCGGACGTCGTCCTGCTCGACCTCGGCCTGCCGGACATGGACGGCATCGACCTGTGCCGGGCCCTGCGCGAACGCCAGGACTTCGGGGACACCGCCATCATCATGGTCACCGCGCGGGGGCGGCAGCGCGATCGGGTCCTCGGTCTGCGCTCGGGCGCCGACGACTACGTGGTCAAGCCCCTGGCGATCGAGGAACTCTGCGCGCGCATGGAGGCGGTGCTGCGTCGCACGCGCAAGCGCGTGGGGACCGCCCTGTCGGCCGGGCCGCTCCGGGCGGACACCAGCACCCGCACCGTCACCTGCGAGGGACGCCCCGTCGATCTCACGCGCAAGGAGTTCGACCTGCTCGTGGCGTTGATCCGGGAGGCCGGCGGCGTCGTCTCTCGTGAGCACCTGCTGTTGCGGGTGTGGCAGACCTCCTGGCCGGGCACGCTGCGCACCCTGGAGGTCCACATCGGCACCCTGCGTTCCAAGCTGGGGGTGCCCCGGCTCATCCAGACCGTCCGCGGCGTCGGTTACCGCCTGGCGGTCGGAGCCCCCGCCGACGGTCGGCACGCGGCGGCCGCGGCCGCGCGCGTGTCCCGGACCTGAGGGACCGGTGGTCTCGGCGCATGCGCAGACGACTGGTGACGGTCTACGTCACCCTCCTGGTGGCGGCGTGCCTGGCACTGGCCGTGCCGTTGTGCGTCAGCATCGCCGCGCGCGGCACCTCGGACATGTTGTTGGACCGCATCAACGACACCGCCCGTTTCGCGGGCCTGGCCGAGCCCAGCGTGCTCACCGGCAGCGAGGGCACGCTCTCCGGCGAACTCGCCGCCTATGACGAGGTGTACGGGATCGTCGCCGTGGTGGTGGACCGCGACGGTCAGGTCGTGGCCTCCTCCCGGCCCGGACTGACGCTGGCCGACCTGGACCCGGACGGCTGGCCCGACGGCGGCGAACGGGTGCCCGGCCCGGTGCGCACCGCGCTGGCCGGCAACCGGATGGGTTCGGACACCGTGGTCTGGCCCTGGCAGGACGGCCCGCTCATCGTCGCCGAGCCCATCGGTCGGTCCGGCGAGGTGGTCGGCGCCGCCGTCACGGTCTCCTCCACCGAGTCCCTGCGCCGCGCCACCCTGCTGCAGTGGGCGGTGGCCTGGATGGTGGTCACCGGGCTCATGCTGGCCGGTATCGCCTCGGCGGGTCCGCTCACACGGTGGATCCTGCGGCCCATCGACGACCTGGACGAGGCCACGCGCGCGGTGAGCGGCGGAGACCTCGACACCCGGGTCCGCACTGCGGCCGGACCCGAGGAACTGCGCCGGCTGGGGGAGTCCTTCAACCAGATGGCCGACACCATCACCTCCATGCTGGAGAGCCAGCGCACCTTCGTCGCCTACGCCGGGCACCAGGTGCGCAACCCGCTGGCCGCTCTACGGCTGCGGGTGGACGGGCTGGCCCGTCACCTGGGGCCGGAGGGCGCGCAGGACCATCGCCTGGCCCTGGACGAGGTGGACCGGCTGACGCGGATCTGCGACGGTCTGCTCACCCTGGCGCGGGCCGAGGACGCCGAGCACTCCACGGTGTGGGAGGACGCGCGTGAGGTCGTGGAGGACCGCGTGGAGGCGTGGAGCCCCATCGCCGACCGGGCGGAGGCGGAACTGGTCTGTGAGGGCGCCTCGGGCGTGTTGGTGCGGTGCGTGGAGGGCACCCTCGACCAGGCCCTCGACGTGCTCATCGACAACGCCCTGAAGTTCGGCGGCAAGGGGGTCCGGATCGTCGTGCGCGTGGACGGGCCGGTCCTGGACGAGGACGGCCACGGTCACCTGCACGTGCGCGTGGTGGACGACGGGCCGGGGCTGCCCGTCGAACAGCTCGACCACGCCACCGAACCCTTCTGGCGGGACGGCGGGGGCGGGGCCGGGGGCTCCGGACTCGGGCTGTCCATCGTCGTCACCCTGCTGGAGCTCCAGGGGGCGGACCTGACCCTGCGTCCGGCGCTGCCGCACGGCATCGACGCACGGATCCGCCTGCCGATGACCGACGAGCGGGCCCCGGGCTCGCCGGCGACGGACTGAGGCGGAGCCTGGGCTCGTCGAAGGCGTACTTCACCGAGCGGTAGTAGGTGGTGGCGCCCGGATGCAGCGGGACGGGCAGGGTCGCGATCGCCGACCGGGGGTGCAGGTGGAGGGCGACCGGGTGGATCTCGACCAGGGCGTTCTGCGACTCGAACAGGATCCGGGTGAACTCCTCGGCGGTCCGGTCCGGCATCTGGGAGCCGGCCACCAACAGACTCGGAACCCCTATGGTGCGCACCGTCGGCACGTCCTCGTAGGTGCCCGCCGGGACCGGCAGCTCGGAGTAGAACTCCCCGTAGTCCTCCACCAGGCTCGGGACGTGTTCGGACAGGTCCAGCAGGCGGATCGGGAACCGGGCGGCCAGGTCGGAGACGGCCTGGGTGGGCAGACCGCCCGACCAGAAGAACGCGTCGATGCGTCCCTCCTCCAGGGCCGTGGCCGAACTGCCGATGGACAGCCGCAGGCGCGTCACGTCCGAGGGGTCCGAGGTGTCCGGGTCCTCCGGGTCGTCCAGGTCCCGGAGCGGTTCCTCGTCCAGGGACGGCGCGCTGGGGGCGGTCCGGGGCCCCTCCTCCAGGCCGGCCGCGCTCAGCAGCCGTTCGGCCATCATCTCGGTGCCCGAGCCCATCGCCCCCACCGACACCGTGCCGCCGGCCAGGTCGGCGACGCGTTCGTAGGGGGAGTCCGCGCGCACCACCACGTGCGTGTGGTTGTCGTAGAGGCGCGCGATCGCCGTGATGGGCAGCGGCCGCTCGAACGGTCCCTCGCCCTTGACCGCCAACGAGGCCACGTCGGCCAGGCTGAAGGCGACGTCCAGCGAACCGGAGGCGACCAGCCGATTGTTCTCCACACTCGCGGCGGTGGTCAGCGCGGTGATGTGGGTGTCCGGGTCGGGTCCGGTCACGCGCGCCAGCCCCGCTCCATAGACGTGGTACACACCGCCGGCACCGCCCGTGCCGATGGCCAGGCGGAGTGGATCCGTGCGTGGAGGATGCGACCAGGAGAGCAAGGAGACGGCCAACAGACAGGCGGTCAGGGCTCGGGTGATCGCCCACATACGGTGAGTGGGAGGCCGCGCCATGCTCAAACAATACCAACCGGGGGCGAACCTCAGGAGAGGCTCAAATCAGACCCACCGAGTTACCTGTTTCACAGGTATGGCGACTACGTTGCTGGCGACGGAGAGTGGTACGGGCCACACCCGCGTCCGGAGGGCGGACGCGTATCGGCTGTACGCATCCGCCGCATCCCCTGAACCAGAACACCCGAGAGGACCCCACCGACCATGCGACGCACACTGCTGTCCCTGGCCGCCTTCCCCGCCAGTGTCCTCATGCTGGCCGCCTGTGGTGCACAGCCGGCCGAACAGGCGGGCGAGGACACCGAACTCGGCGGCGGCGCCGTCCAGTCCAACCTCAGCATCGTGACCGGTGGCACGAGCGGCGTGTACTACCCGATCGGTGGTGCGCTGCGCACCATCATCGGTGACAACCTGGAGGGGCAGAGCGCCTCCGTCGAGGCCACCGGCGCCTCCGTGGAGAACATCCGCCTGCTCAACAGCGGTGACGGCCACCTGGCCATCGTCCAGGGCGACGCCGCCGACCAGGGCTTCACCGGGATGGCCGACTTCGAGGGCGACCCGGTCGAGACCTACTCGCTCGCGGTCCTGTACCCCAACGTCTTCCACGCCGTCACCCTGGCCGACATCGCCGAGTCCAAGGGGCTCGACTGCTTCTCCGACGTGGTGGGCAACCGCTACTCCGTCGGCGACATCGGCAGCGGTAACGAGGCCACCACCAACCAGGTCTTCGAGTCGCTGGAGATCTCCTCCAGCGAGGTCGAGCTGCAGCAGCTCGGTTACGCCGAGACCGCCAACGCCCTGACCAACAACCAGCTCGACGCCGGTTCCTGGGTCGTCGGTGAGGGTCACTCGGGCATCACCGAGCTCGGCACCACCGAGGACATCCACATCATCGAGATGTGCGACGAGGAGCGCGACGCGATCGTCAGCGGTTACGGCGGCTACACCGAACACGTCATCGCCGGCGGCACCTACCCGGGCATCGACGAGGACGTCGACACCATCGCCGTGTGGAACGCGCTCGTCGTGAGCGGCGAGTTCAACGAGGACCAGGCCTACGAGATCACCAAGGCCATGTTCGACCACATCGACGAGGTCGTCGGCGTCTACGCCCCGGGCGAGGAGTACCTGGTCCCGGAGACCATCGAGAACAGCCCCGTGCCCGTCCACCCGGGTGCCGTGCGCTTCTACGAGGAGCAGGGCGTCGAGATCCCGGCCGAGCTGCTGCCCGACACCGGCGACGGCTCCGACCAGGAGTAGGACGCACGCGTTCCATGGCGAACCCGAACGGGGATCGTCGGTCCGCGGACACCGAGACCACTCGGCGTCCGCGGACCGCCGCGCTCTGGACCGCCGGGGCGCTCCTGGCACTGGGAGCGGCGGTCGCGCTGCTCCCCCTGTGGCCCGCGCTCCGGCTGAGCGTGGACGACGAACGACTCGGTCACCTGCCCCTGGCCGAGGGCGAGATGTTCACCCTTTCCTACGTGCACTCGATCGACCACCTGCCGATCGAGGAGTACATCGAGGTCAGGGACGGAACCTTCGTGGTCGACTCCACGCGCCTGCGCCAGTTCGGCGCCGGCATGGGGCACCGACCGGGCGAGGGGACCGGCCGGGCCGACGGTGAGTGGTGGGTCATCGAGGACATGAACCGCGATATCGGATCCGAAGTGGCGATCCGCGTGGGCGCGCCCTCCATCGACCACCGAGTCAGTACCCCCGACGCCGAGGTACGGCTCTCCGAGTGCCTGACCGCCCGTCGGGTGCTCATCGAACCGGCCCGTGCCACCACCCTCCAGCTGCTGTTCGACACCGATCCGCAGCCGGAGTGCGACGCACCCCCCGCCTGACACACTCCGCCGCGCGGTCCCCGTGGACCCACGCCCCGCGCGGCCCAGCGAACCCGAGGAAGAACATGGCTGACACCCCACAGTCGCGGGGCGACGCGTCCCCGACACCGGAGGAACCGGAGGCGACCGGGCGCGACGCCGAGGCCGCCGCGTCCACGAGACAGGAGGGGACGGACGCCGCCACGGCGACCGCGACCGGGGAGGACGCCAAGGTCGGTTTCGGCCAGGGCGGCCGTAAGACCGGCACCTCCGCCGACGTGCTGCCCGACGTCGACGGTCTGGGCGAGGACGCCCCGCCGTTCTGGCGGCGGATCGCCTCCGAGCGTTGGGGCACTGGTCGGGCCGGTCTGATCATGGGCGGGATCATTCTCGCCCTGGGCATCGCCCTGACCGGCTTCCAGCTCTACATCGCCCTGCGCGCCGGCCTCGACGCCCGCCAGCAGCGCCTCATGCACCTCATGCTGGTGATGCTGATGGTGTTCATCATCATGCCGCCCTTCAAGAAGGGGAAGGCCGAGGGCAACCCGGTGACCTTCGTCCTGGGGGCCGTGCTCGACCTCGTGATGGTCGTCGCCACCGTGGTCGTGAGCTTCTACCCGATCGTCTTCCAGACGGAGCTGGCCCGACGCGCGGGCGCCTACACCGACATGGACTGGATCATGGGGGCGGTCGCCATCGTGGTCCTCATGGAGGCCACCCGGCGCGCGGTCGGCCTGGTCATGGTGATCCTGGTGGGCGCCTTCCTGTACTACGCCTGGGTCGGCCCGATGATCCCGGGACAGTTCGGCCACTCCGGTGCGACGTACGAGCGCATCGCCACCCACACCTACCTGGGCAACGACGGGATCTACGGGCTGACACTCGGTGTCGTCGTCACCTTCGTGTTCGTCTTCATCCTCTTCGGTGCGCTGCTGTCCAAGACCGGCGGCGGCAACTTCTTCGTCGGACTGGCCTACGTCCTCACCGGCCGCATGGTCGGTGGCCCCGCCAAGGGCGCGGTGCTGGGCAGCGCCCTCATGGGTTCGGTGTCCGGTAGCGCCATCGCCAACGTGGTCACCACCGGTCCGTTCACGATCCCGCTGATGAAGAAGGTCGGCTACAAGAAGCACGACGCCGCCGGCGTGGAGGCCGCGGCGTCCACCGGTGGTCAGGTCCTGCCGCCCATCATGGGCGCGGGCGCGTTCCTCATGGCCGAGCGTCTGGGCATCCCCTACGCCGACATCGTCAAGGTCGCGATCATCCCGGCGATCATGTACTTCGCGCTGATGTTCCTGTTCGTCGACATCCTCGCCCGTAAGCACAACGTCGGTGTGATGCAGAAGGACGACATCCCCAAGCTCGGCATCGTGATGCGTGCGGGCTGGCACTTCATGGCGCCGCTGATCCTGCTCATCGTCCTGCTGCTCAACTACGTGCCGCCGACGCAGGCCGGTCTGGCCGCCTGTGGCGCCCTGCTGGTCGTGGCCATGCTGCGCGCCGGGAGCCGCCTGAACTTCCGGGACTTCCTGGAGATCTTCGTCATGGCCGCCCGCAGCACCCTGCCGGTCTCCGTGGCGTGCGCCGTCGCGGGCATCATCGTCGGCATGGTCGGCCTCACCGGTCTGGGCCTGGTCTTCTCCGACGTCCTGGTGAACGCCTTCGCGGGCAACCTGTTCATGACCCTGGTGATGGTCGCGCTGGCCTCGCTCATCCTGGGCATCGGTCTGCCGGTGACCGCCTCCTACGTGGTGCTGGTCATCCTGGCCGGTCCGGCGCTGGAGCAGCTCGGTCTCGCGCTCATCGTCGCGCACATGATCGTGTACTGGCTCAGCCAGGACTCCAACGTCACCCCGCCGGTGGCCTTCGCGGCCTTCGCGGCGGCGGGCATCGCCAACTCCAAGCCGATGCGCTCGGGTGTGTCCGCGTGGAAGTTCGCCAAGGGCCTCTACCTGATCCCGCTGCTCATGGCCTACTCCGCGCTGATGGAGGTCGACGGGCCCGTTCTGGACCTGGTGATAGCGATCGTCACGGGATCGGTGGCACTCGCCGCCGGGGCCATGGCCATCGAGGGCTACTTCCTGCGCCGCACGATGTTGGGCGAGCGGATCGCCCTGGGTCTGTCGGCCGCCCTGGTCCTCATCGCCCCCGAGTGGACCGGCTGGACCGAGTCGCTGCTGTCGGTGCAGGTCGCCTCGCACTGGTTCGTGCTGGCCGGCACGGTCGCCTGCACCGTGCTCATCGGCCTGCAGGTGATCAACCACCGACGTGACAAGGCCAAGGGCTTGGTCGCCCCGCTCGGTGAGCCGCAGCCGGACACCGACGCCAAGACCGAGGCGAAGGTCGGCTGACCCCGTCCCCCTCAAGGCCCGCCGTCCCCCGGACGGCGGGCCTTCGTGCATCCCGGGCCGTTCGACCGATGATCTAACCTCGCTGACATGGCAGGTATGTGGCGATTCGGATGGAAGCCCTCGACGGTGCCGACCGGCTCCGACCTGGAGGGGACGTTGGTCTCGGGGGCCCTCGGCACCGATCCGCTCCTACGTGCCGCGTGCGCCGCGGTCCGTGAGGGCGACGTCGAGGTGGGCACCTCGCTGTTGCTGGAGACCCGCGAGGACCCCGAGGCGCGGGCCTACCAGGTCGAGGCGCTCGGCCGGGCCGCCCTGGACCGCCCCGACGAGGTGGCCGCCCTGATCGAGGACGGCGCCGATCCGGCCGACACCCTGCTGTGGACGGGGCACACCCTGCTGGCCCGCGCCATGGCACTGCCCTCGGGTGGGCACGCCGAACGCAAGGCCGTGGTCGCCGCTCTGCACGAGGCGCGTCCGCCCCTGGAGGAGGCCGCGCGCCTGGGCCCGGAGGACGCCGCTCCCTGGGCGGCCCTCCAGACCGTCGCCATGGGCCTGGGGGACCGGGTCGAACGGGAACGCGCCTGGACCGAGGCGCGCGCCCGTGCGCCCCATCTGTGGCCCGCGCACCTGACCCGTGTGCGTGCGCTGGCCCCCAGTCGGGGCGGCTCCGCCGAGGAGATGTTCGCCGCGGCCGGCGCCGCCGCCGACACCGCCCCCGAGGGCTCCCCGCTGCCCGCGCTGTTGGCGCTCGCCCACGCCGAGTACCTGCGGGGGGAGCAGCGCCGCCTCGTCGACGAGGGCAAGAGCCCCTACATCGCCTCCATGAGCATGGGCCGGTTGCACGGCGACGGAGTGCACGAACTGTTCGTGCTCGCCCGGGACTGGGCGTCGGCCGCCGTGCCGCACGTGCGCGACGTGCAGGCGCACCACCTGTTCGCCTGGGCGTTCCACCGGTCGGGGCGCACCGAACCGGCCCGGTGGCACCTGGGCATGGTCGGTCGGTTCGCCGGCGAGATCCCCTGGTCCTTCTTCGGGCCCGCGCGCGCCGAGATCGCCCTCGCCATGGCCGAACTGGGCGTGGACCCCCGCCGGGCGCCCGAGGTCGACACCGGCGCCGCCTGAAAAGTACTGGTTCCCGGCCTGGTCGTTCGGCCACAATGCACGAGTGCTACTGACGATCACGACCACGGCCCGACCCGCGACCGACCTCGGGTACCTGCTGCACAAGCATCCCGACAAGGCGCAGAGCTACGAGCAGTCCTTCGGGACGGCGCACGTGTTCTACCCCGAGGCCACCGAGGAACGGTGCACGGCCGCGCTGTTGCTGGAGGTGGACCCACAGGCGCTGTTGCGCGCGCGGACGTCGGTGAGCACGCCGGACTTCTCCCTCGCCCAGTACGTCAACGACCGCCCCTACGCCTCGTCGTCCCTGTTCACGGTCGCGCTGGGCCGGGTGCTGCGGACCGCGATCCGGGGTGTGTGCGAACGTCGCCCCGAGCTGGCCGCCACAGCCCTCCCCCTGGAACTGCACCTGCCCGCGGTGCCGTGTCGGCCCGGTCCCGACCGGGCGCGCGCCCTGTTCGAGCCGCTCGGCTGGACGGTGCGCGCCGAGCCGGTGCCGCTGGACCCGGAACTGCCCGAGTCGGGCGACGCGCACTACCTGTCGCTGACGCTGACCGGCACCCTTCGGCTGTCCGAGGCGCTCAGCCACCTGTACGTGCTGCTGCCCGCCATGGAGGGCGGCGACAAGCACTACTGGGTGGACTCCACCGAGATCGACAAGCTGCTGCGTGCGGGCGGCGCCCCCGTCGACGGGGTCGACGGTGAGGACGGCGCGGGCTGGCTGGTCGCGCACCCCGAACGCGAGTGGATCACCCGCCGCTACCTGGCCCGCCGCGAGCGGTACGTGCGCACGGCCCTGTCCCGCCTCGCCGAGGCCGAGGGACAGGAGACCGAGAGGAGCGAGGAGAGCGGGGAGGGCACGGCCGCGCCGGTCCCCACCGACCCGGCGGTCGAGGAGCGCGAGCCGTCCCTGGCCGAGCGGCGGGCGGACGCGATCACGTCCGTGCTGGCGGCCGAGAACGTCACCAGCGTCGTCGACCTGGGGTGCGGTGGCGGAAAGCTGCTGGGGCGCCTGGTCCGCGACCGGACCCTGGAGAGGATCACCGGGGTCGACGTCCACCTGGGCAGCCTGGAGATCGCCCATCGCCGGCTCTGCAAGGGCTGCGATCCGGGTGGCGGCCGCGGTCACCGTCCCCTGTTCGTCGACGACCCCGGCAGGACCGAGCGCCCCCGCGTCGACCTGGTCCTGGGCTCGGTGGTCTACCGCGACCAGCGCTTCCACGGCCACGACGCCGCCGTCCTGATGGAGGTCGTCGAACACCTCGATCCCTCCCGGCTGCCCGCCATGGAGGACGTCGTCTTCGGTGAGGCGGCACCCCGTGTCGTCGTGGTCACCACACCCAACATCGAACACAACCGCCACTACGAGGGGCTCGCCGAAGGCGCCCTGCGCCACGCCGACCACCGGTTCGAGTGGACCCGGGCCGAGTTCACCGCCTGGGCCGACCGGGTCGCCGAGAAGTACGGCTACACCGTCCGGTACCTGCCGGTCGGCACCGAACACCCCGAGGACGGGGCCCCGACCCAGATGGGAGTCTTCACCCGATGACCGAGACGAAACCGGAGGCGGCCCGCGAGCCCCGCGTGCTCGGCGTGCCCCGGATGGGGCTGGTCCTGCTGGTCGGGGTCTCCGGGTCGGGCAAGTCGACCTTCGCCGCCGCGCATTTCGGGCCCACCCAGGTGATCGGCTCCGACTTCTGCCGCGGGGTGGTCGCCGACGACGAGAACGACCAGTCCGCCACCGCCGACGCCTTCGCGCTGCTGGGCCGCATCGTGGACATCCGTCTGCGCCGGGGCCTGCTCACCGTCGTGGACGCCACCAACGTCCAGCGCAAGGCGCGCGAACACCTCATCCGCATCGCCAAGGACAACAACGTCCTCACCACCGCCATCGTGCTCGACGTGCCGGTGGGCGTGGCCGTGGAGCGCAACCGCGTGCGGACCGACCGGAACTTCAGCGACCAGGTCGTGCGCCGCCAGCACCGGGACATGAGCGACGGGCTCCGGCACATGGCGCGCGAGGGCGTGCGCAAGGTGCACCACCTCAAGAGCGAGGAGGAGATCGCCGCCGTCCGGATCGACCTGGAGCGCCCCTGGCCCGACCGGACCGAGCTCACCGGACCCTTCGACATCATCGGTGACGTGCACGGGTGCCGTGCGGAGCTGGAGAGCCTGCTCGGCGAACTCGGCTACGCGACGCGCCGTGACGAGCAGGGCCGTGCCGTCGGCGCGCACCACCCCGAGGGGCGCACCGCCGTGTTCGTCGGTGACCTCGTGGACCGTGGCCCCGACACCCCCGGCGTGTTGCGCCTGGTCATGGGGATGGTCGCCGACGGCGACGCCCTCTGTGTGCCCGGCAACCACGAGAACAAGCTGGTCCGCCACCTGACGAAGGGCACGGGCCGGATCTCCCATGGTCTCGCCGAGACCGTCGAGCAGCTGGGCGCCGAGAGCGAGGAGTTCCGCGCGCGGGTCCTGGAGTTCTGCGACGGTCTCGTCAGCCACCTGATCCTGGACGAGGGGAGACTCGTCGTGGCCCACGCCGGGCTCAAGGAGGAGTACCACGGTCGGGCGTCCGGCCGGGTGCGCTCCTTCGCCCTGTACGGCCAGACCACCGGGGAGACCGACGAGTTCGGTCTGCCCGTGCGCCTGCCCTGGGCCCGCGACTACCGGGGCCGGGCCATGGTCGTGTACGGGCACGTGCCCACCGACAAGGCCGAGTGGCTCAACAACACCATCTGCCTGGACACCGGCTGCGTGTTCGGCGGCCGGCTCACCGCGCTGCGCTACCCCGAACGCGAGATCGTCGACGTGGACGCCGAGCGCGTCTGGTACGCACCGGTGCGCCCTCTGGCGGACACGCGGTCGAAGGGTGCCGAGGAGAGCGCCGGCGGTGCCCTCGACATCGCCGACGTCGGCATGGGCGACCTCCACGCCGGCATGTTCGTCCGGACCGAGGAGGGCACCGTCCGGGCGAGCGCGGAGAGCGCCATGGCCGCGCTGGAGGTGATGAGCCGTTTCTCGGTCGACCCCCGGTGGCTGGTGTACCTGCCGCCGACGATGGCGCCCGCGCCCACCGCGGCCGACCCCGGTCTGCTGGAGCACCCCGCGGAGGCCTTCACCTCCTATCGGAACTCCGGCGTCGACCAGGTGATCTGCCAGGAGAAGCACATGGGCTCGCGGGCGGTGGCGGTGCTCTGCCGGGACGAGAAGGCCGCCGCGCGGCGGTTCGTCCCCGGCGAACTCGGCACCGTCCACACCCGCACGGGCCGTCCGTTCTTCAAGGACCCCGAACGGCAGCGGGCCGTGGTCGACGAGCTGCGTCGCGCGGTCACCGACGCCGGACTCTGGGACGCACTCGGTACCGACTGGGTCGCCCTGGACGGGGAACTGCTGCCGTGGTCGGCCAAGGCGGGCGCGCTCATCCGTGAGCAGTACGCGGCCGTGGGCGCCGCGGCGCGGGCCTCGTTGCCCGCGGCCGGGGCGGCGCTGGCCGCCGCCGCCGAACGCGGCGTGGACGTGTCCGGGCTCGCCTCGACCATCGAACGGCGCACCCGGCAGATGGACGCGTTCAGCGACGTCTACCGCCGCTACACGTGGGAGACCGACGGTGTGCGGGGGCTGCGCTTCGCCCCGTTCATGCTGCTCGCGTCCGAGGGGCGCGACCACACCGACGCCGACCACCTGTGGCACATGGGGGTGGCCGAGCGGTTGGCCGACGCCCACCCGATGATCCACCGCACCCGCTACCGCGTGGTGGACACCACCGACGGCGACGCCCGCGCGGCCGCCGCCGACTGGTGGAGGGAGATGGTCGACGCGGGCGGCGAGGGCATCGTGGTCAAGCCGTTGCTCGGTGCCCGTGCCCAGAGCCGCAAGGGCCTGGCGCAGCCCGGGCTCAAGGTCCGCGGCCCCGAGTACCTGAGGATCGTCTACGGCGCGGACTACACCGACCCCGAGCGGCTCCAGGTGCTCAAGGGGCGCAGTCTGGGCCGCAAGTCCGGGCTGGCCATGCGCGAACACAAACTCGGGCTGACGGCCCTGTCCCGGGCCGCCGCCGGCGAACCGCTGTGGCGGGTGCACGAGCCGGTCTTCGCCCTGCTGGCGCTGGAGACCGAACCGGTCGACCCGCGTCTGTGACGTCCACGGTGTGATCGGGCGGGGCGCGCGAGGGAGAACCCCTTGCGCGCCCCGACGACGACCCGCTCGACCTGGACACCTCCCTCGTCCACCCGGTCAACGCCGGACGGGCGGGCCTGGACTGAACCGGTCTCGACCGGTGGGTCCCGAACCCGGCGGACCAGGCCGGGTCCGGGGCCCTCCACATCGGGGGATCACAACAATCGGGTGCCGCTTCGTCCCGTTTTCATGTCCCCTCCTTCACGTGGACATCCACGGCCGCGATGATGTGGCCGCACGACCCCCCGTGCCGTCCACGAACCCCCGATCCCCCATCTCAGCGGAGAAAACGGAGTAGACGTGTTCTCTACCTCCTCCAGATCCCGGCCCCCGACGTCGACCGGAGCGGTGCCCCCGGACACCACGCCGCACCCGCGTCGCCGGCCCCTGGCCACCGGCGCCACCCTCGCCGCCCTGGCCCTGGGAGCCACTCTCGTCGCCCCGGTGCCCGTCCTGGCCGCCGCCGACGCGCCCGTCGTCAGCGAGGTCTACGGGGGAGGGGGCAACAGCGGTGCGGAACTGCGCCACGACTTCGTCGAGCTGGGCAACCCCACCGCCGAGGCGATCGACCTGTCCGGCTGGAGCGTGCAGTACCTGCCCGCGCGACCCGCCGCCTCCACACAGGTCCAGGTCACCGCGCTCGACGGGGAGATCCCCGCCGGAGAGCACTATCTGATCCGCCAGGCCGCCGGGGCCGGCGGCACGGTCGAGCTCCCCACACCCGATGCCGCCGGCAGCACCAACATGTCCGCCACCGCGGGCACGGTCCTGCTGGTGGAGGGCACCACGGCCGTCGAGTGCCGGACCGCCGCCACGTGCGCCGAGGACACCACCGTCATCGACGCCGTCGGCTACGGGGGCGCCGTCGTCCACGCAGGAGCGCCCGCCGCCGGCACCGGCAACACCACCTCCGTCTCCCGTGACGCCGCCTTCCGTGACACCGGGGACAACTCCGCCGACTTCACCGTGGGCGCCCCCACGCCCACCAACAGCGTGGGAGAGACCGTCGAGGGACCGGGCGGCGGCGACCCCGACGTCCCGGTCGAGCCGGGGGACCTGCGCATCCACGACGTGCAGGGGATCACGCGCACCTCACCTCTGGTGGGGGAGCAGGTCACCGGACTGCCGGGTGTGGTCACCGCGGTCGCGGGCTTCGGCAGCGCGCAGGGCTTCTGGTTCCAGGACCCCGAGGGCGACGACGACCCCCGCACCAGCGAGGCGCTGTTCGTCTTCACCGGCTCCACCACCCCCGACGTCGCCGTCGGCGACGAGGTCCTGGCGGCCGGACGGGTGAGCGAGTACCGCCCCCAGGCCGGCGCACAGAGCATCACCCAGCTCGACCAGGCCCGCTGGACCACGCTCTCGCGCGACAACGACCTGCCCGAGGCGGTCGTGCTCAAGGAGGACACCCTCCCCACGACCTACGCTCCCGAGCCGGACGGCGACATCACCGGACTGGAACTGGAGCCCGACACCTACACGCTCGACTTCTGGGCGGCCCACGAGCACATGCTCGTCCGGGTCGAGGACGCCCCCGTCGTCGCCCCCACCGACGGTTACGACGCCCTCTGGGTGACCACGCGTCCCGAGGAGAACCCCACCGCCAACGGCGGCACCCACTACGGCTCCTACGACGACCCGAACAGCGGCCGCGTCAAGATCGAGTCGCTGCTGGACCGTGAGGTCCGGCCGTTCCCGGAGGCGAACGTGGGGGACACCCTCGTCGGCGTCACCGAGGGCCCCGTCTACTACAGCCGGTTCGGCGGCTACCTCGTCCGCGCCACGACCCTGGGCGAGCACGTCTCCGGTGACCTCGAACGGCGGCCCGTCCGGGCGACCGAACGGCACGAGATCGCCGTCGCCACCTACAACGTCGAGAACCTCGGTGGCGCCGACGCCCAGGAGGACTTCGACGCCCTCGCCGAGGGGTTCGTGGACTATCTCGGCACACCCGACATCGTCGGCCTGGAGGAGATCCAGGACAACAGCAGCGAGACCAACGACGGAGTGGTGGACGCCGACGTCACCCTGGACCGTCTCGTGGACGCCATCGTCGAGGCCGGCGGTCCCTCCTACGAGTGGCGCCAGATCAGCCCGGAGAACAACCGGGACGGTGGTGTCCCCGGCGGCAACATCCGCAACGCCTTCCTCTTCGACCCGGACAGGGTTCAGTTCGTGGACGTCGAGGGCGGTGACGCCACCACCGCGGTGGAGGTCGTCGAGGGCGAACGCGGGGCCGAACTCTCCGTCTCCCCGGGCCGGATCAGCCCCGAGGACGACGCCTGGGCGTCCAGCCGCAAGCCGTTGGTCGGCCACTTCCGTGCCCTCAACCGCGACGTGTACGTGGTCACCAACCACTTCAACGCCAAGGGCGGGGACCAGTCCCTGCACGGCGTCCACCAGCCGCCGCGCCGCACCAGTGAGGACCAGCGCAACGCCCAGGCCGCACTCGTCCGCGAGTTCGCCGACGAACTCCTGGCCGTCGACCCCGACGCGAACCTCGTGGTGATGGGCGACCTGAACGACTTCCAGTTCTCGCGCACCCTGGACATCCTCACCGGGGACGGTGCCCTCACCAACCCGATGGTGGACCTGTTGGAGCCGAACGAGGGCTACAACTACGTCTTCGACGGCAACTCCCAGGCCCTCGACCACATCCTGGTCAACGGCGCCCTGGCCGGCCGGGTCGACTACGCGATCGCACGGATCAACTCCGAGTTCCACGACCAGGTCAGCGACCACG
>NZ_QOCZ01000120.1 GCF_018207095.1 Nocardiopsis sp. MG754419 | reverse complement strand
GCACACCACCCCGCGGCCCGACCCCATCGGGGAACGAGCACGGAGGACGCCGGTCCTCGACCGACGTCCTCCGCACCGTCCTCCCCCACCGGCCCGGAACCCGGCGAGGGCAAGGCTTCGCACACACGAAGGGCGCCCCACGAGGCCCACACCCCGCCGGACGCCCTCCGCCGCGGACGTGCCCGTACACGTCCGCCCGGGCCGTCTTCCCGACCCGTGCTCTCTCGCGGGCACGTACGCGCCCACCGGTCCTCCCTCACGGAGGCGGGCCTTCCCGCCCTCACTCCGTGGAGGAGCGATGCTACGCACCCTTCACGCGCATTCCCGCACTCCGCATGGATTCTGGCCGAATACGGCCAAAAGGAACCCGCCTTCCCCCGCCATTCATCGATCGTTCTCCGGCACGGGCGCGATCACCGTGCTTCGGCCGGCACGGAATCCCCGTATTCTCCCGGCCACCGCCGGCCGCACCCCCACGAGAACACCGACCGCCGCGACCACCACGCCACCGGTCCACCGCCCCCGACTCCGGGCCGTGTTCCGGTCCCGCAACACCATGCGCTCGTCATGACACGACCGTCGTCGGGTCCTCATCTCGCGTTCTCGGTGGGCTCGGGCCGGAGAACGGGCACACACCGCGGCGCCATGATCATCACCGGGCCCCGGCCGCACCGACCTGGGCGAACGGTGGGCCCGCACCGACCACCGCCGGCACCGCCGCGAGGGGTCCGTCGACCGGGCTCCCAAAAGGAGGGTCACCATCGCGTCTTTTCCCTCTCGCACCGGTACACCGACGGATTAGGTATCACCGCGGGCGGAAATCACAGGGGGGACGTTCTCCGGACCGGTGAACGTCCACACCGCACGGTCGCCGCCACTCGGCGGCAGAGAGGTGGAAGGGAAGATGAGCGGGAACAGAGGAGTCGTCTACCAAGGGCCGGGACGCGTCCAGGTACAGGACCTCGCGACCCCGGAGTTCGAACTCAAGGACGGCCCCGGGGTGAACCCCGCCAACGTGGGACGCAAGGTCCCGCACGGCGCGATCCTGAAGGTCGTCGCGACCAACATCTGCGGCAGTGACCAGCACATGGTCCGCGGTCGCACCACGGCCCCACAGGGCCTCGTACTAGGCCACGAGATCACCGGAGAGGTGGTCGAGACCGGCCCCGACGTCGAGTTCATCAAGGTCGGCGACCTGGTTTCGGTGCCGTTCAACATCTCCTGCGGACGATGCGTGAACTGTAAGGCCCGCCACACCGAGATCTGCCTGAACGTCAACCCCGACCGCCCGGGTTCGGCCTACGGCTACGTGGACATGGGCGGCTGGGTCGGCGGTCAGGCGCAGTACACGCTGGTGCCCTACGCCGACTGGAACCTGCTGAAGTTCCCCGACCGCGATCAGGCCATGGAGAAGATCCTGGACCTGACGATGCTGTCCGACATCTTCCCCACCGGCTACCACGGGTGCGTGTCCGCCGGGGTGGGCGTGGGATCGACGGTGTACGTCGCCGGCGCCGGGCCCGTCGGCCTCGCCGCGGCGGCCTCGGCGCAGCTCCTGGGCGCGGCGGTGGTCATCGTCGGCGACCTCAACGAGGAGCGGTTGGCCCAGGCCCGCGGGTTCGGATGCGAGACCGTGAACATCTCCCAGGGCGACCCCGGCGACCTGATCGAGTCGATCCTGGGCGTGCCGGAGGTGGACTGCGCGGTGGACGCGGTGGGCTTCGAGGCGCACGGAAGCGGGGACAAGGCCGGTGAGGAGGCCCCCGCGAGCGTTCTCAACGCCGCCATGGGCGTCACCAAGGCCGGTGGTTCCATCGGTATCCCCGGTCTGTACGTGACCGGTGACCCGGGCGCGGTGGACGAGGCCGCCAAGGTGGGCTCGCTGTCCATCCGCATCGGACTGGGCTGGTCGAAGTCGCACGTGTTCACCACGGGTCAGTGCCCGGTGATGAAGTACCACCGTCAGCTGATGATGGCGATCCTCAACGACCGCGTGCAGATCGCGAAGGCGGTCAACGCGGTGGCGATCTCGCTGGAGGACGCCCCGGAGGGCTACCAGTCCTTCGACAAGGGGGCGGCGAGCAAGTACGTGCTCGACCCCAACGGCTACCTCGGCACCGGCTGAGCCGTCGGAGCCCGCGTGGTGGGCCACCGGGGGCGTTCCTCGGTTCGGACACCGGCGGGCCGTCCTCCCGGCGCGCCCCGGGAGGGGCCGCAGGGGGGAGGGCGAGAAGAACACCGTCGCACCGCGGGTCCCGAAGGTTCCCGCCGTGTCGTCAGGCGTGCGAGCAGGGGTCGAGGCACGGCGGAGGCCCGAGGGACACGTCCTACTCCAGGAGCCGACCCACGTAGAGGACGGCGCCCGCGGCCAGTGCGGCCAGGCCCGCCGAGACCACCATCGAGGCCAGGCCGAGGACGACGCCCTGGAGGGCCACCCAGGATTCCAGGAAGTCCCGGGCCGGGGTCCGTGTGACCACGAAGACGAGCATGAAGACGACGAAGGCGATGACCGGGGCGATCTTGTTCACCCGAACATCCTAGAGCTCCCTCGACGTGGTCTTTCGCCAGGTCGATCGGCTTGGTACGGGTTCGTCCGGGCCGGGCCACGGGTACCACCGGACTGAGACCGGCCTGGGGAGACCGGTCATCGACGGGGGAGGTTCGATGCGAGCGACTGTGGGAGACCATCTGCACACACACGGTGTCACCAGTTCCCAGGGCGAGCACGAGGCGGAGATCATCGAGGTGCGGGGGGCCGACGACGGACCCCCCTACCTGGTGCGTTTCGCCGACGGCGAGGAGCGGGTCATCTACCCGGGTCCGGAGACCGTCGTCCGCCCGCGAGAGTCACGGGACTGACCACCGTCCTCCGCGGGTCCCCGGGACACCGGACGCCCGACCACGATGGCGGTCGCTCCGAGGGAGCGACCGCCATCCCTCGTCGGTCCCCGTCCCCCACCCGTGACCCGCGCACACGGGGCGCGGGTCCCCACCGGAGCGGGGGACGGTCGTCGTGTGCCCCGTACCCGCGCGCGGGGCGCGGCGACGGACGGGGTCAGGCGGGCGTGAGCCGCACGTTGAGGTGAGTGTGCGAGTTGACCGCCACCGTGGGGGCCCTCGGCACGTCGCCCACCACCGCGACCTCCGGCCACCGGGCGAAGATCCGTTCGAGGGCGACGCGCGCCTCCAACCGGGCCAGGGGCGCGCCGATGCAGAAGTGCGCGCCGTACCCGAAGCCGGTGTGCGCCTCGCCCCGGCGGACGTCGAACTCGCCGGCGGTGGGCCCGTAACGCTCGGGGTCGCGCCCCATCGCGATGTAGGACACGAACACCGGGTCGCCCTCGGCGATGCGCACCCCCGCGGCCGCGGGGTGGACGTCCGCCCCGTCGAGGTCCCGGGTGGCGAAACGGGTGAAGAAGTTGGCGGTGGGCGAGTCCCAGCGCATGGTCTCCTCCACCAGGTTCTCCCACGGCACCTCTCCGGCCAGCAGGAGGTCGCGCTGCGCGGGGTGGGCGCTGAGCGCGCGCACGGCGTTGAGCAGCAGGTGGGTGGTGGTCTCGTGGCCCGCCGCCAGCACGACGTACATGGACACGACCAGGTCCTGGCGGGGCAGCCGGTCCTCCTCGGGCAGCGCCAACATGGCGCTGATGAGGTCGTCCCCGGGGTCCTTCTCCAGACGCGACACATGGGCGTCGAGCCACGCGTGCAGGCTCAGTTCGGCGTCGCGACCGTCACCGACGGTGTCGTCGAAGAGGGCGCTGTAGAGCCGCCCCAGTTCGGGGTGGTCGGCCTCGTCGACGCCGAGCAGGTGGCCGATGACGCCCATCGGCAGGGGCCAGGCGAACCGCGAACGGAAGTCGACCACACCGTCGGCGCTCTCGTCCGCCGCGCGCTCCAGGTCGGTCAGGAGCCGCTCCACGAGGGAGGTGATGACGGGGGTCAGCGCCTCGACCCGGCGGGCGGTCAGCGCCTGGGCCAGGGGGCGGCGCAGCTTGCGGTGCTCGGGACCGTCCACGTTGGTGATCGCCTCGCCCGCGGGCGCGGCGATGCTGAGCAGCGGCCAGTCCGCGGGGATGTCCCCGCGCTGGAGCGCCTTCCAGTAGGACGGGCTCTTGGCGAAGAGCCCGGTGTCCTTGAGGAGGGCGCGGCCGGCCTCGTCGCCGGTGACCGCCCACATCACCACACCACCGGGCAGTTCGACCGGCACGAGAGGTCCGTGCTCGCGCATCCGCGCGGCGTCCTCGTGCAGGTCGGGACTGAGGGGATCGAGGTGGTGCACCGGTCTGGACAGGTTCAGAGCCACAGTGAGTCTCCCAGGGGGTCGGTGGAGAGTGCGGGTGGGGTGAAACGGACCGGCAGTGACTCCAGGGCGCGGATGAGCACCTGGGGCTGCCAGCGCAGCCGATCTGCGGGGATGCCCAGATGCAGATCGGGCAGTTGGGTGAGCAGGGTCTCGATCCCGCTGACCGTGATGATCTCGGCCAGGGTGCGCGCCGTGTGGGGGCAGCCGTGGGGACCGTGCGAGAACGACAGGTAGGCGCGGCTGTGGTGGTGTTCCCGGGCCTGGCCGGGGGGTCGGAACAGCGGGTCCTGGTGGGTGGCGGCCAGCCCCAGCAGGACCAGGTCGCCGCTGGGGATGGTCGTGCCGGCCAGCTGGGTCGTCCGCGCCGCCCACCGTCCCGCGAAGATCTGGGTCGGGGTGTCGTCCTTGAGGACCTCGCGGGCCGCCTCGGTCACCGAACGGCGGCCACGGGTGAGCGCGTTGGTGTGGGTCTGGTCGGTCAGCATCAGCCTGATGGTGTTGCCGATCCAGTTCGCGCAGGTCTGGTGCCCGGCGATGATGGAGACGAAGATGTCGGCGCTGAGCTGGCTGTGGGTCAGCCCGAGACCACTGTGCGCCAGGTGCGAGGCGATGTAGGGGCCGGGCTCCTTCACCGCGCGCCGGGCCAGGGCGTCACAGATACCGCCGACCCGGGTCAACCCCTCGATGGGGTCGCCGCCGGCGCCCATGAGCTGGAGGAACCCGGTGACCAGGGCATCGTGGTAGTCCTCCGGAACACCCACGGCCCATCCCAGCGCCAGCACGGGCAACCGCTGCGCGTAGGCGGAGATCAGTTCCGCCTCGCCCTCCTGGGAGAACTCCTCGATCAGCCGGTTCGACGCCCTGCGGCAGAACTCCTCGAACTCCCACTGATCGATCCGGGCGAACGCGTCGCCGAGCACGGCGGACCGGCGACGGTGCTCCTCCCCCTCGGTGTACAGCATCGCCTCGGTGGCGAACCCACCACCGATGAGCGGCCACATCGGCCATTCGGGCGGCAGGTGGTCCTGCATGTTCCACCGACGGAAGGACCGCGCGAACAGTTCGGGGTCGGAGGTCACCTGGAGCAGTTCGGAGTAGCCCATCACCAGCCACGCGGGCACGTCCCACGACAGCAGGACCGGCGCCACCGGTCCGTGGCGTCGGCGCAGCTCGGCGAACAGTCCGGGCGAGTCGCGCTGGTAACGCTCGTCGCCCAGACGCATGGCGTTCCGATGCGAGTCGGGGAGGGTGAACCCGAGCTCCGGAGGCCCGGGGGGCGTGTCGGGGTGGCTCATCGGGCCGGCTCCTGTTCCAACCGCTGCTGACGGTGCACGACCAGCTCGGCCAGGGCGGCGCGCACCTGCCTCGGGTCACGGGCGTCGCAGCGCAGCAGCGGTGTGTCGGCGTCGATGTCCAGACTGGTCCGGATCTCCTCCAGACTCCAGTGCTGGGCCTCGTCGTCGAACGGGTTGTGCACCACCAGGTAGGGCAGGCCCACCCGCTCGACCCGGTCCAGTGCGGCGAACGAGCCCTCGACGTCACGGGTGTCGACGAGCACGATCGCCCCCACCGCGCCCTGGCACAGCCGTTCCCAGAGGGTGTGGAACCGCTTCTGGCCCGGTGCGCCGAACAGGTAGAGGACGATCTGCTCATCGATGCTGATCCGGCCGAAGTCGAAGGCGACCGTGGTGGTCGTCTTGTCCGGGCGGAGTTCCAGACCTTCGTCGACCCCGACCCCGGCCTCGGACATCTCGGCCTCGGTGGTCAGCGGCGTGATCTCGCTGATCGCGCTCACCAACGTGGTCTTCCCTACCCCGAAACCACCGGTGACCAGGATCTTCATCGAGATCGTCGCGGAAGCCGCCAGGGGTTCATAGGGGGAGGTTGATGAGCCCAACACGCAGTTTCTCCAAGAGTTGACGGTCGTTGGCCGGGGACGCGGGCGCCGGTGTGGACCGGCCCGCGCGTCCGCCCGCGGAGCGAAGGACGATGTGTCCCCGGTCGACGAGGTCGGCCAGCAGGATCGTGACCGCGCCCAACGGGATCCCCAGCCGGGCGCCGAGCTCGGCGGGGGCGATCGGCCGGTCGCAGATCCGGACGATGTCGGCCTGTTCCAGGGACAGGCCGGCGGTGTCGGCGCGTTCGGTGACCACCAGGGCGAAGGGGTCCAGTCGCAGCGTGGTGCCGCTGCGCCCGCCGACCACCATGAACAGGCCGTCGGGGACGTCGGGGTCCATCACGACGGGTCCGCCTCGCCACCATGGCGGCTGGGTGTGGCGAGCTGCTCGGGCAGCCGCTCCACCAGCCGGCCCATCTCCGTGGCGACGACGCCCAGGTCGGCCGTGGGACTCGACAGGTCGGCGAGGACGGCCAGGGCCGACCCCGAACCGGCCCCCATCACCAGCAGGTGGTGCGGGTCCAGGTCCACCGCGACGGTGCGGACCGGGTCCTCGATACCGAACACCGTGTTGACCTGCCCTCCCGTGGCGAGCAGTCCACAGGCGGACGCGGCCAGACCGTCGGCCTGGTCGCGTCCCAGGGTGCTGTCGGCCGAACGGACCAGACCGTCGGTGGACAACAGGAGCACGTGGCGCACTCCGGGCAGCTCGCGCAGCTTGTCCATGAGCCAGGTCAGGTTGGTCAGCATCAAGAGTCCTCACGATTCTCGGCGGCGGGGTTCGACGTCGGCCGGGTGTGTGCGTGCCACTGGGCGATCCGCAGGCTGGTGGCCACCCGGTCCCGGGGCGGCTCGACCGTCTTGGGGGTGGCCGCCTCGTCGGGAAGGGTGGCTCCCCGACGCCGTTTGGGCAGGTGCCGCGGGCGTTCGGTGGGGGGTGCGGAGTCGCCGGTCGTCTCGGCGGTCGCCGTCGGCTCCGCGGGGGCCGCCGGGGCGACCGGAGGGGATGGAGGGGTCGGGGCCGCCGACTGTTCCGGGATCGGCACGGATCGCAGGGTGGGCGAACCGAAGGAACCCGTGGATCCACCCTCATCGGCGGGCGGAGCGGCGGCCGCGAGCGCCGGAGCGCCACCGGCCCCGGCCACGGCGGCGTCGTCGGTGCGCAGGAGCCCCTTGCGCGGGATCCACACGGTGGCCCGGGTACCCCCGCGCGGCGACGGGGCGACGTCCACCCGGATGTCCAACGGGTCGGCGGCGCGACGGACCACGAGCAGACCCAGCTGGTTGGCGGACAGCTCGGCGATGTCCGGGGGGCGGCTCGTGTCGAGTCGACGTCGTACGTCGGCCAGTTGCTCCTCGGTCATGGCCAGGCCGCTGTCGTCGATGTGCACGCCGAGTCGCATCGCGGTGTTCTCGAAGTGCACCACGACCGCCTCGGAGGGCGCGGAGAAGGAGGTGGCGTTGTCGACCAGTTCGGCCAGGACCTGGATGATCGAGTTGACCGCGCGGCCCTCGACCACCACCGGGGTGGCCGGCATGTGCATCTGCACCCGGGCGAACTCGGGCACGCTGCCGACGGCCGCGCGGACCAGGCGTTCGATGCGCAGCGGTTGGGTCCAGTTGCGGCCGATGCGGTCGGCCTCGGCCACGGTGAGCAGGCGCTGGATGAGCATCTCCAGGCGGGAGAGTCCGGCCTCCATCACCATGAAGTCCTCGCGCACCCGGTCACCCGCCCCGGAGGAGTCGAGGGTCTTCCAGTAGGGCCGGCTGCGTTCCTGCACGTCGGCGCGCAACTGCGCGACTCCGGCGCGGGCCCGGGCGGCGCAGCCCTTGACCACGCTGAGAAGCCGTCTTCGTTGCTGGTGGCCACGCCAGAGCGATCGGGTGACCGCTTCCACCAGGGGGCGCGTGGCGGGGTCGGGGCCTCCGGAGGCGTCGAGTTCGGCGAGGACGGTCTCGGAGGAGGCTCCTTCCCGGATCCTGCGCATCACCAGGGGGAACACGTCTTCGGTCACGGTCCTGGCGGCGCGGTCGCGTTCGGACAGCGCCGACTGCAGGCGGTCGGCCCTGGCCTCGGCGCGGGCGGCGGCGGCCCGGGCCTCTTCGATCAGACCGGCGTCACGCAGTGCCGTTTCGGCGGCGCGGCGTCGGGCCCGCCGCGAACGGAGGGCCATGGAGACCGTCAGGGCGAGGAGCACGACGGTGCTCACCGCCAGGGCCCACAACCAGAGGTGTGCGGTGGCGGGCTCCGCTGGAACCGCTGCGTCTGTCAACAACATGCGTTGGTCGATTCACGTCGGGAACGGGCCGGGAGGAAACGTCGGAGGACCGGGGGAATGGGTCCGGGATGACGAGGGGCCGGTGGTCGTGGTCGGCTTGTGGGGGATTGCGGAAGTTCGTGTCCATAGAGGTCGGCCCGCTGGTCATCCGCGGTCTCACCGGGACGGCCGAACGGGTTCGGTGGGGCGTCGAAAACAGGGACGACAAGGCCGGTCGGGGCGGAATCCCGGCCGATGGCGCCCGTGATCGGTCATTTTGCCATCACTGTGACGACGCTGAAAGGGAATGGGTTCTACCGCGGACGACCGGAGAGTGGTCTTTACCGCGCGGATATCTGCGTTCTCACTGTTCACAGCAGCCCCAGCCTGCTCATCACTAGGGCCGAAGTTCCCTGAAATTTGTGGTCCAACTTCCTGAACCGAGTGCCAATGAGTCCATTTTGTCTCTTTTGTCGGCCCCGATGGTCGAGCGGTGTCCCCGTGCCCGCGCGACGCCGACCGGCCGCCCGAGGTCGGGGCCGGGGGGCCGACCGTGTCACCGTGGGACGCCCGCACACACCCCTAGACCCGGGGCCTGCTCGCGCGCAGGGAGTACATCAGCGGGATGCCGGGAGCGCCCTCCGGGAAGCGGTAGTAGCCGTCCTCACCACGGTGGAAGGAGCCGAAGCGGGGGAACAGCGACACGTCGTGTTCGTGGAGGAACTCCAGGCGCAGCCCGGCCTCGGCCAGCGCCGAGACCACGTCGCCGATCGGGTGCCGCCACTCCACGACACGGTGGTTCCCGGTCCGGGTGTGGGGGTCCACGTACGACCCGGTGGCCTCGTAGACGTGGGCCTCGCGCCCGAAGTAGTCTCGCGTCACCCTCGATCCGGTCTCGTCGTCGAGGATGTCCGTGAACGGGTGGAACTCCGCCAGGTACAGGAACCCGCCGGGCGCCACCAGTGAGGCGGCGACCTCGGCCCACCTTCGGAGGTCGGGCAGCCAGCACAGGGCCCCCACGCCCGTGTAGACGATGTCGAACGCCTCCCCCGGTACCGCCCGGGCGGCGTCGTACACGTCCGCCCGGACGAAGCGCGCGCGTTCCTCGGACAGCCCGATGTCGGAGGCGATCCGGCGGGCCGCCTCCACCGCGGGGCCGGAGAAGTCCAGGCCCACGACCCGCTCGGCCCCATGTCGCGCCCAGGAGAGGGTGTCGAGCCCGATGTGGCATTGCAGGTGCAGGAGGGACCTGCCGGTGACGTCCCCGACCTCGGCGCGTTCGAAGTCGCGCAGCGCGTCCTCCCCGGCCTTGAACCCCTCCAGGTCGTAGAAGTCACTCGCGACGTGCAGGGGGACCCACGCGTCCCAGTTGGCGCGGTTGGCCGCGAGCCAGTCCGGCGGTGTCGATGCGTTCATGGGCCCGCAACCTAGCAGTCCGTCCGTCGTGGGCGCCGGCGGTTTCGCGCGCGACACGTCCGACGACGCGGAGCCGCGTTCCTGTACTCCGGGGCGGGCGCTTTATAGGTTGAAAGACCGGAAAACCGCTGATCACGGCCGAGGTGACCGTATGTCCCGGACAACATGTTGTGTGATCGGAGGCGGTCCCGCCGGGATCGTCCTGGGTCTCTTACTCGCACGGTGCGGCGTGGAGGTGACCGTGTTGGAGAAACACGGCGACTTCCTACGGGACTTCCGCGGCGACACCGTGCACCCGTCGACACTCGAACTACTGGAGGACCTCGGGCTCTCCGAACGGTTCTCCCGACTGCCCCAACGCCGCGTGGACCGCGTACGGCTCCCGCTGGGCCAGGACGGACGCCTGGTGACCCTGGCGGACTTCAGCCACCTGCACGGCACCTACGACCACATCGCGATGGTCCCCCAGTGGGACCTGCTCGACCTCCTGGTGGACGCGGCCTCGGAGGAACCCTCGTTCACCCTGCGGATGAACACCGAGGCGACCTCCTTCATCGAGGAGGGCGGGCGGATCAACGGGGTGCGCTACCGGACCGCCGAGGGCGAGACCGGAGAGATCCGGGCCCTGGTGACCGTGGCCTGCGACGGTCGGAACTCACTGGCCCGCGGGCTGCCCCGGCTGGGACTGCGGGACTTCAGCACTCCGATGGACGTGCAGTGGTTCCGGTTGCCCCGCCATGAGGGAGACCCGTCCGGCGCGGTGGGACAGTTCGGCCAGGGCCGATTCGGCATCCTGATCGACCGCGGCGACTACTACCAGGCCGCGGCGATCATTCCGAAGGGCACCGACACCGAGAACCGGTCCCGTCCGCTGCAGGAGTTCAACGACACGCTGATCCGACAGTTCCCCTGGTTCGAGGGGCGGGAGCTCGTATCGTCCTGGGACGACGTGAAGCTGCTGGACGTGCGGATGGACCGGTTGCGCCGGTGGCACACCCCCGGGCTCCTCTGCATCGGCGACGCCGCGCACGCGATGTCACCGGTGGGCGGTGTGGGCATCAACCTGGCGATCCAGGACGCGGTGGCCACCGCCCGCCACCTGGAGGGTCCGCTCCGACGTGGTCGGGTGACCCGCGCGGACGTCGCGGCGATCCAACGGCGGCGCCTGCCCATCACGACGCTGATCCAGGGTCTCCAGCACCTGGCACACCACCGGTTGATGATTCCGGCCCTGGAAGGGCGCCTGGACCTGCGCTCCATGGAACCGCCGCTGCCGTTGCGGTTGGTCGAGCGCATGCCGTGGTTCCGGCGGGTCCCGCCCTACGTGCTGGCGTACGGAGCCCAGCGGGAGCACCCGCCCACCGGCGCCCTGCGCTGATCCCGACGAACAACCGCCCGTGACCCGACCCGCGCGGTCACGGCGCCCGTGCCACGGCGGGCGGGCGGGGCCCGTAGCGGACCCCGCCCGCGCGTCGGCTCCCCGGTTCAGGCCGCGGCCTGGTCGGTGACCCGCCGGATGGCCTCGACGGCGGGCTCGGGCCGGTCGACGTGGATGTGGTGACCGCTGTCCTCGGCCGTCGCCGGCCGACTGTCGTCGGAGACCTCCCGCCACTTCTCCTGGCCCTCGGTCCACACACGCTCCAGGTCGTCGCCGTATTCGGCGAACTCACCGAGGTGGCGCACCCCGTGCTGGATGACCTCCACCGGGATGCCGCCGGCGGACCGTACCTCCGGGTCGCTGTCGATGGTGATCATCTCCGGGTTCTCACCGTCGAACAGCGCGAGGTTCCGCGCCCGCACCTCGGCCCCTGCGCCGATGGCCGACTCGGGGATCAGGTCGGTGATGTCGTCGATCATCGTGGGCGACGTGGCGTCCAGCAGGACCAGTCCCTCGACCCGGTCTCCCGATGGTCGGGGGCGTACCGGGCGGCGATCGGCCCGCCCAGCGAGGGGCCGGCCAGGACGACCGGCCCGTCACCGGCGACGTCGTCGAGCACGGCGTCCAGGGTCGCGCGCCCCTGGGGGAAGCCGACCCGGCGGGATCGTCACCGCGCACCCTCCGGCCCGACGGGTGGGGCGCCCCACCGCCCACCGGGGATCGCCGCCGCCCCGCCACGCGGGGTGGGGATCGGCTCCGGCCGGCGCCCGCATGTTCCGCGGTGAGCGAGTCGGCGGAGGAAGCGGGGCGGGGGCCGTGAAACGACTCCGGCCCGGTCGAGGGACCGGGCCGGGAAGTAAGAGAGCCAGCGAGGGGACTTGAACCCCTAACCTATCGCTTACAAGGCGATTGCTCTGCCAATTGAGCTACGCTGGCCGACCACCGAGGCCAGGGCCTCGGTGTCCACCCGCATGGTACCGGTTCCGATGACGCGCGGCCTACTCGAACCCGGTCGAACGTGGTGGAACGGCGCTCACGCCTGCGCGCGACGACGCCGGGCGACCTCGTAGAGGGACACACCGGCCGCCACGGAGGCGTTGAGGGACTCCGCACCGTTGATCGGGATGCTCGCGACCACGTCACAGGTCTCGCGCACCAGGCGGGACAGGCCCTTGCCCTCGGCGCCCACGACGATGACCAGCGGGCCGGTGGCCAGTTCCAACTCCGGCAGATCCGTGTCGCCGCCGGCGTCCAGGCCCGCCACGAACAGCCCGGCCTTCTTGTAGGCCTCCAGTGCGCGGGTGAGGTTGGTGGCCTGCGCGACCGGAAGCTTGGCCAGGGTGCCGGCGGAGGTCTTCCACGAGGTCATGGTCACGCCCGCGGCACGGCGTTCGGGGATGAGCAGACCGTGGGCACCGAAGGCGGCCGCGGAACGGGCGATGGCGCCCAGGTTGTGCGGGTCGGTCACCCCGTCCAGGGCGACGATCAACGCGGGGGTGTCGGCCCCCAGCGCCTTGTCGAGCAGCCCCTCGGCCGCCCAGTACTGGTAGGGCCGTACCTGGAGCACGATGCCCTGGTGGACGGCGCCCGGCAGCCCGTTGCTCTCACAGCGACGGTCGAGTTCGGAGCGGGGCACCTCGACCACGTCCACGCCCTGGGCCCCGGCCATCTTGGCGGCCTCGTTGACGCGATCGTCCGGGTCGAGGCTGTTGGCCAGGAACAGGCGCGTGGCGGGCATGCCGGCACGCAGCGCCTCGACCACCGGGTTGCGGCCGATCAGCAGGTCGGAGTTGTCCGGGCGGTCGGGCGAACGCTCCCGACGGGGGCCGTCCTGACCACCGGCGTGGGAGGACTGCGCCTTGGCGGACTTCCTGCGCTGCTTACCGTCGTACCAGTGCCGCTGTTCGGCGGGCAGGGTACCGCTCTTGGCCTCCAGGGAACGGCGGCCCTTGCCGCCACTGCCCTTGGTCGGGCCCTTCTTGCTCTTCTTCGCCGGCATGGTCGCCGCCTCCAGATACGTGTCGCGAGCATGCCGGAAGAACACTTCCGGCCGATGGGGTCGCCGTCTCGCCGAGGGGGCGGCGGCAAACTCCCAGCCTAATGGCGACGCGCCACCACACGCGTCATACGGGGCCGGCGGCGCACCCCGGCCCCTGCCTCAACGAGCGTTCAGCCCCGGCGCAGGTCCCATCGGGGGCCCTGCGGGGTGTCCTCCACCACCACGCCGGCGTCGGCCAGACCGTCGCGGATGGCGTCGGCGGCCGCGTAGTCCTTACGACCGCGGGCCGCCTGACGCTGTTCGAGCGCGACCGCGACGAGGGCGTCCACGACCTCGCGCAGACCCTGCTCACCCGAGGCCCACTGCGGGCTCAACGGGTCCAGACCGAGCACACCCAGCATGGCGCGCAACGCGGAGGCCGACTCCTGGGTGCGCTCCTTGTCCCCCGAGGCCAGCGCGGTGTTGCCCTCGCGGACGTGCCCGTGGACGACCGCCAGCCCCTGCGAGACCCCCATGTCGTCGTTGAGGGCGTCGGCGAAGTCGGCGGGTACGTCGACGGCGGGCTCGACCGAGCCCAGGACCTCGACCGCGCGGGTGAGGAAACCCTCGATGCGCTGGTAGGCCGCGGCGGCCTCCTGCAGGGCCTCGTCGGAGTAGTCGATGGTGGACCGGTAGTGCGCCTGGCCGAGGTAGTAGCGCAGTTCGACGGCGCGGACCTTCTCCAACATCTGCGGGATGCGCAGCGAGTTGCCGAGCGACTTGCTCATCTTCTCGCCGCCCACGGCCAGCAGACCGTTGTGCAGCCAGTATCGGGCGAACCCGTCACCGGCGGCCCGGGACTGGGCCTGCTCGTTCTCGTGGTGCGGGAAGACCAGGTCCAGACCGCCGCCGTGGATGTCGAAGCTGGGGCCCAGGTACTTGGTGGCCATGGCCGAGCACTCCAGGTGCCAGCCCGGCCTTCCCCGACCCCAGGGGGTCTCCCAGCTGGGCTCACCCGGCTTGGCGCCCTTCCACAACGCGAAGTCGCGGGGGTCGCGCTTGTCCCGGTCGGGTTCACAGTCCGTGGACTCCTGCACCTGGTCCGGGCGCTGGTTGGACAGCTCCCCGTAGGCCGGGTAGGACCCCACGTTGAAGTAGACGTCGCCCGAACCGTCGTCGGCGGCGTAGGCGTGACCGGCGTCGATGAGGCGCCGCATGAGCTCGATCATCTCCGGCACGTGACCGGTGGCGCGCGGCTCGACGGTGGGCGGCAGGCAGCCCAGGACGTCGTAGGCCCAGGTGAAGGCGCGCTGGTTGCGTTCGCTCACCTGCCACCACGGCACGTCCTCGTCCGAGGCGACCCGGATGATCTTGTCGTCGATGTCGGTGACGTTGCGGCAGAAGGTCACCTCGTACCCGAGGTGGGTCAGCCACCGGCGCAGGATGTCGAAGTTGACACCCGACCTGATGTGGCCGATGTGGGGAGGTGCCTGCACGGTGGCACCACACAGGTACAGCGAGGCACACCCTTCGCGCAGCGGAGTGAACTCTCGGACCTGCCGGGCACTGGTGTCATAGAAGCGCAGACTCACGCTGTCAAGCGTATCCGCTTTCCCCTCACGTGTGAGTCACAAACCCTGAACCTTTCTCACCCATGTGGTGCCCTCTGGACAGTACGGAGCACTTATAAGTGGTGAGCCGTATTCTCCCTGTTCGGATGTGACTTGGCCCCTTCACGAGGGACGACCCGCACGGACCACAGCCGAACACCCTCCGTCAATTCACCCATGAACGGACATTGCGCCCTGTTCTCCCGTGGTCGGGAAGCAACCGGAATCGGTCGGAATCTCGTGTTAGCGGCACCGACTCGACTACGCTTCGATGACGATGGCCCCTTACAACAACGCCCCCGAGACAGGGACACGCGACGGTCGTAGCGCGGATCGCGGCGCGGGAGCCGGTGCTCTCGTCTTCGGCGCGCTGTTCGTCGGCGTCATCGCCGTGTGCACACTCTTCATCGCCTACGAGGGCATCTACCGCCTCGCCGCGATCGTGCACGCCGACAGCGCCCTGCCGCTCGCCCACGTGTTCCCGGTGACCTTCAGCCTGCTCGTCCTCATGGCCTTCTGGGTCAGTTACACGTTGCGCGCGGCACCGCCGCGCGAACGTCTGTGGATCGACATCGGCCTGATCCCCCTACTGATCCTGAGCGCCGCGGTGCCCATGGTCGTGACCAGGACCGCCTGGTTCGCCGACCTCGGGGACACCCTGCCGCGCGGACTCACCGTCGTCGTGGCGGTGGCCCCGTTGGCCGCGCTGTTGGTCGCGTTCCTGCTGTGGATCGCCGTGCGCGCACACGTCCGACGCCGCAACGCCCAGGCGCGCCCCCGACCCAAGCCCAGCGACGACCGCACCACCGTCCTGCGCGGTGTGCCCGGGCCCCGGACCGAGTCTCAGGAAGAGGCTCCCGAGGCCCTGAAGACACGCCTGCTGCGGCTGGGCGGCGAGTCGGGACCGGCCGAGGCCGAGGACGTGCGCCCCCCGGGGAAGAACGTCCAGAAGGTCGAGGCGGGGACACCGCACGACGGCGACGAGGCGACCGAGGAGCCCGACCGGGCCGAAGAGGTCGAGAAGGTCGAGGAGGAGACCCCGTCGGCGGGTGGCTCCGCTCCGGAGGAGAGAGAGCACCGGGAGCGCTCCGACCGGGAGACACCGCACACCGCCGAGCACCACTCGGCGGGGGCGTCGGAACCGACGGACGACCCCGAGGCACCCACCGAGCCCGTCCCGCTTCCGCGGGACCACCACGATGAGCCCGCCGCCACCGCCTCCACCGGTCTGACGGAGGACGACCCGACCGCCGCGTCGGACGCGTCCGACCCCGGGCACTCCGCACCCGCCCTGGGCCTGCCACGGCGCACGCGCGGTGGCGACAACCCGATCAAGCGGGCCGCCGCCGAACCTCCCGTGGTGCCCGGGGCCGCGACCCCCGCACCGGAGCCGGCGGCGACCACGGACTCCGGCGCCGACGCGCCGGCGCCGGAGTCCCGCATCACCACCGTGGAACACCGCTCGGAGCCGTCCGAAGCGTCGGAGCCGTCGATCGACGCCGCCGACGAGGGGTTCGCGCACGAACCCGAGGTCGGCGACCCCAGTTCGGACGAGGCCGAGGCACCGAGGCTCGCACCGGTCGCCGCCGTACCGGAACCGGAGGCCGACCCGGCCGCCGAGGCGGAGACGACGGCGGACGCGGATGCACCGAGCACCCCGTCACCCGCGACGCCCCGGACCGGCGAGGCGCCCGAGCGGCTCCCCGGGGTGCGCCTGTTCTTCCCCGAACACACCCCCGCGACCCCTGAACCGTCCGACACCGCCGTCGCGTCCGCCGAGGCGCCGGACGCGACGGCGGTGTCGGACGGTTCAGGGGTCGCGGGGGTGTGTTCGGGGAAGAACAGGCGCAC
>NZ_QOCZ01000119.1 GCF_018207095.1 Nocardiopsis sp. MG754419 | reverse complement strand
CCCCCACCGGGGGACCGCCTCCCCACGGCACGCCCCGGCCCTCCGACACCGACCCCGACCGGGCGCGCGCAGGGCCCCTTCGGGCGGTGTCCTTCCCCGGGGTCGGGGCGGCGGTCTCCTACCGTGGGCCGCATGACCACGACACAGCACAAGATCGGATCCGGCTTCGGCATGCGCAGCACGGCGGCCGAGGTGCTCGACGACATCGACCTGACCGGCGAGGTCGCCCTGGTGACCGGTGGTTACTCGGGGATCGGGCTGGAGACCACCCGGGCCCTCGCGCACGCGGGCGCCCGAGTGGTCGTTCCGGCGCGCAGACCCGAACAGGCGCGGGAGGCTCTTTCGGGGATTTCCGGAGCGGAGGTCGCCGCACTGGACCTGGCCGACCTGGAGAGCGTGCGCGCCTTCGCGGACCGCTTCCCCCACGACCGGATCGACCTGGTGATCAACAGCGCGGGCATCATGGCCGCCCCGCACACCGTGGTGGGCCCCGGCTGGGAGTCCCAGTTCGCCGTCAACCACCTGGGGCACTTCGCCCTGGTCAACCTCCTGTGGCCGAGGCTCGGCGCCGACGCCCGTGTGGTCGCGGTGTCCTCCGCGGGCCACCACGCCTCCGGTATCCGCTGGGACGATCCGTGGTTCGCGGGGGGCTACGACCGCTGGGCGGCCTACGGGCAGTCCAAGACCGCGAACGTCCTCTTCGCCGTGCACCTGGACCGGCTCGGCCGCGAGCAGGGGGTCCGGGCCTTCTCCCTGCACCCGGGGGCGATCCGCACCTCGTTGCAGCGGCACATGAGCACCGAGGAGATGGTCGATCGGGGGTGGATCGACGCTCAGGGCACCGTCGTCAACCCCACCTTCAAGTCGCCCGAGCAGGGCGCGGCCACCCAGGTCTGGGCCGCCACCTCACCTCGGCTCGCGCACCTGGGCGGACTGTACTGCGAGAACGTCGACATCGCCGAACGCCCCGAGGCGGCCGACCCTGAGCTGGGCGAGGCCGGGGTCGCCGACCACGCCCTGGACCCCGAGCAGGCCGAACGTCTATGGGCCTGGTCGGCGGAGCTCACCGGTGTGGACGCCTTCGCTCGCACCTGATCCCGCATACGGGGAGCCCCGGTCCGGGGCCCGCCCGGACACCCGCACGACGAAGGGCCTCGCCCACCGTCCGAGGACGGTGGGCGAGGCCCGTGCGAGCCGACGCGATGACTAGTCGCGGGTGAGCTTGCGGTGGGTGACCGCGTGCGGACGCGCGGCCTCCGGGCCGAGACGCTCGACCTTGTTCTTCTCGTAGGACTCGAAGTTACCCTCGAACCAGAACCAGTTGGCGCCACCCTCCCAGGCGAGGATGTGCGTGGCGACGCGGTCGAGGAACCACCGGTCGTGGGAGGTGATCACGGCGCAGCCGGGGAAGTCCAGGATCGCGTTCTCCAGCGAGCCCAGGGTCTCCACGTCCAGGTCGTTGGTGGGCTCGTCCAGGAGCAGCAGGTTGCCGCCCTGCTTGAGCGTGAGCGCCAGGTTGACGCGGTTGCGCTCACCACCGGACAGCACGCCCGAGGCCTTCTGCTGGTCCGACCCCTTGAACCCGAAGGCGGCGACGTAGGCGCGGCTGGGGATCTCGACCTTGCCGACCGTGATGAAGGACTCGCCGTCGGAGACGGTCTCCCACACGTTCTTGGAGTCGTCGATCCGACCCCGGTACTGGTCGACGTAGGAGGTCTCGACGGTGTCACCGACGGTGATCTTGCCCTCGTCGGGGGCCTCCTCGCCGACGATCATCTTGAAGAGGGTGGTCTTACCGACACCGTTGGGGCCGATGATGCCGACGATGCCGTTGGGCGGCAGCGAGAAGCTGAGGTTCTCGATGAGCACCCGGTCGTCGAAGCCCTTGGTGAGGTTCTTGACCTCGACCACGGTGTTGCCCAGACGCGGACCCGGCGGGATCTGGATCTCCTCGAAGTCCAGCTTGCGGGTCTTGTCGGCCTCGGCCGCCATCTCCTCGTAGCGGGCCAGACGCGACTTGCTCTTGGTCTGACGGGCCTTGGCGTTGGAGCGGACCCACTCCAGCTCGTCCTTGAGGCGCTTGGCCTTCTTGACGTCCTTCTGCCCCTCGACCTTCAGGCGGGCCTGCTTGGTCTCGAGGTAGGTGCTGTAGTTGCCCTCGTAGGGGTAGAACTGGCCGCGGTCCAGCTCCAGGATCCAGGTGGCCACGTGGTCCAGGAAGTACCTGTCGTGGGTGATGGCGATGATGGTGCCGGGGTACTTGGCCAGGTGCTGCTCCAGCCAGTTCACGCTCTCGGCGTCCAGGTGGTTGGTGGGCTCGTCCAGCAGCAGCAGGTCGGGAGCCTCCAGCAAAATCTTGCAGAGCGCGACCCGGCGCTTCTCACCACCGGAGAGCTGGGTGACGTCGGCGTCCCCGGGCGGGCAGCGCAGGGCGTCCATCGCCTGTGCGAGCTGGCTGTCCAGGTCCCAGGCGTTGCGGTGGTCGAGCTGCTCCTGGAGCTTGCCCATCTCTTCGAGAAGATCGTCGGAGTAGTCCGTCGCCATCTTCTCGGCGATCTCGTTGAATCGGTCGAGCATCGCCTTGGTCTCGGCGACGCCGTCCTCGACGTTCTCCAGGACGGTCTTGGACTCGTCCAGGTGCGGCTCCTGCGCGAGCAGACCGACGGTGAAGCCCGGCATGAGTCGCGCCTCGCCGTTGGACGCCTGCTCGATGCCGGCCATGATCTTCAGCAGCGTCGACTTACCCGAGCCGTTGGGCCCCACGACGCCGATCTTGGCTCCGGGCAGGAACGAACCCGAAACGTTGTCCAGGACGACCTTGTCGCCGTGCGCCTTGCGCACGTTTTGCATGGTGTAGATGTACTCCGGCATGACTCCAAGCCTAGGGCGTCGGGGGGTGTGCCGAGACCTGTGGAGAGCACGTGCGGCGACCGCCCGGCAGGGGCTTCGCCGCGTTCGGTCCCAAGGTCCCCGATGTCGACTGTGGAACACACGAACGAGGCGTTCTATGCCCCGTGTTCCCGAAGACGGGTGTTCGGACCGCGAGGCGGGGGAGGAACGTCCACAGGCGTCGCCGGTACGGGACCCGCATCCCCTCAGGACGGGCGGGCGACGTTGTCGAAAGGACCGCTATGCATGCCTGGCACAAGAGTTCCCACAGCAACGCCAACGGTCAGTGCGTCGAGGTGCGGGAGACCCCCGGTGGAGCGGACGTACGCGACACCCGGAACCGCGAAGCGGGCCACCTGTCCTTCTCCCCCGCGGAATGGTGGGCGTTGCTGAGGACGGAGAGACGCTGACCGGCGCCGAGTCGGCACGAGCGAAGATGAGGAAGGACCCCCGGTGGAACAACGCCACCGGGGGTCTGGTCGTCGGGCCACGGGGTTGCGGGGACCGCCCTGTGACGGTTCACGTTCCCCGACGGTCCTGCGTGCGGGCGCGGGGCAACAGGGGCGTCACCGGCCCGCGGGGGTCTTCGCCGTCTCGTGTCGCCGGGCTCCGGTCCATCGACGTTCTCGATCCTCACCGCTCGGTCCGCGCACGGTCCATGAAGTCATAGACATCGCCCGCGTTGAAGAAACGCCATCCGCGGTGGTTCTTGAGCGCGGGGAGACGTCCCGTGCGTTCGAGCTTCTTGACGGTGGTGGTGCCGACCCTCAGAACGCGGGCGACCTCCCCCGTGGTGAAGTAGAAGGGTCGTCCGGTCGCCATCAGGTCCTCACGGGTGTCGATCATCGGCCGATCCCCGCCGCGAGAGACGGGGCCACCATCGGCACGACACCCCGACACCTCGTCCCGCCCGCCCTCACGAACCCTCCCGAACGGCGTGCCACCGACGGGGATGTGGGACCACGCCCACGTCGACACCGGAAATCCCCGACCCTCTGTCGGAAATGGCCGTTCTCCGCCCTGGCGGGTTCGTCTTTTCGGCGCCCTGTTCGGCGAGGCCCGAGAGTGGCCCACACAAGACCCGAGGGGTCGATGGGTCCATTGACTGCGCGTTCATGTGCGTCCATGACCCCAGGATCGCCTCGCTACCCGCTGTCCCACAGATAGTGCCCCATAACCCCCACGGCTATGGACCGCACTGCAACAAAGGCCTTAGCGTGTGGGACATGGTGGAGCAAACGTTCGGGCCATACCTCACAAAAGAGCGCAAACGTGCTGGCTACACACTTCGCCGACTGGCCCATGAGGCGGGTAGCTCCTCGTCCACGCTGTCGCGCTGGGAGAATGACCACTTCGTCCCAGCGCGAGATGACGCAGTGAAGCTGGACAAAGCCTTGAAACTTCGGGGGGCACTCTTCCGAAAATGGGAGAAGCTGACCTCCGAAAGCACGCTACTCCCGTGGATGCAAAACGCGGGAAATCTTGAAGAAGCAGCGTCTCTTATCGAGTACGTGTCACCCGTGTTGGTTCCAGGATTACTACAGTCACCGTCTTATGCGGAGATCGTCTTTCGCGAGGGGCAACCCCTGTCGCAAGCGGCGGAGATTCGACGCCTGGTATCGGTTCGCTGCGGTCGCTACGAACATCTACGAACGCGCAACGACCCGAGAGTTTCGGCCGTGTTCCCGGTATCCGCTCTGCTCTGTGTCCCCCAGTCGGTGCGGATTGAGCAAGTCGACCACCTGTTGTCGATGGACCGTGTGAGTCTCCACCTTGTACCCGAGGGTTCGGCTCTGATCGGGATCACGTCTCCCATGCTGCTCGTTCGACTGTTGGAAGGCGGGAAGGCCGCCAGCGCCGATCATCTGACCGGTAATGTCGTCTATGGTGAAACAGACGGCTTCGATCGACTGACGGAACTGGTCAAGCGCGCGCTTGCCATGGCCCTTCCAACCCCCCAGTCGCGAAAAGTGTTGGAGGAACTACGATGAACACCTGGCACAAATCCAGCTACAGCAATACTGGCGGTCAGTGCGTCGAAGTTCGTGAGACCCCCGGCTGCGCGGAAGTGCGCGACACCCAGCACCGCGAAGCAGGCCATCTCTCCTTCCCCGTCTCGGAGTGGTCCGCGCTGCTGCGCTGCACGACACCCTGAGGTTCACATGAGCCGCCTCCGACCCCCGACCCTCACGGCGGGGGTCGCGTCATCTCTCGGAACGCAGCGGCGACAGCCCGATGGGAGCCCCCGGCACAGGTGACCCGACCGAACCCGAAGGGCCGATCGACCGCCGCAGGAAGACCACCGACTCAGCGAGGCGGTGGCACCGGACCCGCGCCGGTCTGCCCCTCCTCTCCCCCGATCTCGAACGCTCCGGCGTGCTCGGCCATGTGCCGTGCCCAGCGTTCGGCGGAGAGCCCCCAGCCCAGAGCGCGTTCCATCAGCACCGCCATCCCGTAACCCGGACGCGCGGCCAGGGCGGCCTCCACCGCCTCCCGCGCCAGCAAGCGATCCTGTGCCTGCCAGGCGGCCACCGCCAGCAGGGAGGCCGGTCCCGCCGACAGACGGCGGGGCACGTGACGGGCGACCCGGGACCACAGACGCACATGGAGTGGAGCGACCTCCGGTGTGATGCGGGCCCACAACGCGTCACGGACACGCAGGTCCAGAAGGTGCACCCCCAGCATCGCCAGCGCCGCGGGGGCCGTCACCCGCTCGACCTCCTCAGCCCGCACCAGTGCCCTCACCTGCCGGATCCTGAGCCGTGAGGACCCACGTGCGCCGTCCCGACCGCACCCCTCCTCCAGGAGTGCGGCCTCCACGGCCACGGCCTCCCGTTGCGTTCCGTCCACCGGTTCCAGCAGAGCCCGGACCCGGACGAGCCCCGGATCATCGACCGTCCCGCGGCTGGGCGGCGGGGAGGCTACGGGCGGGCTTTCCGGCGGCGTCCCCGGAGGGCCAGCCGTCCGGGTCCCTCGCTCGGGGCGAAGGTCCGGAGGTTTCCACAGGACCGATCGTGCCCGGGGGTCGAAGGGCGTTCCCTCCGCCGGGCAGCAGCCCGCCCCCTCGCACAGCGTGGACCAGAAGCGGTCCCCGGTCACCCGCAACGCCGCCAGGACCGACAATTCCGACCGTTCCGCCTCGGCGAGGAACGCCCGCACGTGCGGGCCCACCCGACCGGGTGGGCCGAAGCCGGCCAGCAGCGCCGCCTCCCCCGCCAACTCCCGAGCGGCCCGGACCGCCTGGACCCCACTGTGCGCCGTGGTCAGGACGCGGTCCAGGTGGTCGAGTGTTCCGTGCAGAACACCACGGGGTCCATCCCGGTTCAGCACCAGGACGACGATCGCGTCGTCGAGCGGGCGTCGCGCCAGGGTGGGCAGGGCGGCCAGGAACGCGCGCGGGTCGCTCAGGTGGGGTGCGGACCTCGACGGCGCGGGTCGGGGTGGAGGCACGGCCGACCCGCCGGAGCGGGCATGACCGTGCGTGAAGGGTGAATGGTCATCGGGTCCATACTGTTCGCAGGGCATGTGATCACGTTCCGTCACCACGACCCGCGCGGCAAGGGGCGTTTCAGGACCTGTGGACAACCTCCCCGACACGCACCGGCGGGTCAGGGAAGGTTCTCGGCCCCGCTGCCCTCGTGTCCCCGTCCCTCGCGCGGGCCGGGGATCTTGCCGCTCACCTCGGGACGGCCCGCGGGCAGGCACACTCGGTCACGACCGGTCTCCTTGGCGCGATAGAGCGCCAGATCCGCGGCGGTCAGCAACTCGACCAGGTCGTCACCGTGGTCACCGACCACCGCGACGCCGATCGAGATGGTGATCGAGACGAGGACGTCGTCCACGGCGATCTCCATCCGTCCGACCTGGGACCGCAGCCGTTCGGCGGCCTGCCACGCCTCCGTGGTGTCGGCTCCGGGCAGCAGGACCACGAACTCCTCGCCGCCGAACCTGCCGAGCAGGTCCGACTGCCGGAGCTGTTGGGAGATCGTGGTGGCCACCCCCAACAGGACCTGGTCGCCGAACAGGTGCCCGTAGGTGTCGTTGACCCGTTTGAAGTGGTCGATGTCGACGATGAGCACCGCGGCGCGGCCCTGTGCGGCCCGGGCCCGTGCGACCTGGCTCGCCGCTTCCTTTTCCCAGGTGGGCGCGTTGAGCAGCCCGGTCTTGGGATCGGTCCGGGCGGCGGTCTGCAACTGCTGGTAGACGAGACTGCGCTGGAGCAACAGGACCGGCGGTACCGCGATGACCAGGAGGAACAGGGACAGCTGGGCGAGGATGGCGACCGTGACGCCGACACATAATTCGACGCAGTCCACCAGGAACGCCTCACGGTCCCACATGCTCGGCGTTCCACCCTCGGTGCTGAGCCGGGCGGCCATGAACACCAGCGCCGTGTTGAACAGGGTGAAGACGGCGCAGCACAGCAGAGCGAGGAAGACGCCGTTGACGCTGGCGAGGGTGGCGTGCGTGTCGGGGGCTCCACCGATCCCGGCGACCAGGCCGCCCTGTGCCCCGTGCCAGACCATCGACGCCAGGAACCCCGAGACACCGACGGAGGCCGTGTTGAACACCTGTCGGTGCAACATCGCGCGCCGCTTGCGGCGCTGGAGCAGGAAGACGGGGACCGGGATGAGCAGGGAGTACAGGGGCGGCAGCAGGAGCATGGCCGGAAGCCACCACGCCCCCAGCAGGTCACGGCTCAGGCCCTCGGGCACGCCGATGCGACGGATCGCCTCCAGGCACACCAGGGCGCACAGGACGAGGGCGACGAAGAGCACGAGGTCGAGGGTGGTGACCGTCGTCTGGGCGATGGCGACACCGAACAGGAACAGCGCGGCGGCCACCAACACGACGAGGTACACGACCAGTCCACGCGGCTGCTCGAAGACCGGCCAAGAGCTCCGCCGTTCGGGCGGGGTCTCCTCGGGGGCCATCGGCTTCTCCGAGATGCTCACCGCTCCGTCCTCCCTTCCCGCTGTGCCCACTGCCATCCGCTCAGGACCACCGACTCTGATGTGCCCACCGCCTCTCACGGTTTCCACTTCGACGAACCGGGCTCGCCCCCCGTTCCCCGCCGGTATCGCTCCGCCTCCTGGGTCACGGATGAACCCCGCAGGTCGGCACCCGCGTTAGCACACCGCCCTCACTTTACATTACTTTGGGTAATAACTTAATTGCCGATTGTATGTGACTCACGAGTTGTGCCTACGGTAGCCGTCACCCTGTGTCTCTGGGGCATTTACAAGCGTCACGATTTGTCCTCTACTGGCCGTGAACCTCCCCCGCGCAGACACGAACGGGGACGGTCGCCCGTTCGGCTTCCCGTCCCCGCTGCCACGGTGCCGCCCGGGTTCCTCCCCGAGCGGCACCGTTCTCGTTCCGTCCCACCGCGCCCAGCGCGGGTCGCGCCGTAGGGCGCTCCGTGCGGTCACTCCCTCGGGCGGGCCACCTCGTAAGCGGCACGGAAGGCGCGGTAGCGCGCCAGTTCCTCCTCCATCGGGGCCACCACGCGCAGACCGGCGATCTCCCGGACCCGACCCTGGGCGTCGCGCTCCACGTCCTCACGGCGCTGGACCGCGGCCACCTCCACGAGGTTGCCGCATCCCACACCGGTCAACCAGCCCACCAACAGGCCGGCGACGGCCACCGCACCCGCGTAGGCCATGGCCATGGGGTCGTCGAACAGTCGCAGGCCGGTGATACCGCCACCGAGCCAACCGACGAGCGACGCCAGCGCCCACAGCAGGGCGACCCCGGCGACGGTCAAGAGCGCGTACTGGACCATGCGGGCGGTCCGCCACCAGCCGGGGCTGCGCTCCGGGTCGCCGACCGCGGCCGCCACGGCCTCACCCAGTTCCGCGGGCAGCTCGGCCACTCCGGCACGGGCCGCCGCGCGCATCCTGCGTCGCCACACCGAGGGCATGTCCTGCGAGACCACGTCGGCGGCCTCCCCCAGGGAGGTCTCCAGCTCGGCCTCGTGCGCGTCGACGGGTCCACCCACGCCGGGGTCGTCACGGCGCAGGAACTCCAGCTGCACGGCCGCGAGCGGGTCCTTGCGGAACCTGGCCGCGCGCCGGGCCACCGGCCAGCCCACCCGGCGTCGACCGCGCCGAACGTCGTTGGTCTCCACGACGTCGGCCACCGCGGACACACCGGCGGCGTCCGCCAGACCCTGCTGGATCCGCGAGCGCACCTGGGCGGACACGGTCTCGGGGACCTCGTTCTCGCCGTGGAACTCCTCGAACGGTTCGATGACCTGATCCAGGTCGGCGACCAGACGGTCCACCAGAGCGCGCTTGTCGGTCACCGTCTCGCTGAGGAACTCGCGCAGCTCGTCGATGCCCTGGTCGGTGATGGTGGAGGTGGTGATGACCCGGGGGTGCACCCCGGACTCGGTCTCCAACAGGCGACGCAGGTCGGTGAGGAGCTCCTCCAGCTCGGCCGGCTCGACCTTGTCGACCTGGTTGAGAACGGCGACGGTGACGGCGCCGTGCCCGGCCATCTTGGCCAGGTAGCGGTGGTGGATGGCGGCGTCGGCGTACTTCTGCGGGTCCAGGACCCACACCAGCAGGTCGACCGATCCGATGAGGCGGTCGGCCTCGGCCGTGTGCATGCTGCGCACCGAGTCGTGGTCGGGCAGGTCCAGCAGCACGAGACCGGTCAGCCCGGAGTCACCGCTGTCCAGAACGCTGGTGCGCGAGTGACGGTAGCGGTCGGGCACACCCAGCCAGCTCAGCAGGGCGTCGGCGCCCTCGTGTCCCCACACGCAGGCGTGCGCCTTGGACGTGGTCGGTCGGGTGACGCCGGTCTGCGACAGTTCCAGCCCACAGAGCGCGTTGAACAGGGACGACTTGCCGCTGCCGGTGCCGCCGGCCAAGGCCACGACCGTGTGGTCTCCGGACAGACGCAGCCGCGCCCCAGCGTGGTCGAGGAGCTGTCCGGCCCGGCCCAACACCTCGTCGGGCAGGTCGTCCTTGCCGATCTCGACGAGGGTGCTCAGCGAGTCCAGGCGCTCGATGAGTTCGGCGCGCGTGGTGGTGCTGGTGGGCAGCCACCGGTCGTGGTTGGTGGGGCGGTACTCCTCGTCGGTGTCGGCGAACGCGGTGTCGTCCTCCGGCTCCGCGGGGTCGGTGACCTGCGCGGTGTCGGAGGTGTCCGCCCCCGCGCCGGTTCCCGGACCGATGCCCGTGCCGTGCTCGCCCGCGCCGGTGGCGGGCGTGTCCGCGCCGATCGCCCGGAAGGCGCCGGAGACCGCCGAGGGCCCGGGGATTCTGCGGGGCAGGGGCGGCGGCGCGTCGTCGTCGGGTGCGGCCTCGTTGCTCTCACCGGCGGGGGCGTCGGCCCGCGCTGCGGTGTCCTCGTCGGCGCGGTCGTCCGCCCCGCCGTCGTTCCGGACGCCCCCGCCGAGGCGCTGCGCGCCGGGCGGGAAGGCGTTGTCGCCGAAGGCGGGCGCGAGCACGTCACCGACGTCGGTGGAGGCGGCGACCGGTTCGTCGTCGCCGTTCCCCGGCCCCACCCAGGTGGTGTCGGGCGAGGTCCGGACCACTCCGGGGGCCGGTCGGGCCCCACGCCGGTCGACGGTCTCGGAGGTCGACTCCGAGGTGTCCCACGGCCCCTCGGCCTCGACGGTCCGCTCGCGGGCGCCGTTGTCGACCTCGGTGTCCTCGGATCGGGCGCCCTGCACCCGGTCGTCCTCGGCACGACGGTCCTCGCGCTCGGCACGCTCGGAAGCGCCGTGTTCCCGCGCCGTCCCCGAGGCGTCGGCGGTCTCCTCGGCGTCCTTCCGCTCACCGGCGGGTTCCGCGGTCTCGGGCCGGATGATCGGGAAGCTGCCGGTGTGCCGGCCGGCGATCCGGGTGTCGTCGGCGGCCTCGCTGAGGCTGCCGACCCATCCCGCGAGGTTCTCGGGGTCGTCGTCCTCCCCCGAGGGGGTCGCCGCACGGCGGCCGGCGCCGCCGGGGGCCGCCGCCGAACGCGAGTGTCGGCCGAAGCGTCGCTGCGTCCCGTGGGCCGGCTCCTGCTCGGGTTCCCGGGCACGCTCCGGCTCCGTGCCGTGCGCGTCCTCGGTGTCCCCCTGCGCGTTCCAGGGCGAGGCGGCCGGCTTCTGGAGTCCGCCGAGGGCGGCCCCCGCCCCGGACGGGTCCGGATAACCGGTGATGCCGTCGTAGGCGGCGGGTTCCTCCGCGCCGCGGATCCGTTCCCGGGCGTGCTCGGGGTGCTCGGGCACCGGCATGGTGTAACCGCGCCAAGGGCCGCTCTGGTAAGGCTCGGGTTCGGTGTCGTCCGCCCACGGTCCGGTCGAGGACGCGCTCTCGCGGTCGGTGTCCTCACCGGAGGTGTGCGTTTCTCCGGGGCCTGCGTCCCCCGCCTGGGCGGGGTTCCACTGAGTCGTCATCGCGCAATCTCGAGGTTGTACGTGGCCTGGTAGAGCTGGACGGCGCTGTCGTCGGACGGGATGCCGGCAGAGGACAGGGCGGTGTCGAAGGGCACCCGCTCCTGGGAGAGCAGACCACGCACACGCTCGCGCAGGTCCTCCCTCGCCGTCTGACCGATACTGCGCAACGACTGGGCGGCGAACAACCCTTTCAACAGGCGCTGCGGGGAGGGGCCTGCGGAATCGGCGGCATGGGCGCCGACTCCGGCATGGGAACGGTCGTAGCCCAACAGGTCGATGATCATGACCAGGGCGACGACCTCGTGGTCGAAGGTGACGAAGCGGGCGACCGAACGCTTGGTGGCGCCGTCGGCCGCGGTCATCTTGGCGACCTCACCCCGCCACTCGTCGATCTCCTGGCGGATCTGCTGGGCGAGCATGCCGGTACCCGGCAGGTCGAGCGCCTCGGAGGCCAACTCCCTGCCCCCGGGCGTCTCACGCCAGCGCTGCTCGACCTGCTCGGAGGCGCGCTCACCCGCGGAGACCACCAAGGCCTCCAGGGCGTCGCGCACCGCGCGCTCCAAGGCGCCGATCCGCTCGCTGCGCTCGACCTGCCCCTCACGGGACTTGCGGGCACGCTTCTTGCGCGGACGCATGCTCTTGGCGAGTTCACCGCCGGCGGCGACCTCCTGCCAGCGGGCCAGCAGGGATCCGCGCAACAGCGACCCGTCGCCCACGGAGGTGTCGATGTGCTTCTCGGCCACGGCGTAGGCGTCGTCGACGGCCGCACCCAGGGTGCGGCCGGTCTCGATCTGCGCCTCGACCTGGCGGGCCAGTTCGGGGACACGGGTGCGGAAGCTGTCGATGACGCCGATGAACGTGCGGCGGGAGACCCGGTCGCGCTGCTCGGCCTCACCGGCCACGTCCGCCAGGAAGTCCCGTATGTGGTCGGCGACGTTGGAGGTGAAGCGCTCGCCCCGGATCTGGTCGGTCTCGGGGATGGCGAACCGGGCGGCGTTACCCAGACCGTTGGCCTCCAGCATCGCGCCGAAGTGGTCGAGCAGTTGGCGGCGTCCCTTGCGCGGAACCCGGGAGAGCACCACGGCCAGGGAGGTGTCCCGGTCCCGCGCGACCTGCAGGAACTCCCATACCCGCGCGTCGGCGTAGCGACCGCTGGTGGTGACGAACACCCACAGGTCGGCGGCGTCCAGGAACTTGGCGGCGAACTCGTGGTGGGCGGCCACCGCCGAGTCGACGTCGGGGGTGTCCAGGAGGGCGACACCGGGCGGCATGGCCTCCGTGGCCGCCAGCACCAGCATGCCGTCCTTACCGGGCATGGCCAGACCCTGCTGCCGCACACGCGGTAGGGAGGGGATGAAGGAGGCCTCACTGAACCAGTCCACGTCGGCCGGGTTGCAGGCCAGCACGGGGCTGTTGGTGGTGGGACGGCGCACGCCCGTGGTGGTCACCTGTTCGCCGACCAGGCTGTTGACCAGCGTGGACTTACCAGCACCGGTGGAGCCGGCCACGGCGATGAGCAGGGGGATGTCGGGGCGGCGCACACGCGGCAGAACGTAGTCGGACAGCTGGGCCAGCACGTCCTCGCGCAGGACCGCGCCCTCGTCGGCGCCGGCCAGCCCCTCGGCGAACCGCAGGTCGCGGATCTGCTTGCGCAGGGACTCCAGGACCTGTTCGAAATGGTGGTCATCGTTGCTGGGCGCCCGATGCTTGGCCGGGCCGGAAGGCACGGGCACGGTGGGACCTCGGCGACCACCGCCGGGGTCCTCGGCCGCGGACACGGCTGACGGGCCCGCGGTGGGCTGGGCGGAGGTGGCGTCCGGTCCGGTGTCGAACCGGTCCGAGGCATCGGAACCGGAGGTGTCCGGAGCGGCCGACGGCCGGGTCATGATCGGTGTGCCCTCCTCATCGGTACGGGTGGTCCCCCTCGACTTGACTGGCGTGCACCGCCGTCGGAGGTCTCTCTAGAGATCGCGCCCGGTCGCCAGTCGGTCCAATTCGTCCTGGACTCCCGTGTGCAGTATGTCAAGTTCCCGCGCAGTTTGGACCACTTCTCCGATGATCACCACCGCGGGGGGTCGCATTCCGGTCGATCGGACCGTGGCGACGATGTTCGACAGCGTACCCGTCACGGTTCGCTGCGACGGCAGTGTCGCGTCCTGTACCACGGCGACCGGCGTGTCGTGGGGACGACCCTGCGAGGTCAACGCCTCGACGATGGCCTCGATCCGCTCCAATCCCATGAGGACGACGATGGTGCCGTCGGCGCGGGCGATCCCGGTCCAGTCGATGGTGGAACGCGGATCGCCCGGCACGACGTGCGCGGAGACGATGTGCACGTCCTGCGTCACACCGCGGTGGGTGGCGGGGATGCCCGCGCTGGCCGGGGCGGCCAGGGCGCTGGTGACCCCGGGGACCACGACGACCGGCACACCGGCCGCGGCGCAGGCCGCCGCCTCCTCGCCGCCACGGCCGAACAGGAAGGAGTCGCCTCCCTTGAGCCGGACGACGAACCTGCCCTTCTTGGCGTGTTCGACCAAGACGCCGTTGATCTGCTCCTGGGCCATGGAGCGGCCGTAGGGGATCTTCGCCGCGTCCACGATCTCCACGTCCGACGCGAGCCCGTCGAGCAGGGACGTGGGGGCGAGTCGGTCGACCACGACCACGTCGGCCTGGGACAGGAGCTGGCGTCCGCGGACCGTGATCAGTCCCGGGTCGCCGGGGCCGCCACCGACGAGGGCGACGCCGCGCAGACGTTCACGTCCGCGCCGGGCGTCCAGGGTGCCGTCGGCCAGGCCGTCGGTGATGGCGTCGCGCAGTCCGGCGGAGCGCCGGGGGTCGCCGGAGGCCACCACGCCCACGGTGATGCCGTTCGCGGTGCCGCTGGCCGGGGTCCACGCCGAGGAGGCGTGCCGGTCGTCGGCGCGCACGCACCAGATGCGGGCCTCGTCGGCCTCGTCGGCCACCGCGGCGTTAACCTCGGCGGAGTCGGTGGCGGCGTGGACCAACCAGTGGACGGGGGCGTCGGGGCCGGCCACGTCACCGGGGGCGAAGGGGCGGCGGAGCCAGGTGAGACGACCCGCGTCGGCGAGGTCCTCCAGAGCGGCGGAGACCTGCGGCGAGACCAGGGTGACGCGGGCGCCGGCCTCCAGGAGGACGGGGACCCGGCGTTGGGCGACCCTGCCTCCGCCCACGACGAGCACGTCACGGTCCCGCATGCGCAGACCAAGGAGATAGGTCACGGATCGTACCCCTCACGGTCGTCCGTACCGGCCCCCGACGTCGGCGGCGGGGTGCGCGCGAGTGACGAAGGACCCGCCACGCCGCCGGCGAAATTCGGCGATTACTCCAAAGTACCTTGTCAAAGCGGCATCACATTGGGGTAAACGGGCACGCCCCGACAAGGGTGACTCCCGCCGCATCACGGCGGCGGGGGCGGGTGCTCCACACCCGCCCCCGCACCGGTTCCCGATCGCTCTCGGACGTCCGTTCCCCGGCGCCGACCCGGCGGAACCGACCGCCGCCGCGCGCCGACGTCCGTCGTCGCGCGGCCTCCTCAGTGGGCGGTGGAGACCCCCGCCGCGTCGAAGGTGGCGACGGTGCGCAACGCACGCGCCGACCCCTGCAACAGCGGCAGCGCCAGCAACGCTCCGGAGCCCTCGCCCAGACGCATCTCCAGGTCCACGAGCGGGGTCAGACCCAGGTGCCGCAGCGCCAGACCGTGGCCGGGCTCGGCGGAGCGGTGCCCGGCGAAGCAGGCCCCCAGCGCGTCCGGCGAGATCGCGGCGGCGGCCAGCGCCGCCGAACCCGCGATGACACCGTCCAACAGGACCGGCACCCGCAGAGCGGAGGCGCCCAGGATGAACCCGGTCAACGCGGCGTGCTCCAGACCTCCCAGGGAGGCGAGGGTGCCGATGGGGTCCTCGTGGTTCACGGGGTTGGCGGCCAGCGCCCGGCGGACGACCTGGACCTTGTGCTCGTAGGTGGCGTCGTCCACACCGGTGCCCCGTCCGGTGGCCTCCACGGGGTCGGCCCCGGTGAAGGCGCACACCAGCGCGGCGGCGGGGGTCGTGTTACCGATGCCCATGTCACCGGTGATCAGGCAGCGGTTGCCCGCCGACACCAGGTCGCGGGCGACCTCGATCCCGCCCTCGATGGCCTGCAGCGTCTGGTCCCGGTGCATGGCGGGCCCCTGCGTGAAGTCGGCGGTCCCCCGCGCGACCTTGCGGGGCAGCAGCCCGGCGGCGTGGGGCAGGTCGCCGACCACGCCCACGTCCACGACGGTCACCTCGGCGCCCACCTGCTCGGCGAAGGCGTTGACCACGGCCCCGCCGTCGAGGAAGTTCTGCACCATCTGCGCGGTGACCTCCTGCGGCCAAGCGGTCACCCCCTGGGCGTAGACCCCGTGGTCACCGGCGAACACGGCGACGGCCGCGGGCTCGGGCACGGGGGGCGGGCACTCCCCCGCCAGCCCGGCGAGCCGGATCGACACCTCCTCCAGCACCCCGAGGGAACCCAGGGGCTTGGTCATCCGGGCCTGCCGGTCCCTGGCCTCCTCCACGGCGCGGGCGTTCAGCGCTCCGATGGCGGTGATGGTCTCCTCCAGCAGGGTGGTGGGCTCCTGGCCGGGCAGACCGCGTCGACCGTAGCGGTCGTGGTGCACGACCCAGGACAGGGGGCGTCCCGTCGCCCAGCCGGCGAGGCTGAGTTCGGGTTCGGTGGGGAACTCGTCGACGTAGCCGACACAGAGGTAGGCGACGACCTCCAGGTGGGAGGGGAGCGCGAGGACGTCGGCGACGCCGCGCTCGTCGGTGAGTCCGACCCAGCCCACGCCGAGCCCCTCGGCCCGGGCGGCCAACCACAGGTTCTCGACCGCGAGCGCCGCCGAGTACGAGGCGGGCCTGGCGTGCCGTCCCGGCGCGTAGCCGCCACGGGTGGCGTCGACCGTCACCGCGATGTTGAGCGGGCTGTCGAGGATCGCCTCCACCTTGAGCCCCGAGAAGGCGTGGGCGCGGGCGCCCGGCCGGTCTCCGGAGTGGGTGTCGCGCTCCTGCTCGGCGAGGTCGCGCACCCGGCCACGCAGCTCCGGATCGTCGATGACCAGGAAGTCCCAGGGCTGGGTGTGCCCGACGCTGGGCGCCTGGTGGGCGGCCTCCAGCACACGGGTGAGCACGTCCGCGGGAACCGGGTCGGGACGGAAACCCGCACGGACGTCGCGGCGCTCGCGGATGGCCCGATAGACGGCGGCGCGTTCGGCGGCGTCGAAGTCCTGGCCGGTGTGCCGCCAGGCGTCGTCCGCGGGGGTCTGGGGGGCCACGGGCGCTCGGGGAACCGAGGGGACCGGGGTGGGCCGGTTGTGGGTGTACCGCTCCCTGGCGGGACCACCCGCCCGGGGCGGCCCTGTGTGCTGCGGTTCCGGGAGGGAGGCCGCTG
>NZ_QOCZ01000118.1 GCF_018207095.1 Nocardiopsis sp. MG754419 | reverse complement strand
CCCCTCCCCCACGGAGCCCCCGTGTTCGAAGCCGCCCTGAAACCGGGTGTGGCCGTCGTCAAGACCGCCTGTGGCCTCTGGATCGGCGACCCGCTCGCCCAGAGCGCCGCGACCACCGTGGCCGATCTCGTCCAGGAGAAGGTCACCGGGTGCCGCGGCAGGAGGAGTCCACCGGCCGTGAGCGCGACGCGGAGGCGGTCTTCCTCACCGCCTATGGGCGCAAGGCGGCCGAACGCCGGGACGTCCTGGAGTTGTTCGGGACCGAGACCGGTACCCGGCGCCACCCCCTGAGCACGGCCTCTCCGAACACGGTGCGAGTCCACGGTGAGGGCACCGTGGACCTGTCCGCCTTGGCCGGAGCGACCGATCTCACCATCGAGATCGCTCCCGGCCATCGCCGTGACGCCATCGGTGAGGAACTGCTCGGCCCGAACTCCCACGTGGTCCAGGAGCGCCTGCCGTTGCTGTACACAAGAGAGCGGCCCCGGAAACAGAAGTGGGCACGGTAGGCATCGTCCTCACCGCCTTCCCGCCCGCATACACGAACCTCCTCCATGTCATCTTCACCACCAGCCTCATGGAGGAGACCGCGGTGGCGAAGGTGACAGGCACAAGGTCCCCTTTCGAAGGGGCGTTCGGCACTTGCGGACGGCGGAGGAGCAGTTCCGAAAAGCTCCAGGTCAGTCCCGGTGCCCCTGGTACCGCCTGGTGTGCGGAGGCGGTGACGAACCCGAACACCTCACCCCTAGACTCGGATCGAGACCCTTGGACGGCAGCCGGAAAGAGTCCCCCATGCGCGTGACAGACGGCGATCACAGCGACCCCGACGAACACGACCGGCTGTCCCTCCCCCAGGTCCGGTTGGACGACCTGCTGGACGAGGTCCGGTCTCGGCTGACCGAGATCTCACGCAAGCAGGAGCGCATCCACACCCTTCTGGAAGCGGTCATCTCCATCGGCGAGGGCCTCGAACTGGACCCCCTCCTGCTGCGCATCGCCGAGACCGCCACGCGCCTGGTGAACGCGCGCTACGGCGCGCTCGGGGTGATCGGCCCCGATGGGAACATGAGCCGGTTCATCCCGGTGGGACTCGCACCCGAGGAGATCTCGAGCATCGCGCACTGGCCCAAGGGCGAGGGGATCCTGGGGCTGCTCATCAAGGAACCCGAACCGTTGCGGCTGAGGGACGTGCGGGCCCACCCCGAGTCCCGGGGGTTCCCCGAGGGTCACCCGCCGATGCACACGTTTCTGGGGGTGCCGATCCGCATCCGCAACCAGGTGTTCGGCAACCTCTACATGACCAACAAGATCGACGGCTCGGAGTTCACCGGCGACGACGAACTCCTGTTGCGCGCCCTGGCCACGGCGGCGGGCACCGCCATCGAGAACGCCCAACTGTTCGCCCAGACCCAGAGCCGCGAGACCTGGCTGGACGCCTCCGGCCAGATCACCACCCGGCTGTTGTCCGGAGCCGCCCCCGAGGAGGTGTTGCGGCTGGTGGCGCGCAGGGCACGGTTGATGGCGCAGGCCGACATCGCGGTGATCGCCATGCCCGGGGAGGACCCCGAGACCCTCACCGTCCGGGTGTGGGACAGGCACGAGGACCAGAGCGATGCCCTGGCGACCGGGGTGCGCGGCGCCACGCTGACACGGGCCGCCGACACCCTCCTGGGCCGGGTCTACCTGAGCGGGAGTCCGCTGAGCACGGACGTGTCCGCGTTCGAGCACCTCGGGGTCGGTTTCCTCACCCGAATGGGGGTCGGCCCGGTGCTGGTGCTGCCGTTCGGGCCCTCCGACGGCGCCCGGGGCGTGCTCATCCTCGCGCGCGACCAAGAGCGGGAGGCCTTCCAGAGCGGCTGGTCGAACATGCTGTCACCGTTCGCGGACCAGGCGGCGGTCGCCCTGGAACTGGCCGAGGCGCGGCTCGACTCCGAGCGGCTGAGCGTGCTGGAGGACCGGGACCGTATCGCCCGGGACCTGCACGACACGGTCATCCAGCGGCTCTACGCCACGGCCATCACGTTGATGGGCACGGTGCGACGGATCGACGACGCCACCTCCGCCAAACGCGTGCAGGGCGCGGTGGACGACCTGGACGACACGATCCGGCAGATCCGGTCGACCATCTTCGCCCTGCAGAGCTCGCCCGACGACGACGCCTCGTGGTTGCGCTCCCGGGTACTGGAACTGGTCAACACCGCCGCGGAGACGTTGGGGTTCTCTCCCCGGCTGCTCACGCAGGGGCCGGTGGACAACGCCGTGGACGAGCACGTGGGCGAACACCTGGTGGCGGTGCTGCGGGAACTGCTGTCCAACGTGACCCGCCACGCGCAGGCCACGTCGGTCGACGTGGAGCTGTCGGTGGACACCGGCGAGGTGGTGCTCCGGGTGACCGATGACGGGCGCGGGGTTCCTCAGGGGGTGACCCGGAGCGGGTTGCGCAACCTGGCCTCGCGCGCGCAGGAGCTGGACGGCGCGATGACGGTGGTCTCCGGCCCCGGGGAGGGGACCGTGGTGGAGTGGTCCGCGCCCGTCCAGCGGTCGGAGCGGCCCTGGCCGGGCTGAGGCGGCCGGGAACGACCGAGGCCGGGCCGCGCCCCCGCTGGGGCGGCCCGGCCTCTGCGCGCAAGGCGGGGGTCAGGCGGTCTGGTCCATGGACAGACGCACCGCGTAGGCGGCCGCCTGGGTCCGGCGGGCCATACCGAGTTTGGCCAGGACCCGGGACACGTAGTTCTTCACGGTCTTCTCGGCCAGGTACATCCTGGCGCCGATCTCCCGGTTGGTGAGCCCTTCGCCGATGAGCTCCAGGACCCGGCGTTCCTGCTCGGTGAGTTCGCCCAGGGGGTCCTTGCGGCCGGCCTCCTCGCGCAACCGTTTGAGCATGCGCGCGGTCGACTCCGGGTCGAGCAGGGAACGTCCCTGGGCGACCGTGCGGACCGCGCCGACCAGGTCGGTGCCGTGGATCTGCTTGAGGATGTATCCGGCGGCTCCCGCCATGACCGCCCCGTATAGGGCCTCGTCGTCGGAGTAGGACGTCAGCATGAGCATGTGGGTGTCGGGGAGCATGGACCTGATCTCCCGGCAGACCGTGACACCGTCACCGTCGGGGAGCCGCACGTCGAGCACGACCACGTCGGGTCGGAGCGTGGGCACCCTGGCGAGGGCCTGTGCCGCGGTGCCGGCCTCGCCGACCACGTCGATACCGTCCTCGTCGTCGAGGAGTGAACCCACACCTCGCCGGACGATCTCGTGGTCGTCCACCAGGAACACCCGGATCGATCTGTCGCCGCCCATCGGGTGCGCACCTCCATAGCTCTGGTCACGCGAGGCGGCGGGACCGCCCCGGGTTGCGGGCCTCCCGCCGTCCGGCACCGCTGGGGCGCACCGGGGGCGGGTCTGAGCCGTGTGTCGGATCCCGGTCCATGAGCTCGGACCAGGCGAGACCAGCCTAACGAGGGTCGCCGACGCACAGATGAGGCGAACGTCCCTATCTGTTTGAGGCCTGCGTCCCCCAGGGTAATCCGCAGATAGGGACCTTCGCCGCCGATCAGGGGGATCGCGGCTCCCGACCCCGGGTGCGCGAGCGACCACAATGGCGGGGACGGGATACGGAGGGCACCGAGATGCGAGGGGCTCGTGATGGCTGGAACTAGCGGAGCCGACGCGTCCGGGAGCAAGCGGGGAGCGGTCGCGGGACCGACCCCGCCCCCGGGACAGCGTGAGGCATCGGACGATCTCGCGGGGACCGACGGGCTGCAGGACGACGACCGGCTGCTTTTGGGCGCCGACCTGGCCGACGACGCCCGGTCCGGGTTCACCGTGCTGGAACGGGCGACCTGTCTCAATCTGTTGGCCACCCGGAACATCGGGCGCGTGGCCTTCACCATCGACGGGGACGCCGCGCCGACCGTGCTGCCCGTCGCCTACGCACTGATCAACGACACCATCGTGTTCCGTTCGACGCTGGCCGGGACCATCATGCGCTACGCGCGGGGGTACGCCGCCTTCCAGGTCGACCAGCTCGACGAGGAGCGTCATGAGGGGTGGAGCGTGCTGTGCTCGGGGCGGTGCCGCTGGATCCGGGACGACGCCGAGATGGAGCGCATTCCGCAGGGTCGGCTGCCGCAGCCGTGGGCGGCCGGTCCGCGCGATCAGATCCTGAAGATCGTTCCGGGTCGGGTCAGCGGTCGGGAGATCCACCGCTCCTGACCGTACCGGTGCGCACCGGTACGGACCGTGTGTGGCGATCGGCACGGATCCGACCACCCCACCTGTTGTTCGTTCTGTGATGTTTCGGGGTATCGATGGCGACATGGGAGAGCAGAACCGGCCCGGACCCCGACATGTCCCCCTCCGGCGGGACCACGGAGCGCGGAGCGGCGTGACTGGTGGCGTGGGCCGATGCGCCCTGCGGCGGCCCACGGCCGGCTCCGGCGTCACCGTGCCCACGGGTGCGCCTCGGTGAGGCCCGGTCGGCGGAGTGTGGCCCTGGGTGTCGGGGCGGCCGGTGTGGCGACCCTGTTCACGATCTCGGCCGGAGCCCTGGCCGAACACGCCACCGCGCTCAACGTGCCGTCCTCGGCCGCGCCCTCGGAGCGCCCACCCGAGGACGACCGGGAGGGTCCGCGCATCAGTGTGCTCTCCTCCCGCCCGGACACCGTCATGGGCGACACCGTGCTGGTACGGGTGGAGCCGCCCGCGCCCCACGCCCCCCAACGGGTGCGGCTGGAGTCCGACGGCCACGACGTCACCGACGCCCTGCGACCGGTGTACCTGCCGGGGGTGGGGCAGGTGCTGGAGGGCCTGGTGTCGGGTCTGTCGGAGGGACCCAACACGCTGGTGGCCTCGGTCGACGTGGAGGAGGATCAGGAGGCGGCGTCGGAGGGCTACGGGGACGCGCCCGCGCCGGTCGCCCTCACCGTGACCGCTCACCCGCTCAGTGGACCGGTGTTCTCCGGCCCGCACCAGGAGCCGTTCGTGTGTCAGACGGAGGACTTCTCCCTGGCCTGGGGCGGAACGCTGGGCGCACCCGTGGACGAGGACTGTTCCGTGCCCACCCGGGTCGGCTACGTGTACCGCTCCACCGACGGCGCGTTCAAGGCGTTGCCGGACGAGCACCGGCTGCCTCTGGACGTGGCCACCACGACCACCGGTACCGGCGAGAAGGTGCCCTACACCGTGCGGGTCGAAACGGGCACGGTCAACCGTTCGGTGTACGAGACGGCCGTCCTGCACGACCCCCGTGGCCCCGAACCCGACCCGTGGACGGCGCCCGAGGGGTGGAACCGACGCCTGGTCCACAAGTTCGGTGGGGGGTGCCCGGGCGGATGGTACGTCCAGGGCGACCGGACCGCCGGTGTGATCGACCACGGCATGCTCTCCCGGGGGTACGCGGTGGTCTCGGCGTCCCTGAACGTGTTCGGCAACAACTGCAATGACCTGGTGGCGGCCGAGACCGCCGTCGCGACCAAGGAACGCTTCACGCTCTCCTACGGCGCACCCGACCACACCCTGGGCTGGGGGAACTCCGGGGGCGCCTACCAGGCGCACCAGATCGCCGACAACCACCCGGGGGTGCTGGACGGCGTCCTGGTCTCGCAGAGCTATCCGGACGTGGGTTCGGGGACCGTCCCCGCGGTGACCGACGCCCTGCTCCTGCGCTCCTACGCGAACGCGCACCCCGACGCGCTCACGGCCGATCAGCTGCGCGCGGTCTCGGGGTTCGGCGACCCCGAGGGCATCGACGCCATGGCCGACGCCGCCACCCGGATCGACCCACGGGGCGTGTGCCCCGACGCGCTGCCCGAGTCCGAGCGTTATCACCCCGAGGACCGTCCCGACGGCGCCCGCTGCGACCTGTACGCGCACACCGTCAACGTGTACGGCACCGACCCCGACACCGGGCTGCCCCGCCGCCCTCTGGACAACGTGGGGATCCAGTACGGGCTGTCCGCACTGGAGGACGGCGACATCGACGTGGACGCGTTCCTGCACCTGAACGAGCACATCGGTGGTTTCGACCTTGACGGGGCCGTGGTCGCCGATCGCACCGAGGGCGACCACGAGGCCATCGCGGCGGCCTACGACAGTGGTCGGGTCCTGCACGGAGGGGGTGGGCTGGCCGACATCCCCGTCGTGGACCACCGCCCCTACCAGGACGACGCCCCGGACGGCGACATCCACATGCGCTATCACTCCTTCTCCACCCGCGAGCGGTTGCAGAAGGCCAACGGCACCGTCGCCAACCACGTGATGCTGGTCGAGCGGCACCGGTCCGGTGTGTTCGACGCCGCGGAGCCGGTGGCCGGACGTGCCCTGGTGGAACTGGACACTTGGGTGGGCGACGCGGCCCGGGACGCCCGGGTGCGACCGCACGCCTCCCCCATCGAGCGGGTGGAGCGGACCCGACCGGACTGGCTGACCGACTCCTGCTGGGTCGAGGGCGAACGGATCATCACGCCCCTGTCGCCCACGGCGGGCGGACCGGACGACCCGTGTGCCGAGACCTTCCCCGTGCACGGTTCCCCGCGCACGGTGGCGGGCGGGCCGCTCTCCTCCGACGTGATCAAGTGCCGGCTCACCCCGTTCGACGCCACCGGGCTCGCGGTGGCGTTCGACGAGGAGCAGACCGAGCGGGCGCGGGAGGTCTTCACGGAGGGGGTGTGCGACTGGTCGTCACCGGGGGTGGAACAGCGCGCGCCGCAGGGCCCCTGGCAGTTCTTCTGACCACCGCTCCACCTTTCCCGACCTGGCTCGGGAGGGGTGGGAGGCCGGTGATCGGGCACGGTGCAACCGACGGGGCCGAGGGCGCGTCCTAGTTCGCGTCCCGCTCCTTTCTCCGTCCCCCGGGAGCCTTCCGTGTCCGACGTCCCCCAGGCCGTGATCCCGTTCGTGATCGACCGCGCCGCGGCCGAGGCCGCCCTGACCCGCTGGGCCGAGGGGCTGTGGTTCGCGCCGCGCCGCGTCCGGCGGGCGGGCGTCCCGGAGAACCTGCGCCCGGTGTTCGTGCCCTACCGGGTCTTCGAGGCCGACACCGTCTCCCACTACGAGGGGTGGCGTGGGGACCACTACTGGGTCGAGCAGGTGCGCGGCGGCCCGGCCGGACGCCCGGAGACGACCGGTGCGCACGAGGTACGCGACACCTCCTGGCGTCGGGTGCGCGGCACTCTGGAACGGCACTTCGGTGACGTGGTGGTGTGCGCGACCACGCGGTCGGAGGGGGCCGAACGGTTGGGCGCCTGGCTGCTGAACACGGTGGTGGCGCCGACCCCCGACGCGGTCCGGGGGGTCGAGGTCATCACGGCGGACACCACCGTCGAGCACGGGTGGGAGCGGGCCGAGCAGGCGATGCACCGGGCCATCGAGCGCGCCTGCGCGGAGGAGATCGGTGGCGACGAGCAGCGCGTGGACTCGGTGCGCAGCACGCTGGCGGACCCGATCCACACCCTGGCGCTGATGCCGGTGTGGGCGGGCTCCTACCGGCTTCGGGGCCGGGTCCGCACGGTGGTGGTGAACGGACGCACCGGGCACGTGGAGGGCGATCAGCCCTTCAGCAGGGTCAAACTCGCGGCGGCCTTCGCGGGGCTCATCGCCCTGGCGGAACTCTCGTTGGAGATGTTCTTCCGCTGACCGGGTGGTGGAGCGCGGCCGCAGGGCGGATCAGTCGGCGAGACGGTGCAGCAGCACGATGCCGCCGTAGGCCGGTTGGTCGCGACGTTCGTGGTCGGTGGCCACGTACTCGTCGAGGATCGCGGTGATGCGCCGGTCCAGTTCCTCGCGTTGCTCGTCGCTCAGGTGCAGAGCGAAGCGGGCGTAGCCGTGCACCGACTCCGGACCGGCCTGGGCGAGTTCGTCCTGGAAGGCCTGGAGCGGGGCGTTGCGCTCGACCGGCCCCAGGTTGCGCAGGGGACCGTCCAGCCACCAGCTGGCGGTGGAGGCACGGTAGGGCTTCTCGAGGGCGCCACCGCCACCGGTGCGCACGGGTGCGGCCACCAGGAGTCCCGCGTCCAGGAGGCGCCGCACGTGGTACAGCACGGTGCCGGGCGCGGTGTCCAGACGGTCGGCCAACTCCTTGTTGGTGCGTTCGCGCAGCACGCACTCCCGCATGATGCGCAGGCGCAGCGGATGTCCCAGGGCCTTGGCCTCCCGGGCGGTGGCGGGGCGGCGCTCGTGGGGGCCGGAGGGCGGTTTCGGCTCCGTCTCGCTCATGGACCCACCCTAGTCGGCGATCGACGGAGATTGATCGATTGAGTTATCTCGATCGATCTGCGATCGTCGATCCATGGCCGAACACGACGGGCACACGCCCTTACCCACCGCCTCCGATTCCACCTCGTCCCTCCCCGGCCCCCTGGGCGCCGGCTTCTGGCGGCTGTGGACCTCCTCCGGACTGTCCAACCTCGCCGACGGCGCGCTCAAGGCCGCCCTGCCCCTGGTGGCCCTGAGCCTGACCGACTCCCCCCTGCTCATCGCCGGCGTCGCGACCGCTCTGAGCCTGCCCTGGCTGTTGTGCGCGCTGCCGGCCGGGGCGTTGGCGGACCGACTCGACCGCCGCCGGGCCATGATCGGCGCCAACGTGGCGCGGACCGTCCTCCTGCTGTTCCTGGCCCTCTCCCTGACCCTGGGGTTCGGATCCCTGTGGCTGCTGTACGCGGTCGCCTTCGCCATCGGCGTCACCGAGACCCTCTACGACACCTCCGCCCAGTCGATCCTGCCTCAGCTCGTGCCACGGGCTCGGTTGTCCCGGGCCAACGGGCGCCTGTACGCGGCGGAGCTGACCGCGCAGGGTTTCGTCGGTCCACCGCTCGGCAGCGCCCTGGTGGCGGCCGGTGTCGGCCTGGCCTTCGTCACCCCCGCGGCGCTCTGGGCCGCCGCCGCGGGGGCGCTGCTCCTGGTCGGCGGCGGGTTCCGGGTGGATCGGACCGGACCGGCCACGACCCTGCGGGCCGAGATCGCCGAGGGCGTGCGTTTCCTGTGGGGGAACCGGCTGCTGCGACGGTTCGCTCTCATGGTCGGGGCGTCCAACTTCGTCACCCAGGCGGCCTTCGCGGTCCTGGTGCTCTACGCGGTGGGCGCCGGTTCGTCCCTGCGCCTGCCCGAGGCCGCTTTCGGCCTCCTGTTGACCGCGGGCGCGGTGGGCGGTCTCCTCGGTTCCTTCCTGGTCGCGTGGGTCGAGCGGCGGCTCGGCCGCACGTGGTCCCTGCGGATCTCGGTGCTCGGGTTCGCCCTGTTCGTGGGGGTGCCCGGACTCACCACGCACCTGTGGGTGGTGATGGCGGGTCTGTGTGCGGGCGGGGCCGCCATGATGGTGTGGAACGTGATCGTGGTGTCGCTGCGCCAGCGCCTGACCCCCGACCTCCTGCTCGGTCGCGTGAACAGCGTCTTTCGCCTGCTGGCGTGGGGCACCATGCCGCTGGGCGCGGCCACGGGGGGCGTGTTGGCCTCCCTCATCGGGCTGCGACCGATGTACCTGCTCCTGGGCGGCGCGATGCTGCTGTTGCTGCTGCCCCTGATCCGGTTGAGCGACGCGCGCATGGACGCCGCGGAGGCGGTGACCCAGAAGCGGCGGACCCGGTGAATGTGGTGGACCCGGAGTGCGCCGGAGGGTGAGGATGGGCCCATGCCCCCCACCGAACATTCCGGCCCCCACGACGACGTCGAGGTGCTGGAGGGCGGAAACGTCTCCGAGACCGTCCTGCGGGTGGGCGCCACGGTGCGCAAACCGTGGCTGCCCTCCTCCCCCGCCGTCACGACGCTCCTGCGGCACCTGCGCGCACACGGATACGCGGGCGCCCCGGCCACGCACGGTCAACGACCCGCGGGTTTCCAGAGCCTGGAGTTCGTGCCCGGCACCCTGGCCGACCGGATGGCGCCGATGTCCGACGACGCGCTGCGGCGGGTCGGGGCGATGATCCGCGCGCTGCACGACCTGACCGCGGACCCGTGTCTGCGGGCCGAGTCCGGGTGGGCCTCACTGTTCCCCCCGGAGGAGGGCGAGGTGATCTGCCACTACGACCTCGCCCCCTGGAACCTGGTCCGCTCCGCCCCGGTACGGGACGACGAGGAGCCGCGCTGGTGCTTCATCGACTGGGACAGCGCCGCCCCGGGCACCCGGATGGGCGACCTGGGTTACGCCGCTCATGGCTTCGTCCCCCTGCACGAGGGCGGTGATCCCGAGACCGACGGTCGGCGGCTGCGCGCCCTGGCCGACGGCTACGGCTGCGACCCGGACCAACGACGAGAGCTGCCCGGCGCGGCGTCACGCCGCGTGCGCGGCATGTTCGACCTGCTGGAGGACGGGGCACGGACCGGCACGCTGCCCTGGGCGCGGCTGCACGCCGAGGGGCACGCCGACCACTGGGGTCCGGCCTCCGCCTACATCGCACGCCACACGGACCTGTGGGCGCGCATGCTCAGCGATCCCTGACCCCTCAGGAGGGACGGCTCCAGACGAACACCGCCGAGATCGGGTGCCCCCGGAACCTCTCCCACGTCGGTTTGGCCGCCACCCAAGCGTCGTCCACCACGGCTTCGTGCAGGTCGGTCAGCCGCCAACCGGCCGCCGACGCGGCGCGCACGTGGTCGCTGATGAGGTGGACGTGGGTGCTGATGGCGATGTCCTCACCTGAGGCGTCCGTGAAGTGGGTGGGCATGCCCGACACCATGATGAACTGCGGGTGGTAGGCGACCAGAACGCAGTGTGCGCCCGGGCGGGCGAGTCGCCACGCCTCTCCGTAGAGGGGGGCGAGATCGGGCAGGTGTTCGTCGATGAGGGAGGCGATGACCAGGTCGTAGGAGGTGCCGGGCAGTCCGGTGGCGCGCACGTCGCCCTGACTCAGGGCGGTGTGGGCGCCGCGTTGCCGGGCCCGGGCAAGCATGCCGGCGCTGAGGTCCACTCCGTCCACGCGCGGGACCCCGCGCCCCCGGAGCCAGTCCGCGGTGCGCCCCGTCCCGCAGCCCAGGTCGGCGGCGCGGGCGATCATGCCCCAGTCGGGCGTCGTGAGCCCCGCGAGCACGTCCAGATCCATGGCGTCCAGGACGGACGCCTCGTAGGTGGCGGACCAACCGTCGTAGCCGGTGGCCACGTCGACGGTGCGATACCGGCGGGTGTCGAAGGTCGAGAAGTCGGTCATGGGGGCGAGTATGACGGGGCCGACGTGGAGCGACCACCCGTTTTTCGCGGGGTGCGGGCCCCGGTGAAAAACCCGTTGCCGGTCGGGACGATGTTCTTCTAACGTGAGCGTCATGGCAGCCTTCCAAGCGATCGTCGAGGGCCCGCAGGCCTGGCCCGCGGCCGCCCTCGCACGACTCCGGTCCGCTCTGCCGGACCGGTAGCCGGACACCGGCACCGCCGTTTCCGCGTCCTCATCGGCGCGACGTCGGCGGTGCCGGGTTCCTCTCTCGTCGCACCCGCGTCTCCGCCGGTCCGGCCCCAGCCGACGCCCCTCCTCCATCGGGCGGACGGCCGGCGGACCCTGCCCTCGCACCGTTTCGACACGCCCGTATCGGGCGTGGGCCCCGCCGTGCCCTCCCGTCCTCGTCGGCCACCTTCGGTGGCGGAACGGACCACGCATGGCACGCACGCAGCGCGACGACCGTCGACGCCTGTCCCAGAACTTCCTCATCGACCCCGCGACCGCCCGTTGGGTGGTGCGCACGGCCCGGGTGGGGCCCGAGGACCTCGTCCTGGAGGTGGGGCCCGGCGACGGTGCCCTCACCCGCTTCCTCACCCGGACCGCGGGCCGGGTGATCGCCCACGAACTCGATCCGCGCCTGGTGGCCCGGCTGGTCGCACGTTATCGGGACCGGGAACCCGACCTGCGGGTGGTGCACGGGGACTTCACCCGCTCGCGCCCTCCCCGCTCCCCGTTCGCCGTGGTCGGCAACATCCCCTACGCGCGGACCTCCGACATCGTCCGCTGGTGCCTGGACGCGCGCCACCTGACCTCGGCCACCCTCATCACCCAACTGGAGTACGCGCGCAAGCGCACGGGGGCCTACGGCCGGTGGAGCAAGGTGACCGTGCTGAGTTGGCCGGAGCGGTCGTGGACCCTGGCCGGTCGCATCGACCGGGGCCGGTTCCGACCGGTGCCCCGTGTGGACGCGGGGGTCCTGGTGCTGCGCGCCCGCACCACACCGCTGCTGACGCCGGAGTACCTGGACGCCTACCGACGGCTGGTCGCGCTCGGGTTCGGCGGGGTGGGCGGTTCTCTGTCGGCCTCCCTGCGTCGCGCGCACCGGGCCCGCAGGGTCGACCGCGCGCTGACCGCGGCGGGGGTCGCGAGCCCCACCCCGGTGGGGTGGGTGACGCCCGACCAGTGGGTGACGTTGACACGGGTTCTGGCCGATTGAGGACCCGGACGGCGCCGAGGCGGCGCGGCACGCGCGCCTACCGTGGAGGGATGCGACGAATCACGCCTTGTGCGCTGTTGTTGCCGTTGATCATCGCCGCTACCGCATGCACCTCCTCCGACCGGGAGGTGGCCCTGGAGAACCCCGGGGAGACCACGACCGAGGGTGGGCCGGCCACCGAATCAGCACCGGCGAAGGACCCGCTCCCGGACACGAAGGAGGACACCGAGCCCGCGGACCGCACCGCGGGGTCCGAAGCCGAACCGACACGGGGTTTCGGGGAACCGGCCGCGTTCGCGCACCCCGTGGGCGCCTATGAAGAGGAGTTCCGGGACGGGGTCGAGGAGGACGTCGTCTACACCGTGGACGACGTCGCCACCGATGGGGCCGGCAGCGCGGGCTTCGCTCTGACCGTGGAGGTGCCCGAGTTGGGTCGCGTGTTCGGTCTGGGCACCATGACCGTGGAGTGCCTCTCCGAGGGGAGCGGAACCCCGGCGACCGGTGACGACACCGTCACGGAGGCCGAGGCGGGCACGCACACGATGCGGATGGACTGCGCGGTTCCGCCGTCCGCCGACCACCTGACCGTGCTGGTGACCAACGCCGAGGACGAGGCCGACTGGGGCGGCCCCCTGGAGTGAGCCTCCCGGGAACGACGGCCACGACCGGGGTGCTCCCGACGGGAAGCCCCGGTCCTGGCCCCTCGAACCGGCGCATTCCCGGACGGAATTCATCCCATGTCGTGATCAATCGAAAGGCCTCCCTTTTCCCTTGGAGTTTCCCTTTCCGTGGAAGGATCCGCACCTTTTCCTCCACGCCTGAACAGGCGTACCGTGCTTTTTCCGTGTGATCACGCGCCCATTCCCGACTGTGCGCCACCGAATGCCAGAGAAACCTTGAATCCACGTTGCGCCCCTGGTTTGGCGGCTGAACCCGATCCGCTTTTCCTATGATCCACACCACAGGAATCCGAAGGAACGGTTCATGCCACTTCCCGATCGTCCCCCGCACAGTCCCCGAAGACCGGCTCCGGCCGGCCCAGGACACCCCTCTATCGGCATCTCTACTTCCGGGTGCTCATCGCCACCGCCGCCGTCGAGGAGACCGACACCGGACCGAAGTCCGCGGGCACGGCGGCCACCGCTCCGGCCGACGGTGCGGAGGGACCGCCCACGGACGGGGCGGCCGAACGCCCGTCCGACGACCGACGCGGCTGACCGAGCCCCCCGTCCCGCGGGTCTCTGCGGGTGAGCGGACCCGCGTTCACGCACGCGGCGGTGGTGCGCCCACTCGCGCACCACCGCCGCGCCCGTTGCTCCCGTGACCTCAGTCGAGGTCGCTGACCTGGACGTCGCGGAACCACACGTCGGAACCGGTGTGGTGGTTCTGCAACCCGATGCGACCCGAGGACAGGTCGCGGTCGGGGTCGGCGCCCTCGCTGTCGAAGTCGTTGATCAGCACTCCGTTGAGGTACACCTCGACACGCAGATCCTCGACCACGATCTCGTAACTGTTCCACTCACCCGGCGGGTTCAGGGCCTCGTCACGGGCCTCGATGTCGGCACCCTGGAACCCGTAGATCGCGCCCGTGGTGAGCTCGTCCTCGTCCGTGGCGTCGATCTGTACTTCGAAGCCGCGGTTGCGCTCGGCGGGGTCGCCCTGGGGGTCGGGCACACCGATGTGCACGCCGGAGTTGTCGTCCCCGCCCATCTTCCAGTCGAGCTTGAGACTGTAGTCGGTGAGCTCCTCCGGGTGGGTGATCAGTCCGAGTCCGCCGACCGAGCGCATGGTGCAGTCGGCCTGGGTGATGAAGTCACCGGGACCGGCGGTCTCCCACTCGGCGCGGCTCTCGTCGGTACCGTCGAACAGCATCCGGTAGCCGTCGTCGGGCTCGGCCGGGGTGCAGGGCTCCCGCTGGATACGCAGGTGGTCCCAGTTCACGTGGCGGTCGTCGTCCTCACCGGCCGAGACGGTGATGGTGTTGGTGCCCGCCTCGAGCGCGAGTTCCTCCACGTGGTCGGCCCAGTTGTACCACTCCTCCGTCGTCCCGACCGAGATCTGGCCCAGGTCCTCGCCGTTGACGTCGAGGGAGATCGTCTTGGTGCCGACGAAGGGGTTGGGGCCGTTGGCGTAACGGAAGGTCACCGGGTAGGTGCCGGCCTCGTCGACCGCCACCTCCCAGGTCAACGAGGCGCCGATGTTGTTGAAGCCGTCGACGAAGCCCTCACCGGTGTGGTTGCCGTGTTCGTCGTCGATGTCGGCCCCACCGCCCAGCACGCCGTCCTCGGCCTCGTACACACCGATCTCGTTCGGCGGCTCCTCGTATCCGGGGATCGTGTGGAGCGTGTACCAGGCCTCGGTGCTCCAGAGCCCGGTGCCGTCGGCGGCGTCGAACGGTCGCGGGGACCGCACGTGCACGACCCGGTCCTCACGGAGACCGTCGATGTCCAGGCTCACGGTGAGCCCGTCGTCGGACACCGAGGCGTCGGCGACCTTCAGCACCTCCTGGTTGCGTTTGGGACCGCCGTACTGCGAGGTCGGGTTGTACGACCACTGCTGCACGTCGTACAGGTCGGCCGCGTTCTCGACCACCTCGTCGGACACGGGCTTGGTGTAGGTGAGGTCGAACCCGGTCTCGGTGACCTCCATCGAGAGGATGTCCATGGCGTCGTCGGAGGTGTGCGCCAGCTTCTGCAGACCGTAGGGGAACTTGCCCGGCTGCTCCCAGTTGCCTCCGCCGCCGATCCCGCCGACGTAGAACGCGCCGTCGGGGCCGAGCGCCAGGCGGCTGACCCCGGACTCCAGGCCCTGGGTCATGCGGAACACCGCGCCCTGCTTGCGGTCCTCGACCACCTCGAGGTGGGCGCGCTGGAGACCGCCGTAGGTGACGTCGCCGAACAGCAACTGCCCCTCGAACGTGCCCTCCTCGACGAGCACCGGGTTGGTCGGGGAGTTGGAGATCTCACCGTGCGGCAGCCACACCACCGGTTCGGTGACCGGCTGGTCGTCGAACGGTCCGGCGGGGGTCGTGTAGTGGTTGTAGAAACCGCCCTCCTCGATCTCGACGATCTTGGAGGAGGGCAACCAGTCGCCCTGGTTGTCGGCGACGTAGATCTCGCCCTCGGCTCCCCAACCGATGCCGTTGGGGGTGCGCAGGCCGCCGGCGACGTACTCCACCTCGCCCGACTCCTTGTCGACCTTGATGGAGGTGCCGCGGTTCTCCACGTGCTGCGGAACAGTGGTCCGCCCGCCCGGGGTGATCGCCACCGACAGGTTGAGATAGTAGTGGTCGTCGTCGGCCAGCAGACCGAACCCGAACTCGTGGTAGGTGCCGCCGTTGGGCCAGGTGGCGATGGCCTCGGTGTCCTCGTAGACGCCGTCGCCGTCCTCGTCGATCAACCGGCTGAGCTGGTGCTTCTCCGAGACGATGACCTCGCCGTCGTCGACCAGCACCCCTTGGGGCTCGTTCATGTCGGTCGCGACGACCTCGGTGGTGATGCTCTCGGGGTCGGCGTCCTCACCGACGGTCCCGTCGACGATCTCCACGGCGCCGTCGAAACTCTCCCGACCGGCCCAGGTGGTGATGACCATCCGACCGTCGTCGAACCAGTCCATCCCGGTGACCTTGGGTTCGAAGCCCTCGGGACGCAGGTCGGTGAGGGTGTAGTTCGGGTGGAGCTCGGCCAGCGGCGCCCCGTCACCGGGGCTCGCGTTGACGTCCTCACAGGACTTGATGCCGGGCGAGGTCACCCGGGTGACGTCGGCGTCGGTGGTCAGCACGGACTCGGGCACGAGCACGAAGTCGTCCTCGCCCGGCGGGCTCCACTCCAGGCTCAGCACCTTGCCGTGCGCACCCTGGAAGTAGTCGATCCACAGGGGGTGGTGACCCTCGGTGAGCTCGACCGACCCGTCGGCCGGTGTCGCCGGCTGCCGCCGGTCGTTCTCGATGATCTCCTCACCGTCGATGGACAGGCGGGACCCGTCGTCGCTGGTGATGCGGAAGTCGTAGCTGCCGTCCTCGGGCACGTGCAGGTTGCCGAACACGTGCGCCATGAAGTTGTGGCCGGCGCCCCCGAAGTCCTCGTCGCTCTCGTAGTCGATGTCGGGCCGCAGGACGTCGATGTTGGGGGTCTGTCCCTCGGTCAGGACACAGGTCTGCTCGGGTTCGAAACCGACCTCGAAGACCCGGAGGGTGACGCCGGGTTCCTGCGGGGGGAGGTCGTCGGGTTCGGCGGCGACCACGTCGGCCGGAACGACCACGCTCGCGACCAGGGCGAATCCCAGGATCGCGGTCGGATATCGGTGCGGTCTGGAGAACATGTGCGGACTCCCTCGTGGGGTGCGGGTACGCCGGATCGAGCGGCGTCGATCGTGGGGGCGCGCGGGTGGGTCCGGTCTCCGGGACCGAGCGGGCGCGCGTGGAGGGCGGGCACGCCGTTCGGCCCGGACGGGTGCCGTACGGCGGGGACGTGTGCGAAGGCGGGTCGGCGCGAGGGGCGACCGGGGTACGGGGA
>NZ_QOCZ01000117.1 GCF_018207095.1 Nocardiopsis sp. MG754419 | reverse complement strand
GATCCCGGCATGCGGGTCCCGGCACGGACCCGACCACGCGGGCCCGGCCGGCGACGGCCATGGTCACCGCGGGGTCGGAGCCCCTCGCTTCGCAGACCGTGACTCTTGGTGCGATGTTCATCGTGCGCGGTGGTTATTCGGCCTCGGCCAAGGACGCATTACGGTGCGATTGAACGTCCCAGGAGGCCGGCCACGAACACCCGCGCCGCCACCCCGTGTGACAAAGGCGCCGGTCCGCCCGCACGCGAGGGCCCGCCCCGGCCGGGCGGACCCCGCGCTCCCCCGGAACCCTCGGCAAATCCCACCCCGGAAGACTTTGCCCGGCGTCCCGCCTTCTTTGCCCTCACCCCATCCGCGTGACCGGTCGCACACGGTAAGTGTGGAGGGCGGGGAACACTCGTCCCCGTCTTCTCCACAAGGGTCATGTCCTCATGAGCAGGAACACGCCTGTCGAGGGGTCCACCGACCGTCGACTCCGGCCGCACCCACGCCACGTACCCGCCGACCTCCCGCCAGGGACCCGTCGGCGGCTCGTCGTGCACGGGTTCGATCACCCGCGTGAGCGGACCGGCGCCGGGGAGCCGGTCGGACCGTCGGCACCGACGTCGGTCCGTGAGGGCCCCGTGACCGACCGGCCCGGGCGAGGAACCCGGTGCCCGACGCCCGACGGCACCACGGTGGAGCGTGTGCCCCGCCCCTCGGCATCGGCGCCGAGCGGCCGTTCCCGGGGCGGCCCGAAGCCATCTCCCGCCCGGACGTCCTGAGGTCCGCGAACGCGGGTCTCGACCCCGCCGGCGCGGAACGGCGCGACGTCCTTCCAGAACCGTCAACGCACGGGTCCCCAGCACCTGGACCTCTTCGACTTCCGTCAACAGAGGGACTGGACCATGCTCAACGCCATCAAGATCATGCTGGCCGCCATCATCGGCTACATCCTGGGTCGGAAACGCAAGTTCAAGCTCGCCGTCGCGCTGGGACTGTTCCTGGGTGCGAGGAAGCTGAAGATCGACCCGCAGAAGATCCTCGGCCAGTTGCGCCAAGAGGTCTCCGAACTCCCCGTGGTGGGCGAACTGACCGAACAGACCCGGGAGCAGTTGCTCGCGGGTGCCCGGGAGGCGATCAACAGGATCGTGGCGAAGTGGGCCGGGGACCTCGCGGCCTCCCTGACCGAGCGCACCGCTCACCTGACCGGCACCGCCACCGAGACGGCGACGACGACCGCCGACACCGCCGCGGGGGCCGCCACGGACGCCGCGGACACGGCGGCACGTGCCACCGGGGTCCGCACCGAGGAGGAACCGGAGGAGGGACCCGAGAACGGGCCGGACGACGAGACCGCCGAGGAGCCCGAGGAGCCGGAGGACGAGGAAGCGGAGGACGAGGAACCGGCGGTGGAGGAACCGGAGGCCGAGGAGAGCCCCGCACCACGGCGTCGCCGGACCCAGAGCGCCGAGAGCGAGCGCGGCCCTCGCCGGACCGCCACCCGCACCCGAAAGGCGGCCGACGGTGGACGCGCCAAGACCCGCAAGCGGCCGAGCGCGAAGGAGCGTGGCGATGAGTCCGAGTGAGGAAGAGGGCAAGGGGCCTCTGGCACGCCTGCGCGAGGCCGCCGACCGCAACGAGGGCACGTCCCTACTCGCCGACGCCGTGAGCGGCTATCTCTCGGCGAAGGCGCGCAGCGTGGTCTCCGACACCACCTCCAGGCTCGGCCACACCGTCGACCGCATCACCGGGGAGGGCGGGACGGCCGATGACTCCGGAGAGGGCGCGGAAGGGTCGGCACGGAGCGGTGGCCCGATCGGGCGGACCCTGGCGGCGGCCGGCCGCGGCGTCAAGAGCGGAGCCCAGGGCGTGATCGGCACATTGACCGGCGGCGCCGGTGACGACGGTGCGGACCCCGACGGTGGCGGCGACACCAGCGGCGGTAGTGGTGGAGGAGGGGGCGCCGGCGGCGGTAATAAGGCCACCAACATCGTCGAGGACATCGACGTGGGGGTCCCGGTGCGGGTCGCCTACGACCAGTGGAGTCGGCTCACGGACTTCGCCGACTTCACCCACCGGGTGGAGAGCGTGGAGGAGGGCGACGACGAGACCACCACCCGGTGGCGGGCCAAGATCCTGTGGTCGACGCGCAGCTGGAAGGGCATCGTCACCGAGCAGGTTCCGGACCAGAGGATCGCCTGGACCAGTGAGGGCGCCCACGGCACGACCAAGGGTGTGGTCACCTTCCACCCCCTGGGCGAGAACCTCACCCGGATCCTCCTGATCACCGAGTACACGCCACAGGGGTTCTTCGAACGCACCGCCAACCTCTGGCGCGCCCAGGGCCGACGCCTGCGTTTGGAACTCAAGCAGTACCGCCGCCACCTGATGATGCTGTCGGAGGAGGAGGCGTTGGGCATCGAGGGGTGGCGAGGGGAGATCCGAGACGGCGAGGTCGTCCTCTCCCACGAGGACGGCCTGGCCGAGGACGAGGAGAACGCTCGGGAGGAGCCGTACGAGGAGGACGAGCCCGGCGACGAGGAGGGGTTCGAGGACGACACGGAGGAGGACGAGGAGAGGTGAGCCCGTCCCGCCGCGCCCGGTGACGTGCGTGTGCGGCGAACGTCCACGGGTCCCCGCCCGGGCGTCGCACCCTGGACCGGTCCCCCGAGGACCGGGTCCCGCCCGGGGCGCGGGCCTCGGGCGGACCCTTCCGTCGATGACGCGTCGGGGTGGGAGGCCGCCGGCCGACCCGGCGACGCGCGACGACCCACGCACGCCGGTACACCGACCGAGAACTTCCGACATCAACGGCACCGAGCGTGCAGGACCAGGTGTCGGAGAACGGGACCGCCCACCCGTGCCCCCGTGAGCGGCGGGACGGCGGCACGGTCGCCATCGCCGGCCCAGCGCCCTGGTCAGCGACGATGCGGCGGTTCCCGCGGCCGAGGGACCGGCGCCGTCGGCACCGAGAAGGCCGCCCGTGGCGCCGACCTCGATCACGTGCCGAGACCACCGGAAACCCAGCGGGGCTCCCGTCCGTGACCTCGCGGACGGGTACCCGCCGCTCAGCCCAGGAACCGGTCCGGCGTCAACGGCAGATCACGGACCCGCACCCCCGTCGCGTGGAAAGCGGCGTTGGCGATGGCCGCCGCGGTGCCCACGATGCCGATCTCCCCGACCCCCGCCGCGCCCAGGGCGTTCACGTGCGGGTCGACCTCGTCCAACCACTCCGCCTCCACCCGCCCCACATCGGCGTTGGCGGCCACGTGATAGCCGGCCAGGTCGCCGTTGACGACGTGACCGAACCGGGGGTCCACGACGCCCTCCTCGTGCAGGGCCATCGACAGGCCCATCACCATGCCGCCGGTCAACTGTGACCGCGCGGTCCGCGGGTTGATGATCCGGCCTGCGGAGAACACCCCCAGTATCCGCGGCACCCGCACCTCGCCGGTGTCGGCGTTGACCCGCACCTCCGCGAACTGGGAGCCGAACGAGTACATCGCGTACTCCTCCCGCTCCGGGTTCTCGGGGGTCTCGGCCCGGGAGCGCGCACCGGGCGCGGGCCGGTCCCCGTGCGCGTCCCGGAAAGCGCGGGCCGCCGCCACGACGGCCGAACCCCAGGAGGAGATCCCCGAGGAACCACCCGCCACGCTGGCCGTGGGCAGCCGCGAGTCTCCGATGCGCAGCCGGACCCGATCCGGACCGCACCCGAGCGCGTCGGCGGCGATCTGGGTCAGGGCGGTCCACGTGCCGGTACCGATGTCGGCGGCGCCGATGGAGACGGTGTGGCTCCCGTCCCGTTCCAGGACGATCTCGGCCTCCGAGCCCGGCAGGGTCAGTCTCGGGTACACGGCCGAGGCCACCCCGGTCCCCACCCACCAATCACCGTCGCGGTGGCCGCGCGGGAGCTCCGGCCTCGTGTCCCAGCCGAACCGCTCGGCCCCCTGGCGCAGACACCGGGCCAGGTGGCGGCCGGACCACGGCAGCCCCGACTCCGGGTCGCGGCCCGGCTCGTTGCGCAACCGCAGCTCGATCGGGTCCAGCCCGCAGGCGTAGGCCAGCTCGTCCATCGCCGTCTCCAACGCGAACATCCCCGGTGCCTCCCCCGGCGCCCGCATCCAGAACGGGATCGGCACGTCGAGGGCGGCCAGCCGGTGCGTGGTGCGGCGCGCCCGCGCCGTGTACATCATCCGCGAGCACACACCGCTCTGCTCGGCGTACTCCTTGGCCAGGGAGGAGGTCTCGACCACGTCGTGGACGAGCGCGCCGATCCGACCGTCCTCCTCGGCGCCGATCCTGATGCGTTGGATCGTGTTCGGACGGTAGCCCACCAGCGAGAACATCTGTCTCCGCGTGAGCGCGAGCTTGACCGCGCGCCCCGGCAGCGCCCGCGCCGCCAGGACCACCAGGACGTTGTGCGCGTGCGGGGAGCCCTTGGAGCCGAAACCGCCGCCCACATGGGGCGAGATCACCCGGATCCGTTCGGCGTCCAGCCCCAGGACCTCGGCGAGCGTGCGCCGGACCACATGCACGCCCTGGGTGGAGTCGTACAGGACGAGCCGTTCGGGATCGGTCTCCCACACGGCGATCGAACAGTGCGGTTCCATCGGGTTGTTGTACTCGCGCGGGGTCCGGTAGGTGCGATCGATCCGCACCGTGGAGTCGGCCAGCACGGCGTCGGCGTCGCCCCGCGCGGTGTCGGCCTCCGCACCCGTGTTGACCTCCTCGGGACGGTACAGCTCCCGCCGGGCGGGCGGCAGCTCCACCTCGTGGTCGTCCACCTCGTAGTCGACCCGCACCAGCGTCGCCGCCTGGCGGGCGATCTCCGGGGTGTCCGCGACGACCGCCGCGACGATCTGACCGCGGAAGAACACCTCACCGTCCTGGAGGACGGCGAACTCCCGGTCCTCGGCCCCGACCGTCCCGGCCACGTCCGGCGCGGTCAACGTCGCGCGCACCCCCGTCAACCCCTGCGCGGCCGACACGTCCACCGACCTCACCCGTCCCCGGGGCACGGTGGACAGCACCGGATGCACGTGGAGGGGGTCGGGGAAGTCGTGTTCGTAGGCGTAGGGGGCGGTGCCGGTCACCTTGGCCCGTCCCTCGATCCGTTCCATCGGCGCACCGACGGCGCCGGAACCCTCCGTGCCGATCATGAGCCCACCCCCGTCAGGTCGCGCAACACCGCCGTGCAGGTGTTCACCGCCAGCGGCACCTTGAACGCGTTGTCCTTACCGGGCCGTGCCCGGGCCAACTCCGCCTCGGCGGCCACGCGCAGGCCCGCCTCGGTCAACGGTCTGCCCTCCAGCGCCGCCTCGGTCCGCCGCGCGCGCCACGGCGCGTGCGCGACACCGCCCAGGGCGATCCGCGCCTCGGTGATCCGGTCCCCGCGGACGTGCACCAGCGCGGCCACCGAGACCAGCGCGAACGCGTAGGAGGCCCGGTCGCGGACCTTGCGGTAGGCGCCCCGCCCCTCGGCCAGGGGCGCCGGCAGCTCCACCGCCGTGATCAACTCCCCCCGTTCCAGGACCGTGTCGCGCTCGGGCTCCGCACCGGGCAGACGATGCAAGTCGGCGAGCGGGACGCGCCGCTCCCCCGACGGCCCGAGGACGACCACCACGGCGTCCAGGACCAGCAGCCCGACCGCCATGTCCGAGGGATGCGTGGCCACGCACTGTTCCGAGGTCCCCAGCACCGCGTTGTCACGACCGTGGCCCTCCAACGCCGAACATCCCGACCCGGGTTCCCGTTTGTTGCAGGGGGTGGTGACGTCCTGGAAGTAGACGCAGCGGGTGCGCTGCAGCAGGTTCCCGCCGGTCGTGGCCATGTTGCGCAACTGTCCGGAGGCCCCCGCCAGCAGCGCGGAGCTCAGTACCGGGTAGGACCGCCGAATCACCGGGTGCGCCGCCAGATCGCTGTTGGTCACCCCCGCGCCGATGCGGACCCCACCGTCGGGCGACTCCTCGATGGTGTCGTCGACCGCCCCGCGCACGTCGACCAGGGCGGTGGGCGAGGCGACCCCCAGTTTCAGGTGGTCGACCAGGTTGGTGCCGCCGGCGAGAAAACACGCTCCGGGGTCGGCGGTGACGGCCTCGACCGCCTCCCCTGCGCCGCCGGGGCGCGCGTAGGTGAAGGGGTTCATGGGGCCGCCCTCCTGATCGCGGCCACGATGTGGGGGTAGGCACCGCAGCGGCACAGGTTCCCGCTCATGCGTTCCCGGATCTCGGCGTCGGTGGCCTCCACCGGCCCCTCGGGGTCCTCGGTGACGTGGCTGAGCCATCCGGAGGCGACCTCGGAGAGCATGCCCACCGCCGAGCAGATCTGACCGGGTGTGCAGTACCCGCACTGGAAGGCGTCCTCGTCCAGGAACGCGCCGGCGACCGGGTGGAGTTCGTCTCCGTCGCCCAGGCCGGCCGCGGTGGTCACGCGCGCACCGTCGTGGGCGACCGCCAGGGAGAGACAGGCCAGGACGCGGCGGTCCTCCATAAGGACCGTGCAGGACCCGCACTGGCCGTGGTCGCACCCCTTTTTCGGCGCGTACACCCCCAGACGGTCACGGAGCGCGTCCAACAGGGTGGTCCGGGTGTCGACCGTGAGCTCCCGACGCTCACCGTCCACCGTCAATGTGATCGTGCTGTCCAAGATCGGTTCCTTCCCGGGTGGGGTGGGTCCCATCCCCTACGCCTCACCGGGAAGTGCTCACGCCAAACAGCGGGTGCCGCGCGCGACCGGGATCCTTTGCGCTCCCTTTCCGCAACGGCCCCGGGGTCAGTCGGAGCGGCGGGAGTTGACCCGGTCGGCCAGCGCGTCGAGCAGCTCGGCGGCGATCGGGAGCCGACGGAGCTCGTCGGGCCCGGGCAGGGGGTTCTGGGCGCGGTCGCCCAGCTCGCGCACCTCGCCGTGCAGCCGCTCCATCGTGACGTCCAGCCGGTTGGCGGTCTCCGCCGCCGTCCGCAACTCGTCCAACAGGTCCTGGGGCACCGCCTTGGCGTACTTGTAGTAGATCTTGTGCTCCAGGCTGGCCCAGAAGTCCATCGCGATGGTGCGGATCTGGATCTCCACCGGCACCTCGACGGTCCGGTCCGACATCCGCACCGGTGTGCACACCAACAGGTGCAGACTCCGGTAGCCGTTGGCCTTGGGCGAGCGGATGTAGTCCTTCTCCTCCGTGATCCGGATGTCCTCGTGCCCGGCCAGCATGTCCCTGATCGCGTAGGTGTCCGAGACGAAACTGCAGGTCACCCGGATACCCGCGATGTCCAGGATCTCCTTGGCGATGCTGTCCAGGTCCAGCGGGACCCCGCGACGACGCGCCTTCTCCAGGATGCTGTAGGGGGTCTTCAGGCGCGAGCCGACGTGTTCGATCGGGTTGTGGTCGTTCGTGTAGCGGAACTCCTCGTTGAGGATGTTCACCTTCGCCATGAGGGTGTCGATGGCGAACTTGTAGGACATCAGGAACCGCGCGACGTCCTCGCGCGCCTCCGACAACGCATCGGACACGTCTTCCACCACAACCGTCCCCCTGGACACCACCGACCCCGTGCTCGCATGCTACCCATCACCGTGGAGACGCCGGGTCGGTGCGCGGGGCGCCCCGAAAGCGCTCTCCACAGGGATCCGGAACCGGGCACCGCATGTGCGCGTCGAAGCCAGGCGATAGGTTTTCAGCGGGATTCTCCGGAATCCTCTCCCCTCCCCGCCTGAACACGCACTCGGCCGCCCGGCGGGCGGCGGCGCCGGAAAGGCCCCACATGCACGCACCCCTGTTCACCGCCCCCGTGCTTCTGGTCGAACAGCCCCGACACCTGTACGCCAACGAGGGCCACTACGAGGTCCTCGCCGAGTCGGGTCGGCCCCTGGCGTACGTCAACGAGCACATGAACGCCTGGTCCCCGCGCGGCGGTGACCAGCGCCCGCACCGGTTCACCATCTACGGGACCGACGGACACCCACTGCTCACCCTCGACAAGCCCTGGGACCGCGGTCGGCCCTACATCTACGTGACCGGTCCGCACGGCGAGCCCTACGGCAGCATCGTGCAGGACCGTTCCTTCATGGGGTCGCGCTTTCGGCTCAACGATGCGCGCGGCCACACCGTCGCCGAGATCCGCGGCGACTGGAACGGCTGGGACTTCACCGTCCTCGATCACGCCGGCATCGAGATCGCGCGCATCGGCAAGGAGCACCCCGGTCTCATCGAGCGCTTCTTCACCACCGAGGACCGCTACGCGCTGGAGTTCGCCTACGACCTGCCCTGGCCGCTGCGCCGGCTCGTGATCGGCGCGGCCATCACCATCGACGTGCTCCTGCACGAACGCGAACCGGAGTTCTACCACTCCCACTACGCCGACTTCGGCCGCCACCCCGAGTACGGGTACCAGCCGCGCCACCACTGGCACCACCCCCGACGCGGTTACATCGTGACCCGACGCGTACGTCCGCCGCTGGTGGTGCACGAGACGTTCCGGCCGGCCCGCCGCAGCGGCTACGTTCCCGTGCGCGAACGCGTGGTCGAACCACGCGGCGGGTACCGCACCCACGGGTCCCGTTCTGGAGCGGGCCGCGCGTCGGCCGCGTACTCCGAGGAGCCCCGGCGCACCGCCCGGGCCGACCGGCGTGCCGGGGGCGGCTTCGCCTCCCGGTCGGAGTCCTCCTCCCGACGTGCCGGGGGCGGCTTCGCCTCCCGCTCGGAGAGTCCCTCCAGCGGCGCCTCGGCCCGTCGCGAACGGCAGGGCCGCAGCGCCGGGGGCGGTCGCACCGGCGGCGGCTCCACGTCCCGGTCGAGCGGTCTGTTCGGCGGCGGTTCCGGCGGTGGGTCCTTCGGCTCCGGTGGTTCCGGCGGCTCGACGGGCGGTTCCTCCTCGTCACGCTCCGGTGGTGCCTCCCGGTCCTCTGGGAGCTCCCGCGGTTCGGGGGGCGGTCGCTCCTCCGGTGGCTCCTCCCGGTCCTCCGGCGGTTTCCGCAGTGCCGGCGGTCGTTCTTCCGGCGGTGCCTCCCGCTCCTCCGGCGGCTTCCGCAGTGCCAGTGGCCGCTCCTCAGGGGGCTCCTCCCGGTCCTCCGGTGGCCGTTCCTCCAGCAGCCGGTCCTCCGGGAGCCGGTCGTCGAGTAGCCGCTCGTCGAGCAGCCGCTCCTCCGGCGGTTCGTCCCGGCGGCGTTGACGCGTCCGTGGGCGCCCGGCCGGGCGCCCACGGCGCCCGCACGCCGATGGCATACCATCTGGTCGGTATGCCTCCCCGTAGGAAGGACCGGCCATGCGCGCCATCCAGATCACCGAGTTCGGCGGACCCGAGGTCCTCACCCTCACCGAACTGCCCGATCCCGAGCCCGGCCCCGACGGACTCCTGGTGGACGTCACCCGCAGCGGCGTCAACTACGCCGACACCCACCAGGCCGAGAACAGTTACCTGGCCCCTTCCAGGCTCCCCATGGTCCCCGGCGCCGAGATCGCCGGCCGGACGGCCGACGGCCGACGGGTCGTGGGGCTGCTCCCCGGCAACGGCGGCTACGCCGAGAAGGCCGTGGTCGAACCGGGGATGGCCTACGAAATCCCCGACGGCGTCTCCGACGAGGCGGCGCTGGCGCTCCTCGTCCAGGGCGCCACGGCCTGGGTGCTCCTGCGCAGGAACGTGCGCGTGGAACCGGGCGAGACGGTCGTCGTGCACGCCGCCGCCGGGGGTGTGGGCTCCCTCGCGGTCCAGCTGGCCCGACGCTTCGGCGCGGGGCGGGTGATCGCCGTCGCCGGCAACGAGAGCAAGCGCGAACTCGCCCGGGAGCTCGGCGCGGACGCGACCGTGGACTCCGCCGCCCCCGACATGACCGCGGCTCTCATCGAGGCCAACGAGGGGCGGCGTGTGGACGTGGTCCTCGACATGGTGGGCGGGCGCGTCACGGACGAGAGCGTCCGCGCGCTGGCGCCGTTCGGGCGACTGGCGTTCTACGGGATGGCCTCGCGGGAACTGCCCTCCCCGGTGCAGCCGGCCAACCTCATGCGTTTCTCCACGACGGTGAGCGGCATGTGGCTGCCGCACGCCCATCTCCTGCCGGGCGACGTGGTCGGCACCGCCATGCGGGAGTTGTTCGCGTTGGTCGCCGAGGGCGGCCTCCGTCACGTGGAAGGACGGAGTTACCCCCTGTCGGAGGCCCGTCGTGCGCACGAGGACCTGCGGGGGCGGGGCACGGTCGGCAAGCTGACCCTGGACACCTCCGCGTGAGCGGAGCCTGCTCGACGCTCACCTTGACGATGTAGATCTACAGTGGATCCGAAAGAGGCCCCTTCCCTGTGTCGAGGGGAGGGGCCGCGGTTCCGTCAACGTCGCTTCGGGACGGGTCCGCCGAAGGTCGGCGCCGGTGGCCTCAGCCCCGGGCCCTGCGGACCGCCTCCCGCACCGCGGGCACGACCTCGGCGGCGAACAGCTCCACCTGCGCCGACGACTCCTCCTCCGGGCACAGGACGAAGGTGTCCATCCCGTACTCCAGGACGAACCCGGTGATCTGCTCGACCCAGTGGTCGACGGGGCCGTCCAGGGGCCGATCCGACCCGGTCGTGTCACCGATGGAACCCCAGAGGTTGTACACGCGCCGGATGGACGCGGGGTCGCGGCCGGCCTCCGCGGCACCCTCGTCGATACGCGCGTGCATGCCCGGGAGCTTGTCGGGTCCGGCGAAGGCGTGGGACGGCACCCAACCGTCCGCCACCCTGCCGACCTCCTTGAGCAGGCGCGGGCCCAGCACCCCCAACCAGATCCCCATGTCGTGGGCGGGCAACGGACCGGGCTTGACCCCGGCCAGGCGGTAGTGCTCACCCTCGAATCGCACCGAGGGCCGGTCCGACCACAGGAGGCGGATCACCTCGACCGCCTCCAGCAGGGCGTCGGCGGCCTCACGCGGGCTCCGCCGAGGACCGCCCATGGCCTCGATCGCCTCCCAGAACCCTCCGGCGCCCAACCCCAGTTCGAACCGCCCGCCGGAGAGCACGTCCAGGCTCGCGGCGTTCTTGGCGATGAGCGCGGGTGGCCGCAGCGGCAGGTTGGCCACGTCCGGGAAGACCCGCAGCCGTTCGGTACGGGCCAGGACCGTGGCCATGAGCGCCCAGGTGTCCAGGTGACGGCGCTGGTAGGGGTGATCCTGGATGCCGACGAAGTCGAGCCCACCGCGTTCGGCGGCGTCGATCACGCCCCAGGTCCGGTCCAGCGTCGCGGCCTCCGGCGAGGGGAAGACCCCGAAAGCGATCTCCCGTCCGTAGTCGATGCCCATGTCCCGCCTCCCGGTTCTCGGCCCCGTCCGGGCCGCGCCCTCCGGTCCTGCCCGACGGCGCGGAGGTCACACCCTCAGCGGTAGACGACGGTGGCGTACTCCGGGTGGCGTTCGATCCACCCCTTGACGAACGGGCACATGGGCAGCACCGACAGACCACGGGAGCGCGCGTCGTCCAGAGCCGCGCGGATGAGTGTGCCGCCCACGCCCTTGCCTTCGAAAGCGCGGTCGACCTCGGTGTGGGTGAAGGTGATCATGGTGTCGGTGAGGATGTACTCGGCGTACCCGGCCTCCTCGTCGTCCACGGTGATGACGTAACGGCGGTGGTCCGGAACGTCCTTGACCTCGGTCGCCATGGCAACCCTTTCTCTCGGGAGCTGCGGGAGGGTTCCCGCGCGGGCCCGTGGTGTTCCCGCTCGCCCCCATTGTCGCCCCCCGACCGACCCCTCGTCCCCTTGCGGCGCACACGGCCGCGGACGTAGAGTCGGCCGTGCATACCGACCAGTCGGTCTAAGGAGTACGCATGACTTCGCGGTTCGGCGGCCGCACCGCCGTCATCACCGGCGCCAGTCGCGGCATCGGTCTGGCCATCGCCCGGCGCCTCGTCGACGAGGGCGCCCGCGTGTGCGTCACCGCACGCAGGCCCGAGCCCCTCCAGGAGGCGGTCGCCTCCCTGGGCGGCCCCGAACACGCCATCGGCGTCCCCGGCCGCGCCGACGACCCCGACCACCAGGACGCCGCCGTCGCCGCCACCCGGGAGGCCTTCGGCGACGTCGACCTGTTCGTCAACAACACCGGCATCAACCCGGTCTACGGCCGCATGGTCGACCTGGACCTGGCGGCGGCGCGCAAGATCTTCGAGGTCAACGCGCTCTCGGCGATCTCCTGGGTGCAGAAGGTCTACAGGGCCGGGATGGCCGAACACGGTGGCGCCATCGTCAACGTCTCCTCCGTCGCCGGACTCAAGCCGGCCCCCGGGATCGGTTTCTACGGCGCCACCAAGGCGATGCTCACCCACATCACGGAGGAGCTCGCGGTCGAACTCGGCCCGGGTATCCGGGTGAACGGGGTCGCCCCGGCCGTGGTCAAGACCCGCTTCGCCGAGGCCCTGTACGAGGGCCGGGAGGAGAAGGTCGCCGCCCAGTACCCGCTCAACCGTCTCGGTGTGCCCGAGGACGTCGCCGGAGCGGTCGCGTTCCTGCTCTCCGACGACGCCTCCTGGGTCACCGGCCGCACGCTGGTGCTCGACGGCGGCGTGACCCTCACCGGAGGTGTGTGAGATGGCTCTGGACCCGAGGGACGCGGGTGTGGTCGTCACCGGTGCCGGCAACGGCATCGGGGCGGCCGTGGCCCGCCGTCTGGCCGCCGCGGGCGCACGTGTGGTGGTCAACGACCTGGACGGCGCGGCCGCCGAGGCCGTCGCCGGTGAGATCGGCGGCATCGCGGTGCCCGGAGACGCCGCGGGTGAGGCCGGGGTGACCGCGCTCATCGCCGAGGCCGACGCCCATCTGGGCGGCATCGACCTCTACGTGGCCAACGCGGGGATCGCGCACCAGGGCGGGCCGGAGGCGCCCGACGCCGACTGGGACCTGTCCTGGCAGGTCAACGTCATGGCGCACGTGCGCGCCGCTCGTGAGCTGCTTCCCGGCTGGTTGGAGCGCGGGCGCGGGCACTTCGTCTCCACCGTCTCCGCGGCGGGCCTGCTCACCATGCTCGGCAGCGCCCCCTACTCGGTGACCAAGCACGCCGCCCTGGCCTTCGGCGAATGGCTGTCGGCCACCTACGGGGACCGCGGCGTCACGGTGCAGTGCCTGTGCCCGCAGGGCGTGCGCACCGCCATGTTCGAGGACGCCGGCGAACAGGGACGGGCCATCCTCGCGCCCGGATCGATCACCCCGGAGGAGGTCGCCGACACGGTGATGGAGGCGTTCGGCGACGGACGATTCCTCATCCTGCCGCACCCGGTGACCGCCGGGTACTACGCCGCACGGGCCACCGACACCGACGGGTGGCTGACGGGGATGCGCCGACTCCAGGCCAAGGTGTTCACCGACCGGGAGAGCGCGTGAGCACGGGCGCCGAGAACCTGCCCGGGCTCGATCCGGAGCGGCTGCGCGCCCACCTGGATCGCGAGCGCCCCGGCCTGGTCGCGGGGCCGCTCACCGGTCGGGTGATCACCGGAGGCAAGTCCAACCTGACGTACCTGGTCACCGACGGCAGCGGTTCCTGGGTGGTGCGCCGTCCGCCCCTGGGGCACGTGCTGGCCACCGCCCACGACATGGGGCGCGAGTACCGGGTGATGACGGCGCTGCGCGACACCGACGTCCCCGTCCCGCGCACCCACCTGCTGTGCGAGGACACCGACGTGCTGGGCGCCCCGTTCTACGTCATGGAGCACGTCGCCGGCACCCCCTTCCGCACGCTGGAGGAGATCACACCGCTGGGCGCCGACGGAGTGGGGGCGGTCGCCGAGCGCCTGGTCGCGACCCTGGGGCGGTTGCACGCGGTCGATCCGGCCTCGGTGGGACTGGCCGACTTCGGCCGACCGCAGGGGTTCCTGGAGCGCCAGGTGCGCCGGTGGAGCAGGCAACTGGAGGCCTCGCGCAGCCGTGACCTCCCCGGCATCGACGAGCTGCGCGACCGGCTCACGGCGGGCCTGCCCGCACCGTCGGCGCCGGCGATCGTGCACGGCGACTACCGGCTCGACAACGTGCTGGTCACCGATGACGGTGAGCTCACCGCGGTGCTCGACTGGGAGATGGCCACCCTGGGCGACCCGCTCGTCGACCTGGGGTTGATGCTCGTCTACCGGGAACGACCGGTCACGGGCGGGGACCACCCCGCCACCTCGGCGGCGGGTTTCCCCTCCGCCCGGGAGCTCGTGGCGATGTACGCGGCCGCGACCGGCCGCGACGTGTCGCGGCTGGGCTGGTACGTGGCCTTCGGGTGCTTCAAACTCGCCGTGATCGCGGAGGGCATCCACTTCCGCCACAGTCGGGGACTCACCGTCGGTGCGGGGTTCGACGGCATCGGCGACGTGGTCGCGCCGCTGGTGGAACGCGCACACACCATGCTCCAGGAGGACTGAATGGACTTCGCCCACGACGCCGAGACCGAGGAACTTCGGGGACGGCTCCTGGCCTTCATGGACGAGCACGTCCACCCGGCGGAACCGGTGTTGGAGGCCCAGCTCGCCGCACGCGAGGACCCCTGGTCCACCGCGCCCGTCATCGGTGAGCTCCGGGCCGAGGCCCGCGCACGGGGGCTGTGGAACCTGTTCCTGGCCGGCCACCCCGAACACGGCGGGCTGCCCAACCTCCGGTACGCGCCGCTCGCGGAGATCACCGGCCGCAGCCCACGGCTGGCCCCGGCCGCCCTCAACTGCGCCGCGCCCGACACCGGCAACATGGAGGTGCTGACCATGTTCGGCACCCCCGAGCAGAAGAAGCGCTGGTTGGAGCCGTTGTTGGACGCCCGGATCCGCTCCGCGTTCGCGATGACCGAACCGGAGGTGGCCTCCTCCGACGCCACCAACATCACCACCCGTATCGTCCGCGAGGGCGACGAATACGTGATCAACGGGCACAAGTGGTACATCACGGGTGCACTCAACCCCGACTGCGCGGTCCTCATCGTCATGGGCAAGACCGACTCCGACGCCGACCGGCACAGGCAGCAGAGCATGGTGCTGGTGCCCCGGGACACCCCGGGGGTGACCATCGAGCGGGGCATGCGGGTGTTCGGCTACGACGACAGTGACCACGGTGGACACGCCGAGGTGCGGTTCGAGAACGTGCGCGTTCCCGTCGACCACCTCATCGGCGCCGAAGGACAGGGCTTCGCCATCGCCCAGGCACGTCTGGGACCGGGTCGGATCCACCACTGCATGCGTTCGATCGGCATGGCCGAGCGCGCTCTGGAGATCACCTGCCGACGGGTGGTGGACCGGGTGGCGTTCGGCCTTCCCCTGGCCGAGCAGGGTGTGGTGCGCGAGTGGATCGCCGAGGCCCGGGTGCGGATCGAGCAGTTGCGCCTGCTCGTCCTCAAGACCGCCTACCTCATGGACACCGTGGGCAACAAGGGGGCGCACACCGAGATCCAGGCGATCAAGATCGCCACCCCGCGCACCGTGGAGTGGATCCTGGACAAGTGCGTGCAGGCGCACGGCGCCGCCGGGGTCGGCCAGGACCTGCCCCTGGCCGCCTGGCAGGCGGGTGTGCGTTCGTTGCGGCTCGCCGACGGTCCCGACGAGGTGCACCTGCGTTCACTGGCCCGCGCGGAACTGCGCAAGTACACCTAGCGCGGGCCGCGAGGGGTGTGAGGGGCGGGGCCGGAGCCGTGGATCGCGCCCCTCCCCCGGGGCGCGGGATCAGTCCCGGGGACGCAGACCGGCCAGGAGCAGGTCGGCGAAGTGCCCGCCCACGTCCCGGCCGGACAGGGCTCCGTCGTGGCGGTACCACGTGCTCAGGTGGTGCACCGAACCGAAGTAGTAGTCGATGACGAGGTCGGCGGGCATGTCGGCGCGGAAGACACCCTCGCTCTGGCCCTGCTCGATCATGGAGCGGAACAGTTCGTGGTACTTACGGCGTTCGGCGCGTACGCTGCGCTGCTTCTCCGGAGCGAGTTGGTGCATGGACCGGAAGAAGATGGTGCTGTCGTCCAGGTTGGCGACGGTGGTGACGATGACGTCGACGGCGGCCGCGTGCACGCGCTCGGCGACGGGGGCCTCCCGGGACGAGATCTCCAGCAGGTGGTCGGTCTGCATGCGCAGCACCCGGGCGTAGACCTCGTACAGCAGGTCGTCCTTGGAGCCGAAGTAGTGGTACATCGCGCCCTTGGTGACCCCCGCGGCGGCGACGACCTCCTGGACCGAGGTGCCCTCGAAGCCCCGTTCGGCGAACAGACGGGTCGCGGCGCTCAACAGGCGCTCGGGCACCGTGCCGCGTGGGGTGTCCCCCTCCTCGGTCCGCCGTGCACCGCTCATGTCCCGTCCCCCCTCGTGCCCCCGTCCCCCGACGAGTCGACTGTCTATCGGGACAGCATACCGACCGGATGGTACCCGGTGCACACGCGCCAGGAGTGGCGCCGCACACCCCGGAACAGCGCCTCCGAACCAGGCGTCCCGAGGGGCACGGACGTCGTCCCGGGGCTCCCCCGCGCGGAGCCCCGGATGACCCTTCCGGTCCCCCGACGAGCACCGCCGGCAGCTCCGGCCGGCGGCGAGGGCGCGAGGAGCGCGCACCGGCCGCGAACCCCCACCACGAACCGGTTCCCCGGCCGCTAGGCTGTCACCATGGCGGCGCGAACACAGACGACGGGCGAGTTCCGGGACGCGTTCGTGGCCCGTTTCGCCGCGTACTGGCAGTCCCAGGGGCGCTCCAAGAGCGAGGGCCGGATCGTGGGCTACCTGCTGGTGGCCGACCGGGACGCCGTCGACGCCGAGGAGATCGCCGCGGGCGCGGGCGTGAGCCGCGGCTCGGTGTCGCAGGCGGTGCGCGCGCTGCGCGAACTGGGGTTCGTCACGTTGGTCGACGCCCCCGACCGACGCTCCAAACTGGTCAGCATGGACGAGGACGTGTGGGGCGGGTTCCTGCGCAACGAACGTTCCTACCTGCGCCACCAACGTGACCTGGCCGCCTCGGCCCTGGAACGCCTCCCGGACCTGGGCCCGTCCTCCCGGCGGCGCCTGCGCAACATGCACGACTACATGACCTGGCTGGACGGCCACCACGACACCCTCCTGGAGCAGTGGGAGGACTACAAGGCCCGCCGGGACGCGGACGACGAGTCCCCACGACCCACCGAGAGCGACGCCTAGGTGTACTGACCACGGAGGTTGGTAACACCCACCCCGCCCGACACACGACAAGAGGGCCTCCGGTATCGGTGTGGATTGCGACGTCCCACCGGCCACCAGG
>NZ_QOCZ01000116.1 GCF_018207095.1 Nocardiopsis sp. MG754419 | reverse complement strand
GGGCGGGCACGATCAGATGAAGTCGGAACTGGAGTCGGTGCCGTCACTGTCGCCGCCCGCGGTGATGTCGCGGGAGGTCACCTCCGCCAGGTCCTCGACCTCGACCTCGATGGGATCCATAGCGCACCTCGTTTTCTGTGAAGTGTTCTTTTCCTCTGGGCCAGGGCCGTCCCGGATGCCGTCAGCAGCCGGTCAGCCCCGTTCGGTGCGCCGCGAACGCGTGGGCGTCCGCGGCGAGTGCGACGGCCCTGCCGACCGAGCGCGGACCGTGTCCGACGTCGCGCTCGTATCTCAGCAGGGCGGGCGGGCGTCCCCGTTCGTGCCGTCCGGCCGCGAGCAGCGCCGCGCACATCTTGCGCGGGTGGGCGGCGTCGGTCCGGGTGTCCCCGGAGAACCCGGTGAGAAGGACGGAGGGGTGGCCCAGGCCCGGGGTGCGCAGGGAGTTCTCCAGGGCCCGGTGGTACGGGGAGTAGGAGATCAGGGCGGCGAAGTCGTCGGGGTCGGTGGTGCTGCCGAACTCCCGCGTCCACATCCGACCCAGTCCCATCCGTTCGAAGCGGACCATGTCGGCGAGCGGCGCGGAGGCGATCACGGCCGCGCACAGGTCCGGGCGGGCCGTGGCGGCGGCCAGCACCAGCAGGCCCCCGGCCGAACCGCCGGAGAGGCACAACTGGCCGCGGGCGCACCACCCCGTGTCGACCAGGTGGTCGGCGGCGGCCACCAGGTCCTCGACGGCGCGCGGTTTGTTGCGCCCCGAACCGTCCAGGTGCCAGCGGCGACCGGCGTCCCCACCACCGCGCACGTGGGCCACCGCGTAGCGGCCACCGCTGAGCAGCCAGGCCAGCACGGTGGCGCTGAACCCGAACTGGCGCGGCCGTCCGAAACCCCCGTAGGCGTGCAGGAGCAGGGGTCCGGGACCGGAGCGGTCCGTGGCGTCGAAGACGGTGACCGGTACCCGGGTGCCGTCCTGGGAACGGCACCACACCACCGTGCGCTCCACCCTCGGGGTGGGCGGGGCCTGGTCCTCGTGCGGCGGCCAGAGGGTGGGCGCACTCGCGCCCGGGGTGAGCCGCAGGACGCGCTGTTGCGTGGAGACATCGGCGTAGCCCATGTGGATCGTGCCGTCGGGCGCGGGCGTCGGGGAGGACACCATGCCCTCCCCGGGCGGCTCCACCCGGTACCGCAGGACCCCGGACGCGGCGTCGTGCACGGTGACCTCGCTGATCCCCAGGCGGGTGCGCACCACCACGAGGGCGGGCCCGGCACCCCCGGTGCCGGGTTGGGGGCAGAACGCGTCGAGGGTCGCGCCGGCGTCCTCGGCGACCACCTCGCGCCAGTGCTCGGGTTCGGGGCGATCCGGATGTGCCGCGCAGATCCGGCGCCGTGGTGCCCCGAGAGTGGTGCGCAGGTACAGGAGACCGTCCGGGCCCAGCCTGGCCTCGGTCTCGGCCTCGTGGCCGACCTGGAGCGGTCGCAGGTCGGGTGCGCTCGGCGGGCCCGCGACCAGGTCGCCCACCCACAGGTCGGTCCGGTGACCGGTGCCGTGGCTCTCGGTCACCAACAGGCGGCCGTCGCCGAGCACCGTCACCCCGGGAACGGTCCCCGGCGCGGTGCAGGCGTGCACCAGGGTCTCGGCGCCGTCGCTCACCCGGCGCAGCCACACACCGCGCACCCCCTGGGCGCCGTCACGACGCACGTAGAAGAACGAGCGCTCCTCCCCGGGCCACCACGCCACGTGCGAGTAGCGCACGCGCGGCACCGTGGGCCCCACGGGAGCGCCGTCGGCCGCCCGGATCACCCGCAACCGGCCGTGTTCCACACCGCCCGAGGAGGTCTGTACGGCGACCAGGGCCCCGTCGGGGCTGGGTTCCCAGGCGTCGAGGGTGGTGCGGCCGGAGGGGTCCTCCTCGCACGGGTCGTACACGGTGCGAGGCCGGGCCGTCGAGGCGGGGGCGCCCGCGTCGTCGGGCGTCACCACCAGGCGCGGGTGTTCGCTCCCGGACGGCCGGAGCGTGGCGAACACCGCGCCGGGGCGGTGCACGGGCGGACTCCACAGGTCGGTGGCCACGAGCGCGCGGATCCGGGCGGCCAGTCGCTCGCGCAACGGCCAGCCCACGGCCTCGCGGTGGAACTCGCGGGCCCGCTCCTCCAGCCAACGGAGCGTCTCGGGGCTGTCCGCCGACTCCAACCACCGGTAGGGGTCGGGGACGGAGTGGCCGTGCAGCGTGTCCACGACCGACGCTTGATCGGGCGACGGGGCGGCCCCGGGGGCTCGGTTACGCACCTTCACATGGTTCAAGCGGCCCGAGTCGACGGTCAAGCAACAGATGCCTCACGTAGAGGATGCCCGAATGTCACCGAAAGGGAAGGTTTGTGGTCAGGGCCTGCTGGAATCGGTCGCCGTGGAACCGCGGAGGAGGGTACAACCGGCAGGGAGCAGAGTCTCCCCGTCGCAGGAGGAACCCATGGAGCGTAGGACCCCGTCGGCCCACAGCACGTTCGGGTCCGCGGTGGCCGCGGTCTGCTTCGCCGCGGCCGTGGCGGCGACCGCAGTGGTCGGTGGCGTGGCAGCGTCGGGTTCGGCCGACGTCTACGCGTCCCTGGAACTTCCGCCCTGGGCCCCGCCCTCCTGGCTCTTCAGTCCGGTGTGGACCGCTCTGTACGTGCTGATCGCCGTCGCCGGGTGGATGGTGTGGCGGGCGGCCGGAACCGACGGTCGCACGTTCTTCCTCGCCGCGTACGCCGTGCAACTGCTGCTGAACGCCGCCTGGACGCCCCTGTTCTTCGCCTCGGGGCTGTACGTCCCGGCGTTGGTCGACATCGTGCTCTTGGTCGTGGCGGTGGCTGTCACGACCCTGGCGGCGCGTAGGCACAGCGGCGTGGCCGCCCTGCTGCTCGTGCCCTACCTGGCGTGGGTGTCGTTCGCCGCGGCGCTCAACCTGGCGCCGGAGGATCGGGGCACCCGCCACACGTGCGCGTTCCGGGTCCGCGAGCGCCCCTCAGGGGTCGCCCTCGGACACGGGTGGGGTCAGGAGTTGTCGGGGTGGCCGATGGCCAGGCCGCTCTCCTGGTCGAAGAAGTGCAGCTGGGTGACGTCCACCGACAGGCTGATGGTGCTGCCGGGCCGGACCGAGCTGCGCGGGCTCACACGGGCGGTGAACTGCGAACGGTTGTCGTTGAGGGGGAGGGCGGCGTCGGCGCTCTCCTCGTCGTCACCGGCGGCGTCCTTGGCCAGGGCGGCGGCGTCCTCGTGGCGCACCGGCGGGGCGTCGACACCGAAGATCACGTTGATCTCGGTGCCCAGCTCCTCGGTGACGTTCGCGGTCACGTCGATGCGGGGGTCGTTGTTGCCGTCGAACTCGGCGTCGCTGAAGTCCGAGGGGCGGATGCCCAGGATCAGGGACTTGCCCAGGTACTCCTTCAGGCCCGGACGGGAGTCCAGGAGGGAGGCCGGGACGGGCAGCTTGTGGTCGGCGAAGCCCAGCACCGCGCCGTCGCCGTCACGGTCGAACCGCGCGTCGACGAAGTTCATCGCGGGGGAGCCGATGAAGCCGGCCACGAAGAGGTTCACGGGGGAATCGAAGAGGCGCTTGGGGGTGTCGACCTGCTGGAGCCGGCCGTCGCGCAGCACCGCGACCCGGTCGCCGAGGGTCATGGCCTCGATCTGGTCGTGGGTGACGTAGACGGTGGTGACGCCCAGTCGCTCGTGGAGCTGGTTGAGGGAGGCGCGCATCTGCACACGCAGCTTGGCGTCCAGGTTGGACAGCGGCTCGTCCATGAGGAAGGCGCGCGGCTCGCGCACGATCGCGCGGCCCATGGCCACACGCTGGCGCTGACCACCGGAGAGGGCGCCCGGCTTGCGCTTGAGGTAGGGCTCCAGGCCGAGCATCTCGGCGGCCTCGCCCACGCGGCGGGTGATCTCCGTCTTGGCGACCTTGCGCAGCTTCAGACCGAAGGCGAGGTTCTGCTCGACGGTCATGTGCGGGTAGAGCGCGTAGTTCTGGAAGACCATCGCGATGTCGCGGTCCTTCGGCGGACGGTCGTTGACGATCTCGTCGCCGATGACCAGGGTGCCGCCGGAGATCTCCTCCAGACCGGCGATCATCCGCAGCGCGGTGGACTTGCCGCAGCCGGAGGGGCCGACGAGGACCATGAACTCGCCGTCCTCGATCCGCAGGTTCAGGTCGTCGACGGCCTTGACGTCTCCGCCGTAGATCTTGTCGACGCCCTCGAGGACGATCTCCGCCATGGAATTCAACTCCTGCTCGGTGTGGCGTATCCAATGCTGAGGGGATCACGTGGCCGATGCCCCCTCGCGCCCGTCCTCATGTTCGAAATTGATCGAAGTGAGTCGGTCACTGATCACATCAGACATGATCCTGATCGAATTGTCTATAGCAGGTCTGGTTTCGATCCGATTGCGGTCATGTACTCACCGCAGATGGCCGGCTGGCGCGTGGGCTCCAGGTGCGTTAGCCTGTCCGACGGTTCATCACTTACTCCTCTCCCGCCTCGGTGAACGGTGATCACGACACGGTGGCCGGCCTGAGGCAAGAGGTCGAGGAGTCTGGGTAACCTAACGACCAGTCCAGCACTGGACGGACCGGTTGTGCGGCCCCCGCTCGTCCGATTGGACGCTGCATCACGCGCCAGATGCGGTTGGGATCGGGTGAGGGGCGGAGTACCGCGACCGGGCGGGGGGTTGGACCCGGAAAAGGCCCGAACATCCAGTAGACAACGGTCTTCCGAGCTCGCCGCCGACGGGACGGAGCCGGTCCGAAGGGTGGCTCGGGCCTTTTCCGCGTCCCCCCAATATGCTGACCGCCAGCACCCTCAACGGCCAGCGGAAAGCGAGCACCCCAGGTGGTTGCCGAGCACACGGGCTCGGGCCTGTCCCCGAACCCGGACGGATCCTCACCCGACACCCTCGTGTCGGCGTCGAGGGGGGAGGCGACCACATGGTCCCCCCTGTCCCCGGGGCACCGGTGGGGGCGCCTGGACCCGCTCTGGCGGGCCCTGGCCGCCGTCGGCTCGGGACTGGCACAGCTCCTGGCACTGCCGCCGTTCGGCCTGTGGTGGCTCGGTCCGCTGAGCGCGGCCCTGTTGCTCCTGGCCGTGGGTGGCACCCGAGCGCGCCGCGCCGCCTGGTTGGGCGCCGTATCCGGCGCCACCCTCATGGTCCCGCTGGTGCACTGGCAGGACATCTTCGGCGTCGACGTGTGGCTGGCCACCGCCGCCGTCGAGACCCTCTACTTCCTGCCCCTGGGCATGGGCCTGGCGATCGTCGCGCGGTTGCCCTACTGGCCGCTGTGGACCGCGGCCCTGTGGGTGGCCCAGGAGGCCGTGCGCGCCCGCTGGCCCCTCGGCGGCTTCTCCTGGGGCAAACTCGCCTTCGCCCAACCCGACACCCCGTTCACCGGGTACGCCGCACTGGGCTCCTCGCCGCTGGTCACCTTCGCCGTCGCCCTCACCGGCGCCCTGCTGGTGTGGACCGTCCTGCGCGCCGTGACCGCCCGTGGCCGCCCCGGGATCCTCCTGCCGGCAGTGGGGCTGGCCACGACCGCCGCGATCGTTCTCGGCGGACTCCTGGTGCCCGCCATCGGGCGCCCGACCCCGGTCGACACCGTCACCGTCGGCATGGTCCAGGGCAACGTGCCCAACGCCGGCTCGATGTCCATCCTCGGTGAGCGGATGCAGGTGCTGCGCAACCACGCCGGCGGGGTGCACGACCTCGCCGACGCCGTGCGCGCCGGGGAGTACCCCGAACCCGACATGGTGCTGCTACCGGAGAACGCCACCGACATCGACCCGTTCATGGACCCCACGGCCGCCGAACTCATCGACGAGGCCGCCGCCGACGTGGACGTCCCCCTGCTGTGGGGCATGAGCCGCCTGAACGAGGACGGCACCCGCTACGTGCAGAGCGTCGTGTGGGATCCCGAGACCGGGCCCGGTGACCACTACGACAAGCGCTTCCTCGTCCCGTTCGGCGAGTACATCCCCTACCGCGACTTCTTCACGAGGTTCGTCTCCCGGCTGGAGCAGGTCAGCTCCGACGCCGTCCCCGGCAGTGAACCCGGTGCCCTCGACGTCGCCGGCACCACGCTGGCCGTGGGCATCTGCTTCGACGTGGCCTTCGACCCCGCCGTGCGCGATTCCGTGGCCGCCGGGGGACAGATCATCGTCATCCCCACCAACAACGCCAACTACAACTTCACCGGCCAGACCGAGCAGCAGTTGGCCATCACCCGATTGCGCGCCGTGGAGCACGGTCGTCCCGCCGTGGTCGTCTCCACCAGCGGCGTCAGCGCGGTCGTCGCGCCGGACGGGACCGTGGAGTACCGCTCTCCCGAGGACGCACTCGACATCCACGTCGCCGAACTCACCGCCATGGAGGGTCCGACCGTCGCCACACGGGTCGGTGCCGCGCCAGAGGCGCTCCTGTCCGCCCTGGGCCTGGGCGCCGTCGTCTGCGCGATCCTCCTCGCACGTCGCGCACGGACCTGAACGAGCAGGGTGAGCGGACCCGTCCCGGGGAACCATTCACCCTGAGGGGACGTTCTACCGGTCAGGGGACGAACGATCCCGGACCACGACCCTGAGGATGGTTGCGCGATGCCGTTGCTGACAGTGCTGGCGCTGATGGCACTGCCGTTCCTGGAAGTCTGGCTGATGATCGTCGTCGGCGGTCAGATCGGTGTCCTGTGGACCCTGGCCGCCCTCGTCGCGCTCATGATCCTGGGCGTGGCCGTGCTGCGCCACACCGGTCGCGCCTTTCGCGAGGTGATCCGGGACGCCGACGAGGCCATGCGCACCGGCGAGCAACCGCGCAAGGGTCTGCTCGACCCGCTCATGCTCATGGCGGGCGGCATCCTGCTCGTCATCCCCGGCTTCGTCACCGCCGCCCTCGGACTCCTGCTGGTCACCCCGGTCACCCGGCCCGCCCTGCGCTGGGTGTTCGCCGGCTGGGCCCGACGCCGCATGGTCAAGATGCAGGAGCGTGTGGAGGAGGAGTTCGCCGCACGTGGGGCCACGGTCCCGGGGCAGAGCCCCTTCGGCCCGGGTGCGCCCTTCGGTCGGCCCCCGGGCGACCCTGCCGGGCCCGCCGGGCCCGCCGACGGTGGGAACCAGAGCACGAGTCGGGGACGCGTCATCCAGGGTCACTTCGAACCCGACGAGAAGGACTGAACCGACCGACTCCCCGGCCCCGGGACGGGTACGCCCGCGAGGGGTCCGAGGCCCGCCGCGGATCAGCCCACGGCGGGCCTCGTCACGTTTTTGCCCCGCGCTGACGCGGAGTCGACCCGGAACCGGGAAACGTCTCCGAAGAGACCATGTCAGGGAGGGACCGACGAGTATGAGTGCGCACGTACCCGAGCCGGTGGGCGGCTTCTTCGACCGTGTCAACACCCAGGACCACGAGGCGCTGGACCTGTTCGCCGCCGACGCTGTGGTGGACGACTGGGGCCGCGAGTTCCACGGACTCGACCAGATCAGGGCCTGGAGCGACCGGGAGTTCATCGGCTCCCGGGGGGTGCTGACGGTGGAGTCGGTCGAGGAGACCCCCGACGGGGTCCTCGTCCTGGGCGACTGGCGTTCGGAACACGCCAACGGCCCCAGCGCGTTCACCTTCGAGGTGGACGGCGACGCCATCACCCGGATGACCATCCGCGAGGGCTGACCCCGCACCCGTCGGCCTCCCGCGCCGCCGGGCGCGACGGGGCCGGCGACCGCGGACGCCGCTCCGGGAGGGCGGCCGGGGCTCGGCCCGGACGGCACGTGGCGCGGCCGGGCCCGGTCCATGACCGGGGTGTGGTGGGGCGGGGTGTGCGAGCGCGGTGGGCCGCGGGCGGACCCGTCGGGTTCCGACGACCCGCGACACGCCCGAGGAGCACCGGTCGACGCCGACGGTGATCATGCGAACCGATCGATCCGATCGGTTTCGATCAGGACCGCGTGCCTCGGCGGTGCCGCCACGGGTCCGCCGTCATCGCGCGCTCCGAGTCGCGCGGTCCGACCTCGCACCGCGGATCCCGTCCGCGCACATGCTCGCCCGTTACCGGCGGGGACGCCCCACAAGCGTGCGAGACCCCGCACCGTCCCCTGCCTCGCACCGGTCCCGGCCCGGAGCACGCGCGGAGCGCGCTCCCCGCCGGGACCGGGCTCACGTGCGGCCGTGCGAGCGCGCGTGCAGCGCGCGGATCCGGTCGGACAGGGACGCCACCGGGCCGTCCACGGGAATGTTCGGGGCGACCTCGGACACGCTCAGGGGGCGCACCGGGCCGTCGGGCACCCCCCATTCCGACAGCCACCCCGACAACTGCTCCGTCGAACTCGCGTACACGATCCGACCCAGACCCACCCAGGCGTGGGCCGCCGAACACATCGCGCAGTGCTCCCCGGAGGTGTACACCGTCGCCGCCGCGCGCTCCTTCGGGGTCAGGTGCTCCGCCGCCCACCGGGCGATGGCGAACTCCGGGTGCTGCGTGGCGTCACCCCCGGCGACGTGGTTGTGGTCCTCGAACAGCGGGTCGCCGTCCGCCGACACGAGCACCGACCCGAAGGGTTCGTCGCCCCGTTCCAGCGCCTCGGCGGCCAGGTCCACCGCGCGTTCCAGATGCCGCAGATCGCTCTCGTCCACCACGTGCGCCCCCGGGAAAAGTCGTTGTGGGTCGGTTCGAGTGCCCTGAGTTTGCCACGCATGGGCACTTTCGTTCGACCGTATTCCCCGGAGGATCGTGAGGCGGTCCTCGCTCGCTCTCTCTGCGTGCCTGGGAGCCCGCGCACGCCTCCTTGGCGCAGGTGCTGGGGCAGGCCATCCACACGCGCCCGGTCGGCGACCGGCGCGTGACCCAGAGCCGGGACGTCGCGACCGAACCGGACACGGAGGGGACCGACGTGTGGGTGGCCGTGGCGGACGACGGGCGGGTCGCCGGGTCGTCACCGTCGAACTCGACCGCGCCGAGCGTTCCTGGGAGATCCACATGCTCGCGGTCGACCCCGACCACTAGGGGCGCGGTGTGGGCGGCACGCTGACCGACGTCGCCACCGACCACACGCGTCGCGAGGGCATGACGATCGCCATGATCGAGACCGGCGGCCCCCTGCCGGGCCACCCGGGGGAGTCGCCCCGGACGGGCTCCGGGCGCGGTCGAGGGGTCGACCGACCTGGGGCGCGTGCACCGAACGCGGGGCTCCGCCGCACCGTCGGGGCCGGTGCCGCGACGTGGACGGTGCCCCGCACCACAGTCAGACTCTGGTCGCCTCACGGGCCGTGGCCAGGGTCTGGGAGATCTTGGCCGCCAGGCGGGCCGAGGGGACGTCGGTGTGCGGGCGCCAGGCCAGGTCACGGAAGCCGCCGGAACCAGCGGGGACGGTCGCGGCGGTGGCCCGGTAGAGGTAGAGGAAGGTGAAGTGACGGCGTTCGGGTGCGCCCGTTTCGGGGGAGGCGGGCACCAGGCTCAGGTCCAGGTCCAACGGCAGGGGGTCGGAGGCCTCCTCGACGTGCGCGGGGGTCAGTCCGGTCGTCTCCGCCAACCGTGACCGGGCGGCCTCGTGCAGGGCGCCGTCCGCCTCGGTGAGCCGGCCTCCCGGCAGCAGCCACGGTCCCCCTGCGTCGTCGCGGACCATCAGCACCCGCCAGCACGGGTCCAGGACCACGGCCCCCGCGGAGACGTGCCGGACACCGGCGTCCTGGGGCGAGGTCGGGGCGTCGTCCCCGGCCACGGTCCGGGCCAGGGGGGCCGCCGCGTCGACCTCCTTGGGGAAGCGCTCCAGGTAGCCGTCCAGCACGGCGCGGATGTGCGTGTTCGGGATGCTCAATGTCGCTCCAGTCATTCCAGCCACGGGGCGCCCCCAGGATCGCGCCTGCGCACGGGGGTGAACAGTTCCCACGCTGGTCGAGCGGCAGCTGACCATGGAAAGCGTCCCGAACGGGGCCGGAATCGGGCCTCGTGTCGGCCCGGAACCCGGGATACGGCGGAGCCCGCGACCACTCGGTCGCGGGCCCCCGCACGCCCTCATTAGCCGGCCGGGGTGCGTTCCCCGTCGGACACGGCCTCCGCGTCCGCGCGCGCGTCCGCCTCGGCTCGTGAGCCGGCCGCCATCCGGTCGTCCACCACCCGGATGACGGTGATCGCCACGATCGCCACCCCGGCCACCGCCAGTCCGGTGAGGACCTTGGTCGGGTCACTGACGTCCAGATCGAAGAACCACCGTCCCAGCGGTGTCACCATGGCCAGGGTCAACAGCCCCACCATGGAGCCGACCAGGACCACCTTCCACCACACGTACGGTTTGGCCACCAGCAGAAGGACCCACAGCGTCGTCGCGCACAGGGTGATCACCACCGCGGTGCGGTCGGAGGGGTCGGGCACGGTCCGTCCGCCCAGCACCAGGAGGTAGGTCGTGACCGCGGCGAACCCCGCCACCAGACCCGACGGGATCGCCAACCGCAGGGTGCGCAACACGAACCCGGGTCGGGCGATGTCGGTGTTGGGCGCCAACGCCAGGAAGAAGGACGGGATACCGAACGTCACGGCGTTGATCAGGGTGGCGTGCCGGGGGAAGAAGGGGTAGGCGACCGCCAGCAGACCCACGACGATCGCGAGCGTCATCGTGTACACCGTCTTGGTCAGGAACAGGCTCGCCACACGCTCGATGTTGCCGATCACCCGGCGGCCCTCGGCCACCACCCGCGGCAGCGCGGCGAACCGGTCGTCCAACAGCACCAACTGCGCCACCGAACGCGACGCCGGGCTGCCCGCGCCCATCGCCACCCCGATGTCGGCCTCCTTGAGGGCCAGCACGTCGTTGACACCGTCACCGGTCATGGCCACCGTGTGCCCGCGGTCGCGCAGCCCGCGCACCATGTCCCGCTTGCGCTCGGGGGTCACCCGACCGAACGCCGAACCGTCCGCCACCTCCTGCGAGAGCGCCTCCGGTTCGTCGGGAAGTCCCCGCGCGTCCACCGGTCGCTCCGCACCGGGCAGGGCGAGCTCGCGTCCCACCGCGCCCACCGAGGCGGCGTGGTCGCCCGAGACGATCTTGACGTCGACGCCCTGGTCGGCGAAGTAGTCCAGGGTCGGCTTCGCGTCCTCGCGCACCCGCTGGTCCAGGACCACGAGCGCCACCGGCCGAACGGTGCCCGGCGCACGGTCGTCATCGACCCGGACCGACGCCCGGGCGAGCAGCAACACCCGCAGCCCCTGCGCGCCCAGTCGGGCCGCCTCGGACGCCGCCGGGGAGTCGGCGGGCGACAGGACGTCGGCGGCGCCGAGCACCCAGTGCTCCTCCCCGTTCGGGGTCGTGAGGCTCGCTCCGCTCCACTTGCGTGCGGAGGAGAACGGCGCCAGTGCCCGCACGCGCCATCCCGGGGCCCCACGGCCCTGGGCGGCGAGGCCCTCGGCGATCGCGGACATGCTCGGGTTGGGGTCGGGGTCGCTCGCCACCAGTGCGGCCAGCACCTGGGTGGGGGTGGAACCGGAGGACCCGTTCGTGTCCTGGGGGGCTCCGCCGAGGTCCCGGATCTCGGCCAGCTTCATGCCGACCTCGGTCAGCGTGCCCGTCTTGTCGGTGCACACCACGTCCACCCGGGCCAGGCCCTCGATGGCCGGCAGTTCCTGCACCAGGCACTGGTGCCGCCCCAGACGGATCACTCCGACGGCGAACGCGATGCTGGTGAGCAGGATGAGTCCCTCGGGGATCATCGAGACCAACGCCGCCACCATGCTGCGCAGGGCGTCGGCCAACGGTCCCGAGATCCCGCCGGAGGTGGTCTCGGCGTCCAGGGTGACGTGACCGCCCATGAACAGCTGGCTGTAGATCAGCAGGGCGCCGATCGGGAACAGCGCGAAGGTGATCCACCGCAGGATCCGGTCGATCCCCGAACGCAGCTCCGAGCGGACCAGGGAGAAACGGCTCGCCTCCTCGGCCAGACGGGCCGCGTAGGCGTGGCGGCCCACCTTGGTCGCCCGGAAGCGACCGGCGCCGGCCACCACGAAGCTGCCCGACATCACCGTGTCGCCCGGCTGTTTGACCACGGGGTCGGCCTCACCGGTCAGCAGCGACTCGTCGACCTCCAGCCCACCGGCCCAGGTCACCACGCCGTCCACCACGATCTGGTCGCCGGACCCGATCTCCAGGACCTCGTCCAGGACGATCTCCTGTGTGGCCACGCGGACCGTCGCCCCGTCGCGGACCACGCGGGGGCGGGCGGCGTTGACGATCGCGAGTTTGTCGAGGGTCCGCTTGGCCCGCAGCTCCTGCACGATGCCGATCAGCGTGTTGATCACGATGACCAGCGCGAACAGGCCGTCCTGCACGGGGCCGATCACCGCGATGATGGAGAACAGCACCGCGATCATGGCGTTGATGCGGGTGAAGACGTTGCCGCGGATGATCTGGCCGACGCTGCGTCCGGCCCGGACCGGGACGTCGTTGGTCCTTCCGGTGGCGACGCGCTCGGCGACCTCCTCACGTGAGAGTCCGGACTCGCGTGGCGGACCGTGCAGGCCCGACGAGGGCCCCGGGTCGGTCGCTGTGGAGGCCGGACCCTGGTCGATCCGGTCTGCTTCTTCGGGCACGCGTGGCTCCTGGTCGGACAAGGTGGCGCGAAGGAACCGGGGTCGGTGGCGGGAGGCGCCACAGCCGTCTCATCGGTCCCTGTGTCAACGGGAACAAGAGTAGAGAGCCCCCAGAGTAGAAGAGACCAGGTCGGGCCGCGCTAAAGTCGAGCCCCCGATCGTGTGGGGGGTAGACGACACCCCGCGAGGGTGGGCGTGCACCACCCCCGCACCCGGGGAATCACCACCCCGGGCCGTCGATGCCCGGCCCGGGGGTCGATCACGTCAGGGGGACGCATGTGCACCGTCATCGTCGCGTTCGACCCGGACGCCACCACGCCACTGGTCGTGGCCGCGTTGCGGGACGAGATGCGTTCGCGCCCCTGGGACGGTCCGGGACACCACTGGCCCGACCATCCCGGGGTGATCGGTGGTCGCGACCGCCTGGCCGGCGGGACCTGGCTGGCGGTCGACCCCACCGGACCCCGGACGGCGGCGCTGCTCAACGGTTGGCCCTGGGACGGTCGCATGCCCTGGGAGGGGACCTACCCCGCGAGCCGGGGCGACCTGCCCCTGCACACGCTCGCGCGACACGCGCGCGACCGCCGCGGAGGGCGCGACCCGCTGGAGGGGGAGGATCCGACCCGGTACGCGCCCTTCCATCTTCTGGACGCCGACACGCGCCGTGCGACGCTGCACAGCTGGGACGGGCGCTGTCTGGACGCACGACCCCTGCCTCCCGGGGTGACCACCATCGTCAACACGGGGCTGGACCCTGATGACCCCCGCGCGGCCCGGCACACCCCGGAGTTCGCGCGGACCCGCCCCGACCCCGACCTGGGGGACCCGGCGCTCGACCTTCCCGATCCGGGCGAGGCGGCGGCGTCCGTTCCGGGATCGGATGAGGCCCGGGGACCCCACGACGCCGTCCGGAGGATCTGGGGGGAGTGGCCGAGGCTGATCACGGAGGCGGCCGGGTCGACCCCCAGGTCCGCCGGTGTGGGGCCGACCCCGGGCGACCCCTCGGCGCTCATCGCCCACGCCGACCTGGGGAACGGGCAGGTGTGGGGTACGGGTTCGGTGACCCTGCTGGCGTTCGGGCGGGGCGAGGTGCGTTACGCCTTCACCGACACGCCGGCCCGCCCCGAGGCCTGGCGGATGATCCCGGCCCGGGCCCTCCGGCGGAAGAGCGGTCGGACCGGTGGGGGAGAGGCGGGCCGGGACTGATCGACCCTCGCGGGTCCGGGAACGGGGCGACGGCTCTCATCTCCGGGCGGCCCGTGGACGGAGCCACGGGCCCACGCCGGACACGTACCGACCACGGGCCGGTGCGGGCGGCATCAGAGCCTGAGGAGGAGTACCGCGCCGGTGACGGTCACGGTCACGAAGACCAGGATCGCGATGAGGGCGCCCGAACGGAAACGTGCGTCGTCCCCGGGCTCGAAGGGGGTGAAGGTGCCGTCCATGGTCTCCATGAGGCCCGTACCTTCCACCGGCCGTCACGTTCGGCCGACCCCGGATCAGTTCAGGTAGGCCGCGCCGTGTTTCCAGTAGCCCACGAAGGTGAGGTGCTCCTTGGGGACAGCGAGGTCGCGCACCAGGGTGCGGCGCAGACCGGTGGGCAGTGCGCGTTCGCCCGCCAGGAAGCAGTAGGGGCGGCCCGCGGTCAGCGCGCCCTCGGACAGCACGCCACGGACGGTCTCCAGTGCGAGCGCGCCCGGGACGGTCGCGGGATCCTGACGTACGAGCCAGTGCACCCGCACACCGTCGGGCACCACGATCGAGCGGATGTCCTCGGCGGAGGGAACTTCGAGCTAGGCCTCCGCGCGCAGGTCGGGCGGGTCCTGTTCGAGGATCGACAGCAGGGCGGGGACGGCGCTCTCGTCACCGACGAGCAACTGCCGGTCGGTCTCCGGGGCGGGCAGGTAGGAGCAGCCCTCGGCGAACAGGCCGACCTCGTCGCCGGGTTCGGCGGTCAGGGCCCAGGTCGAGACCGGCCCGCCGTCCCCATGGGCGACGAACTCGATGTCGAGTCGCCCGTCCTCGAAACGGCGTGCGGTGTGGTTGCGCACGTGAGCCCGGTCGCGCATCAGGTAGTACTGCGCGATCCAGGCGTTGCCGCGGAGCGTGGGCATGCGCAGGCCCGACCGGCCGGTGCGGGGGAGGAAGAGGCGGGTGCACTGGTCCCGGCCGAGGAACTCGAAGTCGGCGAGCTCCTCTCCACCGAGGGTGACGGTGACGAAGTGCGGTGTGGTGTTCTCGGTGCGGACCACCCGGGCACGGAGCATCGCTCTGTGGGTGGGGTTCTGCATGCGCACGGGATGTCTCCTCCAAGGAAGGGTATCGACAAGTTAGGTTAGCCTTCCCTTTGTTTAATGCCAAGATCTGAGGGGAAACACAAGGGGCTCCCTTTCGCCGGTGTTCTTCGTCTGGACCTCGGACTCCGTGGCGCGAAGGCCCGTCCCCTCGTGGGAACGGCGTCTCCATCGCCTTCCCCGCCCGCCGGTGGGGTCGGCGGCCGCGGGTCGGAGGCGGTGGAATCCTCCTCGCGGAAGTTTTCCGAAAGCGCGTCATAGGCGGCGTGCGGGAGCGTCTCTTTGCGAGACACCAGTCCACGACGATCGAACCTTCGAGGAACCCGCCATGATGAGCGCCCAGCCCGTCCCCACGTCCGCCCTGCGTCCCCTGGGCGACCCCGCCGCCCTGGTGGGGCAGTGGGTTCGGGTGTACGACGACGGCACCGTCGGCCTGCTGCTGGCCGCCGACGACACCTCCTGGTCCCTGCGCACCCCCGTCGGGGAGCGCTCCGGATTCGGGCGTCTGGTCGCGGAGCCGGTGACGACGCGGTCCCAGGCCGGGCCGGTCCGTAGGCGTCTGCGCGCCATGATGGACGACCCCGGGTTCCCGGCCTCGGAGGACCTGGACCTTCTCGACCTGCAGTTGGCCGCCCACCCCTAGGGCGGGCCGGTGCGGAGCCGACTCCGAGTGGCGACCCCGGCCGTCGGGCGCGAGCGGCCGGGGGACTGTGAGTCACGACCTAAAGCCCGCGTAAACCCCCTGCGTGAGCAGGGCGTCTCTCACTGAGACGGCCCCAAGGCCGTCGCGTCGCACGCCGACATGTTGGGGGTCTCCCATGACCGGCCGTGGTGGTCACTATCTGGAGTCGGGCGCGTACTGGTTGCTCTACGTCTCCTCCGTCAGCGGGGGGCTGATGCACTGGCGGCTGGGGAACGAGATCCTCGCCGCCGGCTGCGTCGCCGCCGCCGTCTTGAGCGCTCTGCTCATCGGCAAGGGGTGGCTCACCCCCGCCGCGCCCCATCGGTGACGACGGCGTATTCCCGCGCCGTCTGCGGGGATCATCACCCGCCCGGACCCCCTCCAGCGGTGCGTTCGCCGCGTGCACGTGCGGATAGTCTTCCCTCATGCGTTCATGGTCTGCGCCTGACATCGTCCCCCTGCCGGGTACCGGCGGCCCCCTGCGTATCCACGACACCGCCACCGGGCGGATAGAGACGACCACGCCGGGTCCCACCGCGCGAATGTACGCCTGCGGCATCACCCCCTACGACGCCGCCCACCTCGGGCACGCCTTCACCTACCTGACCTTCGACCTGGTCAACCGCGTGTGGCGGGACGCCGGGCACGACGTGAACTACGTCCAGAACACCACCGACATCGACGACCCGCTCCTGGAACGCGCCGAGGCCACCGGTGTGGACTGGCGGGACCTCGCCCACCGCGAGATCGACGTCTTCCGTCAGGACATGGCCGCGCTGTCGATCATCCCGCCCACCTCCTACGTCGGGGTGGTGGAATCGGTCGACCTCATCAGTGAACTCGCCGTGCGCATCCGCGATACCGGCGCCGCCTACGACGTCGACGGCGACCTCTACTTCTCCGTCGCCGAGGCGGACTCGTTCGGCGAGATCGGACACCTCGACCGCGAGGAGATGCTGGACCTGTTCGGGCAGCGCGGCGGGGACCCGCAGCGCGTCGGTAAGAAGGACCCGCTCGACTGGCTGCTGTGGAAGGCCGAACGTCCCGGCGAGCCGGCCTGGGAGAGCCCGCTGGGCCGAGGCCGGCCCGGGTGGCACATCGAGTGCAGCGCCATCGCGCTGGACCGGCTGGGTCCGGGCTTCGACATCAACGGGGGCGGCAACGACCTCGTCTTCCCGCACCACGAGATGGGCGCCGCCGAGTCACGCTGTGTCACCGGCGGACCCAACGCCCGGCACCATCTCCACGTCGGCATGGTCGGCCTCAACGGCGAGAAGATGTCCAAGTCGCTGGGCAACCTCGTGTTCGTCTCCCGGCTGCGCGAGGAGGGCGTGGATCCCGCCGTCATCCGCCTGGCCATGCTCTCCCACCACTACCGCGCGGCGTGGGAGTGGACCGACGCCGAACTGCCCACCGCCACCGAGCGCGCCGAGCGCTGGCGCGCCGCGTTCGCGTTGGGGGCCGGTCCGGACGCCACTCCCGTCCTCGCGGCGGTGCGCGCGGCGCTGGCCGAGGACCTGGACTCCCCGGCCGCCCTGGAGGCCGTGGACACCTGGGCCACCGCGGCGCTGACCGAGGGCGGTGCCGACACCGGCGCCCCCGCTCTGGCGCGCACCACCGTCCGCACCCTCTTGGGCGTCGAGCTCTGAGGCGGTCCGTGTCCGCCGCTCCGGCGGACACGGACGCCCGCGGCCGCCGGTCAGCGCGCCGTCACGCGCGGAAAGCGCGGGCCCGGCGGGTGATCGGGCAGGAGCCGTACGACCGGGATCCCGTGGTGGGGGTCGGCCCCCAGACGTTCGTACACACGCGGATCCCCGTCGACGTCGTGTCCCAGGGCCCGCATCAGCGCCCCGACGGTCTCGGGGCGTTTCTGCGCCTGGTGCGCCAGAACCCGGCCCGACTCCTCCGGGGGCAGCGGTGTCGCGGTGCCGCGCCTTCGTCGCCGTCCCACCTGGAACAGCACCCGTGGTTCGTGGCGGATGTTGCGGTACCACTGGGCGCGGTCACCGAACCCGGACGCCACCAGGACGGCCCCGGTCACGTCGTTGGTCTCCAGCACCTCCAGCACCGCCTGCCGGGGTTCTCCGCTGTGACGCCCCCGGTGGGTCAGGAGGACGAAGCGCCCAACGAACAGGTCGCCCAGACCGAGCCGGAACAGCCAGACCGGGGCCCGCAGCAGCGCTCGCCCGAGTGGGCTGTCCGGAGGCGACTGCGTGTGCGCCGGTGGTGGGTACGTCATGGTGCTCTCCTGGCCTCGGATCGGAACGGCCCGATCGTAATGAGGGGTGGCGCCGTCGAGTCGGACGCCACGCCAAGGGCGGCGGAGGCGGCCGAGATCGCCGCGCCGTCCACTGTTCGGTGGCCGGCCCGGAGCGCCCGGGCTCCCTCCCTCTGGCCGCGGCCTCTCCGTGCGCGTGCGAGCGTCGGCTCCGTGCCTCGGCCCGCGCGGTCGTGAGCCCCCACACCAGGAATACCCACCGCGCCCCATGGCCTCACCGGGCCCGGACCGGGCGGCATCGTGCCCGTCGGTCCTCACGTCGCGACCCCGGAACGGGTCGCTCTCCTCCGGGACGGTGCGCCGGGCCCACGACCCCCGCGGGCCGCGCCGGCGGACGGAGGAGGTGTCACCGGAGACCGGCGGTGGCCGGCCGCGCCCCGGCTCCGCGCCGACCAGGGGAGTGGGGGAGGCTCGACCTGTGGCGCATCCGGAGGCGGGGGACGGTTCGTCGCGTCGGGTGGCGATGTGTCGTGTCCGTCTGTGGTCACAACCTCACCAAAACGGTCCCGATCGTCGGCCCCGCGTGATGGGATGGCGCGCATGACCATGATCACCACCAACACCCCCACGCGGCCCAGCGCCGCGGCGGAGCTCATCGCGGACTTCGTCTCCACCGGAGGCCGCCTCACCGACCGGGCCGATCTGGCCCGCTTCCTGCGCGAACACCGTCTGGTCACCGAGGGCGCCATCCCCATCACCCTCGCCGACCTGGACGAGGCCCTCACCCTGCGCGACGGTATCCGCGCCGTCCTCGACCGCTCCCGGACGGCCGACCCCGAGACCCTGGCCCGCGCCCAGAAGGTCCTGGACGGGCTGCGCGTCACCGTGCGTCTGGAACCGGCCGAGCGGTCCGAATCGCCCTTGGCCCCCGCCGTGGTCGACGAGGTCCGCCGCGGACTGGCCCGCATCGCCGGCGCCTGGGCCGCCGTCCTGGCCACCGACGAGTGGCGACGCATGAGGCTGTGACCGTCCCTCGTCGTGCGCCGGAGGCGTCGCCGCGTCGGCTCTCAGGCGCGGTGATGCTCCAGGAAGGACTCCCACCGCGGGATGATGTCCTCCAGCCGGTAGCGCGAGGAGGCCTCCAGGGCTTGCTCGCCCATGTGATGGCGCCGCTCGCGGTCCTCCACCAGGCGCAGCAGGGCCCGGCCCAGGGCCGGGGTGTCCTGGGGTGGAACGAGCAGCCCGGTCCGCTCGTGCTCGATGATCTCTCCGGGGCCGTGCGGGCAGTCGAAGCTCACCACCGGCAACCCCACGGAGAAGGCCTCCACGATGGTCATCCCGAAGCCCTCCACCTTCGAGCTCACCGCCAGGATGGAGGCCTTGGACAGTTCCTCGGTCAGGTCCCGGGTCTGTCCCATGAGCCGGACGTTGTCCTCGATGCCGTGCTTGCGGGCGGTCTCCTCGATCTTGGCGGCCTTGTCCCCGTCACCGTAGATGCGCAGGCACCACTCCGGGTGCTCCTCGACGACCTGGGCGAACGCCTCGACCAGCTTCGGGTACTGCTTGACCGGGGACAGGCGCCCCGCGGCGGCGATCACGGGGGCGTCGAGGGTCGACCGGGGCGGGACCCCGGGATCCACGGCGTTGGGCACCACCGTGAGGAAGTCCCCACCGCGGCGCAGCAGCCTGGTGTAGGCGTTGCGGTCCGACTCGGTGAGCACGCTCAGTCCGTCGAGGTCCCGGTAACGCCGGTCGATCGCCTCCACCAGGTCCGGCTTGTGCTCGCCCAGGTTGAGGTGCTCCTGGCCGATGACGCACAGGCGCTTGGGCGCCCACGCCGCCAGGAGCAGGTTGATGCCGGGTCGCGTCCCCATCACCACGTCGGCGTCGGTGGTCCGCAGGAAACGGTGCAGACCCGAGACGGACTCCGGCGTGAAGTTCTGGTTGCGCGCCAGTTCGGACTCGGGCACCACGGAGCGCACGCGTCGGGTCCACCGGCGGCGGGCGAAGGAACTCATGGCGGGCGCCTCGGCGGTCCGGTCGTGCAACGGCCACAACCGCACCCCTTCGGGCAGAGTGAAGAAGGGGTCCCGGCGCCGACGGGTCAGGCTGACGATCTCCACCTCGTGGCGCTCGGAGAGACCGCGGGCGAGGTTGTAGACGGTCCGCACCGTGCCGCCCATGGTGTAGCCGTTGGCGATGACGACGGCGATTTTCATGTGTGCTCTATCCCCCGTTCCCTGCCGGCGCGGACGGTAGGGACGATCGGTCCGGCCAGCCGGAGGCGGCGCCGTCGGGGCAGGGGCGGAATCGGGGTCCGCCGTCGCTCCCCTGATGCGACGACCGTCCCCCTCGCGGTCGCCTCCGGTCCGCGAGCCGTGTCCTCGGAACGTATCCTCTCGCGGCTAAAGAACACCTAATATCGCGACGATGTCGGGCGTGTCGCCGGTCACCCCACGAGCGATCGGTGCTGCGAGGCGCCCCTCAGTCGTCCTCGCGGCGGCGTAGGTAACGCTCGAACTCCTGGGCGATGGCGTCGCCGGAGGCCTCGGGGAGCTCCACGGTGTCCTTGGCCTCCTCCAACCCGCGGACGTAGGCGGCGATGTCCTCGTCCTCGGCGGTGAGGTCGTCGACCCCCGACTCCCACTTCACCGACTCCTCCGGCAGGTCACCGAGCGGAACCTCGGCACCGGAGAACTCCTGAACCCAGCCCAGGAGCGCCAGGGTCGCCTTGGGGCACGGCGGCTGGGCCACGTAGTGCGGGATGGCGGCCCACAGGGACACCGTCTCGATGCCGGCGGCGTCGAAGCCCTCGTGCACCACCCCCACGATGCCGGTCGGGCCGGAGTAGGTGGAGGGTTCCAGGCCGTGCCGTTCGGCCAGGCCACCGGGGGAGACCATGCCGGTCACCGGCACGGGTCGGGTGTGCGGGGCGTCGGCCAGCAGCGAGCCCAACAGCACGGCCCGCTCGACCCCCAGTTCGCGGGCGATGGCCACCAGGTCGGCGGTGTAGGAACGCCACCGCATGTTGGGCTCGGGACCGACCACGAGCACCACGTCCCGGTGCGAGCCGGGAGGACGGGCCACCCGTACCCGTGTGGTGGGCCACTCGACCTCGTGCAGTCGCCCCTCGACCACGGACATGCGCGGACGGGTCACCTGGAAGTCGTAGTAGTCGTCCGGGGTCAGGGAGCACAGCTCCGTGGCGCCCCAGTGCTCGGTCAGGTGTTCAACGGCCAGGCTCGCGGCCTCACCGGCGTCGTTCCACCCTTCGAACGCCGCCACCATCACAGGCTCGACGAGCTCGCGGTCGAGCTGGATCATGTGCGGCCCCTTCCTGAACGCGGACGCACCCCACCCTATGGGGTGGCGCCGCACCCGAGAAATCGCGAAGGCGGCCCCACCGGGTGCCACCACCCCCTCGGCTTTGGGACACCCGTCTCACTGGGTGAAACACCCGATGGGGTAGCCTCGGCAGCACCGACGGCCCGGGACGACGACGTCCCCGACCGTCGACTCCCAGCCGTGCGTCGTGGTCCTCACCGGTGCCGTTCGTCACGAACGACCGACTGGGGTTCCGCGATGCCCCGAGACTAGAGTTGCCGACTATGAGAGATCGACGGACATTCCGTGAAGCACTGTCCCAGCGCGTGGTCGTTGCGGACGGGGCGATGGGCACCATGTTGCAGGCGCACGATCTCGACCTCGACCAGTTCGAGGGGCACGAGGGTTGCAATGACATCCTGAACATCACCCGGCCCGACATCGTCCGGGACACCCACGCCGCCTTCTTCGAGGTCGGGTCCGACTGCGTCGAGACCAACACCTTCTCCGCCAACTACGGCGGACTCTTCGAGTACGGGATCGAGGACCGCACCTACGAGATCGCCGAGGCCGGTGCGCGGATCGCCCGCGAGACCGCCGACGCCTACGCCACCCCCGACCAGCCCCGCTACGTGCTGGGCTCCGTGGGCCCCGGCACCCGGCTGCCGACCCTGGGACACGCTCCCTACGCGCTGCTGCGCGACTACTACGAGCAGTGTCACCGCGGTCTCATCGACGGCGGCGCCGACGCCATTCTGATCGAGACCTGCCAGGACCTGCTCCAGGTCAAGGCCGCCGTGATCGCGGCCAAGCGCGCACGCAAGGCGCTGGGCAGGGACGTGCCGATCATCGCCCAGGTCAGTATCGAGACCAACGGCACCATGCTCATGGGCTCGGAGATCGGCGCCGCGCTGACCTCCCTGGAACCGCTGGGCATCGACGTCATCGGGCTCAACTGCTCCACCGGCCCCGCCGAGATGAGCGAGCACCTGCGCTACCTCTCGCACCACTCCTCCGTCGCCATCTCCTGCATGCCCAACGCCGGTCTGCCGGAGCTGGGCCCCAACGGCGCGGTCTACAACCTCTCCCCGGAGGGGCTGACCGACGCCCACGACACCTTCACCGCGGAGTTCGGGCTCAGCCTGGTCGGCGGCTGCTGCGGAACCACCCCCGAACACCTGCGTCAGGTCGTGGAGCGGGTCCAGGGCCGTGGCATCAAGAACCGCAAGCCGCTCATCGAGCCCTCGGCGTCCTCGCTCTACCAGAGCGTCCCCTTCCGTCAGGACGCCAGCTACCTGGCGGTCGGCGAGCGCACCAACGCCAACGGGTCCAAGAAGTTCCGCGAGGCCATGCTGGCCGAGGACTGGGACACCTGCGTGGAGATGGCCCGCGACCAGATCCGCGACGGGGCCCACATCCTCGACCTCAACATCGACTACGTCGGGCGTGACGGCGTGGCCGACATGCGTGAGCTCGCCTCGCGCTTCGCCACCGCCTCCACCCTGCCGCTCATGCTCGACTCCACCGAGCCCCCCGTCCTGGAGGCCGGTCTCGACGCCCTGGGCGGGCGCGCGGTCATCAACTCCGTCAACTACGAGGACGGGGACGGCCCCGACTCGCGGTTCACCCGCATCATGGAGCTGGTCTCCGAGCACGGCGCCGCCGTGGTCGGCCTGTGCATCGACGAGGAGGGACAGGCCCGCACCGCCGAGTGGAAGGTGCGGGTGGCGAGCCGGCTCATCGAACAGCTCACCGGCGAGTGGGGGATGCGCACCGGCGACATCGTCATCGACTGCCTCACCTTCCCCATCACCACCGGGCAGGAGGAGACCCGCCGGGACGGCATCGAGACCCTCGAGGCCATTCGCGAGCTCAAGAAGCGCTACCCGGACGTGCAGACCACCCTGGGTCTGTCCAACCTGTCCTTCGGCGTCAACCCGGCCGCCCGCATCGTGTTGAACTCGGCGTTCCTGCACGAGGCGGTCCAGGCGGGCCTGGACTCGGCCATCGTGCACGCCTCCAAGATCGTGCCGATCAACCAGATCCCCGAGGACCAGCTCAAGGTCGCCCAGGACCTCATCCACGACCGGCGCGAGGACGACTACGACCCGCTGTCGACCTTCATCGACATGTTCACCGGTGTGGACGCCAAGTCCATGAGGGCCTCCCGTGCGGAGGAACTGGCCGCACTGCCCCTGTGGGAGCGCCTGGAGCGCCGCATCATCGACGGCGAGCTCACCGGCATCGAGGCCGACCTCGACGAGGCGCTGACCGAGCGGCCGGCGCTGGCCATCGTCAACGACACCCTCCTGGAGGGCATGAAGACGGTCGGCGAGCTGTTCGGCTCCGGGCAGATGCAGCTGCCGTTCGTCCTCAAGTCCGCCGAGGTCATGAAGTCGGCGGTCGCCTACCTCGAACCTCACATGGAGAAGACCGACGACGACGGCAAGGGCCGCATCGTGCTCGCCACCGTCAAGGGCGACGTCCACGACATCGGTAAGAACCTCGTCGACATCATCCTGTCCAACAACGGCTACGAGGTGGTCAACCTCGGTATCAAGCAGCCGGTGTCGGCCATCCTGGAGGCCGCCGAGGAGAAGCGGGCCGACGTCATCGGGATGTCGGGCCTGCTGGTCAAGTCCACGGTGATCATGAAGGAGAACCTGGAGGAGATGAACTCCCGCGGGATGTCCGCGCGCTTCCCCGTGCTGCTGGGCGGCGCCGCGCTCACCCGCTCCTACGTGGAACAGGACCTGGCCGACATGTTCGGTGGCGAGGTCCGCTACGCCAAGGACGCCTTCGAGGGCCTGCGGCTGATGGACACCTTCATGGCGGTCAAGCGCGGGGACGAGGGCGCCAAGCTGCCCGAGCTGCGTCAGCGCCGGGTCAAGCGCGGGGCCACCCTCAAGGTCACCGAACCCGAGGAGATGCCCGCCCGCAGCGACGTGTCCACCACCAACAAGGTGCCCACACCGCCGTTCTGGGGCGACCGGATCAGCAAGGGCGTCCCGCTGGCCGACTACGCCGCCTTCCTCGACGAGCGCGCCACCTTCATGGGCCAGTGGGGGCTCAAGGCGTCCCGCGGCGGCAACGGCCCCACCTACGAGGAGTTGGTGGAGACCGAGGGGCGTCCGCGCATGCGGATGTGGCTGGACCGGATCCAGACCGAGGGCCTGCTGGAGGCCGCGGTCGTGCACGGTCACTACCCTTGCTACAGCGAGGGCGACGACCTGGTCGTGCTCGACGACGACGGTGCCACCGAACGCACGCGCTTCACGTTCCCGCGTCAGCGTCGGGACCGGCACCTGTGCCTGTCGGACTTCTTCCGCCCCAAGGAGTCGGGGGAGTTGGACGTGGTGTCCTTCCAGGTGGTGACCGTCGGCGCGGCGATCAGTCGGGCCACCGCGGAGCTGTTCGAGAAGAACGCCTACCGTGACTACCTGGAGCTGCACGGCCTGTCGGTGCAGCTCACCGAGGCCCTGGCGGAGTACTGGCACACCCGCGTCCGCGCGGAGCTGGGATTCGCGGGGGAGGACCCGGCCGAACTCGACGCCTTCTTCAAGCTCGGTTACCGGGGCGCACGCTTCTCCCTGGGGTACGGGGCCTGCCCCGACCTGGAGGACCGGGCCAAGATCGTCGAACTGCTGCAGCCGGAACGGGTGGGGGTGACGTTGTCCGAGGAGTACCAGCTTGTTCCCGAGCAGGCCACCGACGCGATCGTCATTCATCACCCCGAGGCGACATACTTCAACGTCTGACCGGCCCAGAGGCGAGGCCCCACCGGTGCCCGGTACCGGTGGGGCCTCGCCCGTGTCGGGTCCGACGGCCACGAGTCGAGATGAGCGAATTGAGCACTGTGAGTTCCGAACAGAACCAGACCGCGCCGACCGGTGGGCGCCGCCTCCAGGCGGTCCTGTTGGACATGGACGGCACCCTCATCGAGAGCGAACACCTGTGGAACGAGGCGGAGGCGGATCTCGTCGCCGACCTGGGCGGGGTGTGGACCGAACAGGACCACATCAACAACGTCGGCAACGCGGCCGGACCCGTGGGCCGCTACATCATCGCTCTGACCGGTGCCGACCTCACCCCGAGGGAGGTCGCCGACCGTCTCTACGCTCGTTTCCTGGCCAAGTTGGAGGAGGGCGCGGAACTGCGTCCCGGGGCGAAGGAACTGGTGACGATGTTGTCGGAGGCCGGGGTTCCGGTGTCGCTGGTGACCTCGACCGAGCGTGAGTTGGTGGCCACCGCGATCGGTGGGATCGGTCTGGCGAACTTCGACGACTCGGTGGCCGGTGACGAGGTGGAGGCCAACAAGCCGCACCCCGACCCCTACCTTCGTGCGGCCCGCCGTCTCGGGGTGGACCCGGCGCGCTGTGTGGCCGTGGAGGACTCCGTGGTGGGGGTGACCTCCGCGGCGGACGCCGGTTGCGCGACCGTGGCGATCCCCAACCACGTGGAGATCCCGCCGCGGGAGGGCGTCGTGTTCCGCGACAGCCTGGTCGGCATCGACCTCGACTGGCTGGAGTCCCTGGTCGCCCGGGACTGAGCCCGCGACGTTGGACGGCTCCGGGTAACGTGGATCACGGGAACGTCGTGCCCGCGGACACCGTGCGTCCACGGCGCCGGGTCCGACCCGATCGGGAACCGCCCTAGGGGAAGAGCCGGATGTGTGGTCGGGCGCGGGATGGGAGACTGGGCGTATGCCTGAGACTTTGACTATGACGTCCGGCCTCACTCTGGGAGCCGCGCTCGCCGCGCTGGGCCTGATCATCACGTTCTTCGTGTGGCGACGCAAGGGCGCGGCCTTCGGGTTGCGAGGGCTGGCGTGGTCGATGCTCCCGCTGGTGGCGGGTCTGCTCGGCCTGATGAACGTCGTCATGCAGTTCGTGCTCGGGCTCTTCGGTGTGCTGGCCGGTCTGGTGTTCAACCCGATCGTTTGGGCGGGTGTGGCGCTGGTGCCGCTGATGGTGATCCTGTACGTGGCCTCCGGGTTCATGAAGGCACGGGGGGTCGGTGTGAAGCAGGCGGGCGCCAAGGCCGAGCGACCCCAGGGCGACGCGTCCGGGGCCGCCCCCAAGGGCAAGCCCGCGGCCGGTCCGGCGCAGCCCGCCGCCGGTCAGGTGAAGGCGCCCGAACAGAAGAAGTCCGGCGGCGGCGAGGACTTCGACGAGATCGAGGCCCTGCTGCGCAAGCACGGCATCGAGTGAGGGACGCGTCCGCGCCCCCCGGGGGTACGGACGCCCGCAGCATCCGACAACGGCGGTTCCGCTTCGGCGGGCCGCCGTTCTTCGTGGTCTCGTCCTCACGGTACGTGCGCGCGACGGCACACGCTGATGCCATAGCACTTGGCATAGCACGCCGCCCCGCGTTCACTTTCCTGCGGTGTGCTCGTAAGGTGTGGGCTTGTATCGACTCCATTGCCCCACATCGATGACGTTCGTCCTTGGTTGGCACTTTGCCCCTTTTTAGTGCCTGTACAGGTTCATTGTTAGCTTTGGTTACGATTCAGCCACATGGACTTGGTTTGGACGGCGGGCTCGTGAGGGGCGAGTAAATTGGTCGTTGTGTAACATCCCGGGCAAAACGGACTTCTGTGTGTCCAGGGTCACAAGGTGATCCGAGACCGTCCGGCGCCGACGAGGTGGGCGATCCCCCCGCCATCGTCGGACGCGATGCCCACGCCAGCCAGTGTCGAGATCCGACCGGCCCCACCGTGAGACCCCTCAGGGTCGAACCCCTGAGCTGCTCAGGTGTGGGTTCCGGCCTCTCGGCCAGAAGCGCAAGAGTGGAGAGTGGTGGCCTGATGAGTGCGCCCTCACATGTCCATGGGTCGGGCGACGAGGCCGACGCGGTGGACGTCGCGGTGACGGCCACCGAAGGTCGCAGTGATGCCGACAACCGGTCCCTGCGTCAGATCGCCTGGCGGCGTCTGCGCCGCGACAAGGTCGCCATGGTCTCCGGCACGGTCGTGGTGCTGCTCATCCTCGCGGCGCTCCTCGCGCCCCTCCTGGTCAAGTGGTTCGGGCACCCGCCCACCCAGTTCAACCAGGACCTCATCGACCCCAGCGCGCGGGTCCCGTACGCGGACCCCGACGACCCCGCCGCGGGTGTCGACCGTTGGGGCGGCATCAGCTCCGACCACCTCCTCGGCCTGGAACCGGTGACCGGACGCGACCTCTTCAGTCGCATCCTCTACGGCGCTCAGATCTCGCTGTTGGTGGCCTTCCTCGCCACGCTGGTGTGCGTCGCCCTCGGCACCGTCCTCGGCATCATCGCCGGTTACATGGGCGGCTGGGTCGACACCCTCATCAGCCGGGCCATGGACATCTTCCTGGCCTTCCCGCTGATGCTCTTCGCGATCGCCCTCGTCGGGGTCATCCCCGACGGTGTCCTCGGACTCACCGGCAACGGCCTGAGGATCGGCGTCATCGTCTTCATCATCGGCTTCTTCAACTGGCCCTACATCGCGCGCATCGTCCGGGGCCAGACCCTGGCCCTGCGCGAACGGGAGTTCGTCGAGGCCGCCCGCAGCCTGGGCGCGGGCAACCGGCACATCCTGGTCAAGGAGATCCTCCCCAACCTGGTCACGCCGATCATCGTCTACTCCACGCTGCTCATCCCCACGAACATCCTGTTCGAGGCGGCCCTGAGCTTCCTGGGAGTCGGCATCAACCCGCCCACGCCCAGCTGGGGCAAGATGCTCTCCGAAGCGGTCCCCTTCTACCAGACCGCTCCCTACTTCATCGTCTTCCCCGGTCTCGCCATCTTCATCACCGTCCTCGCGTTCAACCTGTTCGGTGATGGCCTTCGCGACGCCTTCGATCCCAAGACGTCGGACTGACCCGCGTGCGTGCGGGGCGGTCCCGATCCACCCCGCACGCACGTGGATCAACCCGCAGGTCCTATCCACCCTTACTCAAAGGTTCAGAGAGGTAGTTCCGTGAGGAATCGCACCCTCGGCTTCGTCGCGCTCGGCGCGGCGGCGTCACTCTTCCTGTCCGCCTGCGGCGGCTCGGCCACCGGCGGCGGCCCGGCGGACGCCGACACCGAGTTCGACCAGGGTTCCGACAGCATCGTCAACCCGTCCGAGCAGTCCGGTGGCACCCTGCGTTACGCCATCGACGGTGACTTCGACTCCACGGACCCGGCCAACACCTACTACGCGTTCAACTGGAACTTCTCCCGTTACTACGCGCGTACGCTGATGGCCTTCAACCCGGAGCCGGGCGAGAACGCCACCGACCTGGTGACCGACATGGCCGCCGAGATGCCCGAGCCCAACGACGACTTCACCCAGTGGACCGTCAAGATCCAGGAGGGCCTCAAGTACGAGGACGGCTCCGAGATCACCTCCGAGGACATCAAGTACGGCATCGCCCGCGCCAACTTCAACGGCGGCATCTTCAGCGAGGGCCCGCAGTACTTCGCCGCGCACCTGGACCAGGACGGCGACTACAACGTCTACGACCACGATGACCCGCTCGAGGGCTTCGACGCGATCGAGACCCCGGACGAGCACACCCTGGTCTTCAACCTCAAGGACTCCTTCTCGGAGTTCCCGAACGTGCTGACCCAGCCGCAGACCGCCCCGGTCCCGGTGGACGCCGACCGCGGTGAGCTCTACCAGCAGACCGTCGTCTCCTCCGGTCCGTACAAGTTCGACGGCGAGTACGAGCCCGGTGTGAAGCTGCACCTGGACCGCAACGAGCACTGGGACCCGGAGACCGACCCGATCCGCGAGGCCCTGCCCGACCGCATCGAGGTCGAGATCGGCGTCTCCCAGGACGAGGTCGACGAGCGTCTGGCCAGCGGCGAGCTCGACGTCGACCTGCGCGGCTCCGGCGTGGGCCCGGCGACCAAGACCCGTCTGCTCTCGGACGAGTCCGCCCGCCCGTTCGTGGACAACCCGTACTCCGGCGCCCTGCGCTACGTGAACATCCACACCCCGGTCATCGAGGACGTGGCCTGCCGCCAGGCGATCATGTACGCGGCCGACCGCGACAGCATGTGGCGCGCCTGGGGCGGCGACGACGGCGGCGACATCGCCACCAACCTGCTGCCTCCGCTGATCCCGGGTGCGGACCCGGAGTCGGACCTGTACCCGTCCCAGGACAACAAGGGCGACCTCGATGCCGCCCAGGCCAAGCTGGAGGAGTGCGGCGAGGAGGACGGCTTCAGCACCACCATCGCCGTCCGTGCCGAGAGCGAGCGCGACGTCCTGACCGCCGAGTCGCTCCAGGAGTCCCTGGGCCGCGTCGGCATCGACGTCTCCATCGAGCAGTTCCCGCAGGCCGACTTCTTCGGTCAGTACGCGGGTTCGCAGGACTACGTCCGTGACAACGGCATCGGCCTGAGCGTCTCGGGCTGGGGCCCGGACTGGCCCACCGGTTACGGCTTCGCCTCCAAGATCACGCACGGCGACGCGATCATGGAGACCGGTAACTTCAACACCTCCGAGCTGGACGACCCCGAGGTCAACGGCATGTGGGACGAGGCCCTCCTCACCGAGGACCCGGACGAGCGCGCGGAGATGTACGCGGACATCGACACCTTGGTCCTGGAGAACGCGGCCATCATGCCCGTGGTCTTCGACAAGTCGACGTTCTACCGTCCCGCCGACCTCACCAACGTCTACTACCACCCGGCCTACATGATGTACGACTTCATGGCGCTGGGCGTGGACCGGGACGAATAGTCCCCGAAACTACCGGCCTGAACTAGTACGAGAAGGCAGGTGAATGCGGCGGGGCCCCACGGGAACCCGGGGGAGCCCCGCCGCTGACCGCGATGCTGAACTACATCCTTCGCCGCCTTGGTGCGGGTATCTTGCTCCTCGCCGTCGTGACGGCGGTGACCTTCTGGATCTTCTACGTCCTCCCACGTTGGGCGGGCGTCACCCCGCACGGCATGGCGGCGATGTACGCGGGCAAGGCGCCCACTCCGGCGGTGCTCGACGCCACCGTGGAACGCCTCGGCCTCGACCAGCCCGTCGCGGTCCAGTTCATCGAGTTCCTCCGGACGCTGCTGTTCGGACAGGAGTTCACCTTCGGTCGCGAGACGGTGGAGTGCGCCGCCCCGTGCCTGGGGTACTCCTTCACGACCAACACCCCGGTGCTCGAACAGATCCTCAACCGTCTTCCGGTGACCCTGTCCCTGGGCCTGGGCGCGGCGGTCATCTGGGTCGTCGGCGGTGTCACCGTGGGCGTCATCTCCGCCGTCAAGCGCGGCAGCGTCTTCGACCGTCTGGCCATGGGCGCCGCACTCATCGGTGTCTCCCTGCCGGTCTACTTCACCGGTCTGCTCGCCCTGTCCTTCCTGGTGCACCAGTGGGGGCTGTTCCCGGTCTCGCGCTACGTGCCCTTCACCGAGGACCCCGTCGGCTGGTACCAGGTCATGCTCCTGCCCTGGCTCACCCTGGCCTTCCTGCACGCGGCCCAGTACGCCCGGCAGACCCGCGCGGGCATGTTGGAGACCCTCAACGAGGACTACATCCGCACCGCCCGCGCCAAGGGACTCAGCGAACGCAAGGTGATCTTCAAGCACGCCCTGCGTCCCACGCTCACGCCGATCCTCACCATCCTCGGTCTGGACATCGGCATGGTCCTCGGCGGCGCCATCCTCACCGAGACGGTCTTCTCGCTCAACGGTGTGGGCGCCTACGCGATCACCTCGATCGTCGCCAAGGACCTCCCGGTCATCCTGGGCGTGACGCTGTTCGGCGCGGTGTTCATCGTCATCTGCAACCTCGTCGTCGACCTGCTCTACCCCGTGGTCGACCCGCGGGTCCGGGTCGGTCGGTAGGGGACCACGTTGACCAGAGCAGCACTAACGAAGGAAGAAGTCATGGCCTCGACCGAACCCGTCGTCCGGGTGGACGACCTGCGGGTGACGTTCCCGACCATGGACGGCGACGTCCAGTCGGGCAAGAGCGTGACCTCCCTGGCCCTGATGGGTCTGCACCGGGGCAGCCGCGCCGAGATCACCGGCGGGATCGAGGTGGTGGGCACCGACGTGGTGACCGCCACCGACAAACAGTTGCAGCGGATGCGCGGCAACGACATCGCGATGGTCTTCCAGGACCCCATGCAGTCGTTGCACCCGCAGTACACCATCGGTGACCAGTTGATCGAGGCCTACCGGGTGCACCACCCCAAGGCCTCCAAGGCCGACGCGCGCACCCGCGCCGTCGAGGCGCTGGACCGGGTCGGTATCCCCGAGCCGGACAAGCGGATCAACGCCTACCCGCATGAGTTCTCCGGTGGCATGCGTCAGCGCGTGGTGATCGCCATGGGGCTCATGTGCGACCCCAAGGTGCTGTTGGCGGACGAGCCCACCACCGCCCTGGACGTCACCGTGCAGGCGCGCATCCTCGACCTGCTCGACGAGCTGCGCCGCGATCTGAACATGGCCCTCATCCTGGTCTCGCACGACCTGGCCGTGGTGGCCGGTTCGGTGGACGAGGTCGTCGTGATGCGCCACGGCCAGGCGGTCGAGCGCGGCGACGTGCGCGACGTGCTCTCGCGACCCGAGCACCCCTACACCCGGGCGCTGCTCGACGCGGTGCCGCGGGTGGAGGTCTCCCGGGCCCAGCGCCGTGCGCAGGACCGCGCCGACCGCGTCGAGAGGCAGAGGCGCGAGGGCGCCGTCACCGAGCCGGGCGGGTTCCAGGCCTTCACCCCGTCCACGGGCGAGGGCGAGCCGCTGTTGCGGGTGCGCGACGTGTCCCAGAGCTTCAAGGTCCGCGGTGGCCTGTGGGGTCGCTCCAGTGACTTCTGGGCGGTCAAGGGCGTCGGCTTCGACCTGTACCAGGGGGAGACCCTGGGTGTGGTGGGGGAGTCCGGTTCGGGCAAGAGCACGCTCTCACGCATGGTCATGCGGCTGCTGGAGCCGACC
>NZ_QOCZ01000115.1 GCF_018207095.1 Nocardiopsis sp. MG754419 | reverse complement strand
GGGGAAGGGGTCGGTGTGCGTGTTCACGCGGCCTCGCGCAACAGGCGGACCAGGTCTCGGCGACCGCGCGCCACCCGGGACCGGACGGTGCCGACGGGCACCCCGGTCAGGGCGGCGGCCTCGGCGTAGGACACCCGGTGGATCTGGGTGAGGACGAACGCGGTGCGTCGTTCGCGAGGCAGTTCGTCCAGCAGGGACGCCAGAGCGAGGTACTCGTCGAAGCGGCCGGGGGCGCCGGCCCGCGCACCGAGGGCGCACTCGAAGTCGGCGACCGGATCGGTGCGGGGGGTGCGTTCGCGCAGGCGGTAGCGGTCCACCACGGTGTGGCGGGCCACCGACAGCAACCAGGCGCGCACGGGCGCCCGCCCCGCGTAGCGGGGCAGACCGCGCAGGGCCCGGACACAGGTCTCCTGGATCAGGTCCTCCACCCAGGCGGGGTCGACACGTCGGGCGATGTAGCGTCGTACGTCCTCGCGGGTCAGCGCGAACAGGGCGTCGGCCGCACCGGGGACGCCCCGCCCGGCGCCCAGGGCCAGTCGGCGCAGTTCGGGGTGTTCGTCGCCCGAGGAGGCGGGTGGGCGCGCGGATCGAGGCGTGCGGGGTGGGCACGCGGTGGCTTCACGTGGGGTCATGTCCGTTGTGCTCTCCGTCATGGCACACGCGATCGACCGACCACGGCACGGCGGAGACGGACTCACGCCGGGGGTCGGGATCGCGGGCGTCCGGGGTCGGCGGTGTCGGGACACCGCGGGTACACCGAGGACGCGCCCGACGACGGGCACGGGAGCATGGGCCGACGGTGGTCGGCTCACGGGCGACGGGGCCGGAGGGGCCCGGCACGCGCCCGTACCCGGGTCAGGCGGCGAGGGCCAGGGGTGGGCCCCGCAGCACACGGGTGTGGCGCAGACACGATGGGCCGGCGACGAACGGCTCGTCGACCGGGACGAACCGGGGCACCGCCACCGGCTCGGGGCGCGGCAGTGCTCCGACCACCAACAACAGCGGTACGAGGGACAACGCCATGAACCGCAGGAACGCGAAGAGGGCGTCCTCACCCAACCGCAGCCACCAGGCGCTCACCAGGGCCATGACCACGTGCAGGGAGATCATCGTCCACGCCGGCATCGTGCTCGGGGAGAGCACCGCCGCGGCGTGGTCGGCGTGACCGCCGACCCACCCCTGGGTGGCGCTGAAGGTGACGTGGAGGGCGAACTGGCCCCAGAGCATGCGGGCCGTCAGCGCCCACAGCCCGAGTCGACGCACGGTGGAGGCCCAGGCCATGGCCAGCACCACGGCACCGCCGAGCAGCAGGCCGAACAGGGGCACGTCCTGCCCGGACCCCACGGCGTGCCCGATCGCGGACAGGCTCGCGCACACCAGGGTGAACACCCCGGCGCGCAGCGGTCGACACGGCGGGCTCTCGGACATCGCCACCATGGTCCCATCCTCCCCCGGGGGCGGCATACGGGGGTGAGCGGATCACCGGCAACGGTTCTCGACCACGCGTCGTGCTCCCGGTGGACACCTCCGTCGACGCGCCGCACACCCTCGTTCCGGCCCCACCGCGACCGCGTGCCCCCGCGCACGGTGACCGTCCCGACGCCCCACGCGCCGTCCAGAGTGGAGCCGGTCCCGGGTGCGGCCGGGCCCTCCCCTAGACTCGACGGCGATCCCGGCGTGAGAAGAGGTCCTGTCGTGTCCGTGTCCCCGCTCGCCCTGCTACGCGAGTGGCCCTCCCGCACCGACGGTTCGGCTCTGCACGAGTTCGTCCTGATCGGCACCGACCTCGACCTGCCCGCACTGGAGCGGGACGTGCTGCCGGCCGCCCACGAGAAGGGCGCCGCCGTGACCGTTCTCGGCGCCGCCGCTCCCGGAGCGGAGCCCGCGGCGGTGTCCCGACCGGACCGCACCCTCGCCCTCATCGAACGCACCACCCCTCACCCGCTGCCCGAACTGGTCCTGCTGGTGGGCGACGGGCACGTGACGGCGGCCTTCGGCGGCGGCGCCCCGGCCGCACCGCGACGCCCCTGGACCGTCGTGCGCGGCGGACCCGAGGGGGTCCCCTGGGCCTTCGACGACCTGGGGGCGTGGCTACGCGGCCGCGCGGGGACCCCGTCGGTCCCGGACGCCGTGGCCCGACGGCTGACCGAGGTGGCCGAACGCTTGGAGGACCTGCTGTTGACCGCACCGGTCGACGGCCCGGCCCGGAGCCTGCACGACCTGGAGGGTCCCCTGCTCTCCCACCTGCCCCGGGGGCCGGTGGACCGGTTGTGTCTGTACGCCCCGCTGCGCGGTGCCGTCACCGCGACACTGCGTTCCCTGGGCGAGCGGCTGGCACCCACCGAGGTGGAACTGATGGTGCCGCAGGACTGGCCGAAGGAGGACACCGAGGAGACCCTGCGGTCCCTGTCCGAGGCCGGCCTGGAGGCCACGTCGCGCTCGGTCCCCGACGGTTTCCCCCGACACGGCGGGCTCCTGGAGTGGGTCGGACCGGAGGGGCGGCGGGCCCTGACGCTCGGTTCGCACCTGGGCGCCCTGACCCGGGCGGACGGGGCCGCGTTGACCGCCCTGGTCCCGGCGGACGCACCGCCCGAACCGGCCCCGGACGGCGACGACGACCTCCCCACTCGGATCACCGAAGAGCTGGAGGCGTCGGGGTGGACGTGCGAGGTCGACTCCGGTGTGTACCGGATCCACGGGTCGTTCACCAACCCGGTCCCGGTCGCCGCCCGGGTCGTCGAACTCCTGGACCAGGAGGTCGCCCCCGTCCTGGTGCACGCCCAGGGTCCCAAGGCGTGGGCGTTGCTGGTGTGGAAACGGCCGATGATGCTGTTGGCCTCCGCGCCACGGGGCAGCGCCTGGCGCCTGTACCGGGTCGATCCGCCCGCCACCCCCGCCTCGCGACTGGGCGGGGAGGGCCTGTCCCAGGTGGGGCTGTTGCGCACCAGCGCTCCGCTGCACCGGGCTCCGCACCGCGACGTCGGCGCCTTCCTCGACACCCTGGACACCGACCACATCACCCTGCTGGAGAAGGTCGGATTTCTCGACAAACCCCTCTGAACCACCCGGATACTCGGTACCGGACGAGGCGCTGACCTCCGGCTAGAGTCTCGTTTCATGCGGATTCTCGTACTGGGCGGCACCTCGTTCGTCGGCCGCTCCATCGTGACGAAGGCGCTCGACCGCGACCACGACGTCACGCTCTTCCATCGTGGGCGGACCGGCACCGACCTGTTCCCCGGCGCGGAACGGCTGCGGGGCGACCGGGACGAGAACGACCTGTCCGCTCTGGAGGGACGGTCCTTCGACGCCGTGGTGGACGTCAGCGGGACCGTTCCCCGGCACGTGCGGCACGCCGCCGAGGTCCTGGACGAGCGGGTGGGGCGTTATCTGTTCCTCTCCAGCAACACCGTGTACGCGTCCGGTGCGGGACCCGGAGCCGACGAGTCGGCACCGCTCGTGGCACCCGAGTGGGACTCCGAAGTGGTCGGGGCCCGTACCCGGGGACCTCTCAAGGTCGCCTGCGAACGGGAACTCACCTCGCGCTTCGGGGAGCGCGCCACCATCGTGCGGCCCGGGGTCCTGGCCGGCCCCCACGACAACCTCGACCAGTTCACCTACTGGGTGCGGCGGGCCGCCAAGGGCGGCCGGGTCGTCCTGCCGGGCGACCCGGGCCAACCGTTGCAGGTCCTGGACGCCCGCGACCTGGCCCACCTCGTGGTCCGGCTCCTGGAGGAGGACCGCTCGGGGGTGTTCAACGCCATGGGCCCGGCCGCGCCGCTCACCCTGGCGGGCATGATCCACACCTGCGCCGCGGCGGCCGGGACCGGCGTCGAGCTGATCCTGGTGCCCTCGGGCACGGTCAAGGCGCGGTTCCCGCTGGTCCGCCCGGACCGGATCCGGGAACAGTTCTTCCAGCGCGACACCACCCGCGCCCGTGAGGCCGGTCTGCCCTCGACCCCGCTGTCCACCACCGCGGCCGACGTCCTGGCCTGGGACCGCGGCCGGGGCGAACCGCCGCTGCGGTCGGCCCCCGCTCCGGAGTTGGAACGCAACCTGCTGGACTACGTCCTGAGGTCGAGACCCTCGTTAGCGGCCCGCACTCCCCCGGGACCAACCGTCACCGATCGACACGCGCTCTGAACCACGGAGGTCTCGGCGCACGTCCCGGAGGGGAACGGCGCGCGTCAACGGCGACGTACCCGGCGCCACAGTCGGCCGGCCGCGGCCACCGGCGGCAGGGCCGCCACACGGCCCGTCCAGCCGCGGGCCCGGCCCCGTGAGTGACGGCCGGAGGCCGGATCGTCCCCGACGCCCGCACCGACGGCCCCAGGGGCCTTCACCTCCCGTATCTCGGCGGCCCGGGCGTGCAGACGATCCCGGACCTGGTCGGGGGTGTAGGCGCGTCGCTGCCGTTCGGCGCGCGCGATCGCCGCTCCGGTGGCCGCCACACCCACGAACGCGGCCACTCCCCAGGCTTTCCACCACTTCATGGTCCTAGGCTAGACCCGTGACGAACACGAGCATGTCCCTCGACGAGGCCGTGGAGTTGACGCGCACCGGTGACCTGTGGGTGTTCCGGGGCACCAGCGTGCCCGACCGGGCCATTCAGATCACCACCAACAGCCCGGTCAACCATGTCGGCATGTCCCTGGTCATCGACGACCTCCCCCCGCTGATGTGGCACGCCGAACTGGGCCGCTCACTGGTGGACATGTGGACCGGCACCCACCAGCGCGGTGTCCAGCTGCACGACCTGCGGGACGCGGTCCTGGTGTGGGGTCGCCGTTACGGACAGCAGGGATGGCTGCGCCAGCTGGACCCCACGGCCGACCGGGACATGGAGGACGCCGCGCTGCGCATGGTGGCCCGGCTCAACGGCACCCCCTTCCCCTCCACCGCCCGCCTGGCCGGACGCTGGGCCCTGGGCAGGACGCCGTTCGGACGCAAGGCGCGCGAGCGGCGTCTGGAGACCGCGTACTGCGCCGAGGTCGTCGCCCTGACCTACGAGGAGATGGGGCTGCTGCCCCAGGGCAGGCCGGCCGGCTACTACGACCCGGGACGGTTCTGGAGCGGCGACTCCCTCACCCTGGAGGGCGACGCCGCCCTGGGCGGGGAGATCCGGGTCGACCTCCCCGAGGACGCGCCCACCCCGTCGGCGCCGGGCTCACCCCGCACGTCCTGACCCCCGACGGGCCCCTCGACCGATCTCCTCGCACCACCGGTGTCGGCCGCCCGAGGTTTCACTGGGCCGGCGGCGGGGCAGGCGCCGGGGTGTGCCGTGTCCGGATTGCGGAAGGGGGCCGATGGCCGAACACGTCCTGGGCGAGGATGACGTCGCCGAGTCCGACCTGGTGTTGCGCAGCGCGCGCTTTCGATGCCTGGCGTTCCGTGATCCGGGGGACGACCACGAACACCTGGCGCTGGTCCTGGGAGAGGTCGGTGACGGTGAGGACGTCCTGGTCCGTGTGCACTCGGAGTGCCTGACGGGGGACGTCTTCGGCGCACTACGCTGTGAGTGCGGGGACCAACTGCGGGCCGCGCTGGACCGGATCGTGACCGAGGGGCGCGGGGCCCTGGTGTACCTGCGCGGTCAGGAGGGGCGCGGGATCGGTCTGGTCGACAAGGTCCGCACCATGGCCCTCCAGGACGACGAGGGGCTGGACACCGTGGACTCGGCCACCGCGCTGGGCCTGCCGGTGGACGTGCGCGACTACGCCCCGGCCGCCCGGATCCTGCGCCACGCGGGTGTGCGCTCGGTCCGGCTGCTGTCCAACAACCCCGAGAAGGTACGCGCGCTCCGGGACCACGGAGTGACGGTGGCGTCCCGTGTGCCGCTGCTGGCGGCGGCACACGGCGACAACATCGACTACCTGACCGCCAAACGCGACCGTCTGGGCCACGACCTGCCCCACCTGAACGGCGCACCGGCGAACGGCAACGGCCACGGAGGCGCCGTGCACCACGACGGTCGTCCCCGTTCGGGCCACCACCCCGGTGAGGGCGCGTGAGCGACACGACCACCTGGCCGTGGACCGGGGCACTGACCGCCCAGGTCGCCCTGCTGACCCTGTTGGGCGTGGTGACGGGCCTGGGTGTCCTGGGCTGGGCGGCCGCGGCGGTCTACACGGCCGTGGTGACGGCCCTGCTCGTGCCCGCGATGCACCGGTACGGGCGCTGCCCCCTGGGCCCCGCGGACATGGTGACCCTGGCCCGGGTCGTGCTCATCGGCGCGGCCACGGCCCTGGTCGTCGACGGCGCCCACACCTGGGCGCTGGTGTCGGTGGTGGTGCCGGCGCTCATCCTGGACGCCGTCGACGGAGAGGTGGCCCGTGGTACCCGCACCTCCTCCGACTTCGGAGCGCGCTTCGACATGGAGGCCGATGCCTTCCTCATCCTGGTGCTCAGCGTGCAGGTGGCCTTCGACCTGGGTCCTTGGGTGCTGTTGATCGGGGCGATGCGCTACCTGTTCGGCGCCGCCTCGTGGCCGGCACCGTGGTTGCACGGGCCGCTACCGGAGAGCACGGCCCGCAAGGTGGTGGCCGCCGCACAGGGGATCGTGCTCGTGGTGGCGGTCTCGGGCATAATGCCCGAACCGATGACGACGGCCGCGGTCGCCGGAGCACTGGCCGCACTGCTGTGGTCGTTCGGACGCGACGTGGCGGGACTGTGGCGTCGGCGCCCCACCCGGGCCCGCGCCATCGAAGGGAGCTGAGCATGGGACGGACCGCGCGCGCCTTCTGGGTGCGCTCACCCGGTGAGGGCGAGATCCGGGAGGTCGACCTGCCCGACCCGGGCCCCGACCAGGTGCTGGTGCGCAGCCTGTACTCGGGGATCAGTCGCGGCACCGAGACCCTGGTCTTCGGCGGCGGGGTCCCGCCCAACCAGTACGGGGTGATGCGCGCCCCCTTCCAGGAGGGCGACTTCCCCGGCCCGCTCAAGTACGGCTACCTGAACGTGGGCGTGGTGGAGGAAGGTCCCGACGCCCTGCGCGGGCGCACCGTGTTCACCCTCTATCCGCACCAGACCCGGTTCGTGGTGCCCGTCTCGGCCGTGGCTCCGGTGCCCGAGGGGGTGCCCCCGCACCGGGCGGTCCTGGCCGGCACCGTGGAGACGGCCGTCAACGCGCTGTGGGACGCCGCACCACTGGTGGGCGACCGCGTGACCGTGGTCGGCGCCGGGATGGTGGGCTGCTGCGTGGCCCGGCTGGTCTCCCGGGTCCCCGGAACCCGCGTGCAGCTGGTGGACGTGGACCCCGACCGCGCCGAGGTCGCCGGACGGCTCGGTGTCGAGTTCGCCCTGCCCCAGGACGCGGCCGGCGACCGGGACCTGGTCTTCCACACCAGCGCCAGCGAGGCCGGTCTGGTGCGCAGCCTGGAACTGCTGCATCCCGAGGGCGAGGTGGTGGAGCTGAGCTGGTACGGCGACCGCCGGGTCATCCTGCCGTTGGGCGAGGATTTCCACTCCCACCGCCTGGCGGTACGGGCCAGCCAGGTCGGCATGATCTCACCGGCCCGCCGGTCCCGCTACGACCACGCCGAGCGCCTGGCGTTGGCCCTGGGGCTGCTCACCGATCCGGCCTTCGACGCCCTGCTGAGCGGGGAGAGCGGTTTCGAGGACCTGCCCCGGATCCTGCCCGCGCTGGCCCGGGGCGACCTGCCCGCCCTCTGCCACCGGGTGGTCTACGACGTCCCCCGACACGACCACGCCTGAGCGACCCTGTGGACCGGCCGGACGCCCCACCGTCCGGTCGCGGTCGACGAACCACCCACGAACCGAGGAGGACCGCTTGTTCAGCGTCACCGTCCGCGACCACCTGATGGTCGCGCACAGCTTCACCGGTGAGGTGTTCGGCCCCGCCCAGGCCCTGCACGGAGCGACGTTCGTGGTGGACGCGACCCTGCGCCGCCCGGAGTTGGATCCCGACAACATCGTGGTGGACATCGGCGCGGCCACCCGCGAACTGGGGGCGATCCTGGCCGAGCTCAACTACCGCAACCTGGACGAGGTCCCCGAGTTCGCCGGGGTGAACACCTCCACCGAGTTCCTGGCCAAGGTGATCGCCGACCGCATGGCCGAGCGCGTCGCGAGCGGGGCACTGGGACCGCACGCGCGGGGACTGGCCGCGATCTCGGTGACCCTGCACGAATCGCACGTGGCCTGGGCCGCCTACGAACGCCTCCTGTGAGGATCCCGTTCGTGGTGCCGAACACCGACACTCCCAGCGGTGGCACCCTGTACGACCTGCGCATCGACAAGGCCGGGACACGGACACGGACCGTTCCCGTGCCCGGCACCTGGCCCCGACCGGACCCGGCGGCCGTCCGGTCCCTGGAGCGGGTCCTGGACGCGGTCCCCGACGGCGCCCCGGTGCTGATCGACGGGTTGGTGGCCTGCGGAGTGCCCGAGGTCGTGGTCGCGCGGACACGTCGCCTGCGCGTCGTGGTGGTGGTGCACCTGCCCCTGGCCCGGGAGAGCGGTCTGCCGGCCGACGAGGCCCGGGACCTGGACGCACGGGAACGCCGCGTCCTCCGGGCGTGCGCCGGGGTCGTGGCCACCGGCGCGTGGGCCGCCCGACACCTGCGGGAGCACCACGACCTGCGCACGGTGCACGTGGTCCCCCCGGGCGTCGACGCGGCCTCGCTCGCCGGCGGTGGCCGCCCGCGGCCCGAGGGCTCCGCGTCCTCACCTCGGTTGTCCTGCGTGGCGTCGTTGACCCCGCGCAAGGGACACCGGGTGCTCTTCCAGGCCCTCGAAGGCCTGGCCGACCTCGACTGGACCTGCGTCTGTGTCGGACCGGGCACCCCCCTGACGCCGGCGCCGGAGCGCGTGCGCTTCACCGGCCCCCTGCACGGCTCCGATCTGGACGCGGCCTACGACCGTACCGACCTGCTGGTGCTGCCCTCCTTGGCCGAGACCTACGGGATGGTCGTCACCGAGGCGCTGGCCCGGGGGATCCCGGTGGTGGCCAGCGCCGTGGGCGGTGTGCCCGAGGCGCTGGGGCAGACCCCCGACCACGGCGTGCCGGGGCTTCTGGTGCCGGCGGGCGATCCCGAGGCGCTCTCCGGGGCGCTGCGCGCGTGGCTGACCGACCCCGCGCTGCGCCGGCGGCTGCGCGTCGCGGCGCACGCGCGTCGGGCCGGGCTCGCGGACTGGTCCGAGGCGGCCCGTGCACTGGAGGAGGTCCTCGACCGGGTGTGAGGGAGACACCGCCCCGCCGGTCGCCCGTCACCCGCCGACCGACCCCGGGCGCGGATGTGGCGGGCTTCTCGCTCCCGCCCTCTCCCGGCGCCGACATGGCGAGTGATATCGTGCAGAAACTGCAAAAATGCTCACTCTGTATTTTTGCCCCGGAAGCAGGTTCTCTCCTCCGGCACGTTCTCCTTCCAAAGGTCAGCCCTTGAGCACTCCTCAACCCCAGGGCACCGCACGCACATCGGTCAAGCGCAGCCTCGTGGGGCTCCTGATCGTGCTGGGCGTGACGATGCTCAGCGGCACGATCGTCTCGGTCGCCCTGCCTCAGATCGTCGGATCCCTCCAGGGCACCCAGTCGCAGTACACGTGGGTGGTGACCGCGACGCTCCTCGCGTCCACCGCCTCCACTCCGGTCTGGGGCAGGCTCGCCGACCTGTTCGACAAGAAGCTGCTCCTGCAGATCTCGATCGTCCTGTTCATCGTGGCCTCCCTCCTGTGCGGATTCGCGCAGAACACCGGCCAGCTCATCGCCTTCCGCGCCGTCCAGGGACTGGGCATGGGCGCCTCCCAGGTCCTGGTCCAGGTGATCATCGGCGCCCTGGTCAGCCCCAAGGAACGCGGACGCCTCAACGGACTCATCGGGTCGGTCATGGCCGTGGCCACCGTCGGCGGCCCGCTCATCGGCGGAGCCCTCACCGACACACCCTGGCTGGGCTGGCGCTGGTGCTTCTTCGTCGGCGTGCCGTTCATGCTGGTGGCCCTGGTGGTGCTCGCCCGCACCCTGCACCTGGTGGACGCGCGCGTGCCCGGCACCCGCGTGGACTACGTCGGCGCCACCCTCATCGCCGCCGGGGTCAGCACCCTGCTGTTGTGGGTCACCTTCGTCGGCGGCTCCTTCGCCTGGCTGTCCTGGCAGACCGCCGCGATGGTCCTCGGCGGCCTCACCCTGCTGACCCTGGCCGTGTGGGTCGAGAGCCGCGTCGGCCAACCCGTCATCCCCCTGCACCTGGTGACGCGACGCGAGACCGCCATCGCGATCCTGGCCAGCGTGGCCGTGGGCATGGCCATGTTCGGCGGGGCCGTCTTCCTCGGCCAGTACTTCCAGCTGGCGCGCGGGTACTCGCCCACCGCGGCCGGACTGCTCACCACCCCGCTCATGCTCGGCACGATGGGCGCCTCCACCGTCGCCGGGTGGATGGTCTCCCGCTCCGGCCGGGTCAAGCCGTACGTGCTCACCGGCCTGGTGGTCCTCACCGTCGGCTTCCTGGCGCTGTCCACCATCGACGCCACCACGCCCCTGCCCGTGGTGTCGCTGGGCATGCTCGCCGTCGGCGTCGGCGTGGGCATGTCCATGCAGAACCTGGTGCTGGTGGTACAGAACTCCGTGCCCCTGCACGAGCTCGGTGCCGCCAGTGGATCGGTCACCTTCTTCCGTTCGCTCGGCGGCACCATCGGTGTGTCGGTGCTCGGCGCCATCCTCGCCCACCGGGTGAGCGACGACATCGCCGCCGGTCTGTCCTCCTCCGGCGTTCCGATCCCCGAAGGCGCGACGGACGGCAGCACACTGGACCTGGCGGGCATGCCACCGTTCCTGCGCACCATCGTGGAGAACGCCTACGGCGCGGCTACCGGCGACCTGTTCCTCGTCGCCACCGGCATCGCCGTGGTCGGCCTCGCCGTCGCCTTCTTCCTGCCGGACGTGCGCCTGCGCGACACCATCGACCTGCCCGACACCGAGCGGGAGGACACCCTCCCGGTCCAGGAGCGGGACGACGCCTCCTCGGACGCCGCGGAGCGGGCCGTCGACGGGGCACCGACCGGAGACGACGCTCCGGCTCCCGACACCCCGGAACGGGACGCCTCCCCCCGGTCCCGCACCTGACCCGGACCACCGCGCCCCACCGGCCCCCACGGTGGGGCGCGTTCACACGAGAAGCCCGGCGTGACCGGGCTTTCGGGGTTGCGAACGGACCCGTCAGGGGACCAGACTTCGGGTACCGACCGCCACGCCATCCCCGATCGAGAGGCCCCCATGACCGACACCCCCATCGACTCCAGCGTCGCCCACACGGCACGGGTCTGGAACTACTGGCTCGGCGGCAAGGACAACTACCCCGTCGACCGCGAGATCGGCGATCGGGTGAAGGCGCTCTTCCCCCAGGTCGTCGACGTGGCCACCGGGGACCGGCTCTTCCTGCGCCGCTCGGTGACCTACGCGATCCAGCAGGAGGGCATCGACCAGTTCCTGGACGTGGGCACCGGTCTGCCCACCGCCAACAACACCCACGAGGTCGCCCAGACGCTCAACCCCGAGGCCCGCGTGGTCTACGTCGACAACGACCCCCTCGTCCTGGCCCACGCCCGCGCGCTGCTGACCGGCACCGAGCAGGGTCGGACCCAGTTCGTCGGCGAGGACCTGCGGGAGGTGGACGCGGTCCTGGACGCGGCCCGGGAGACCCTCGACTTCGACCGTCCGATCCTGCTCACCCTCATGGGGACCATGGGTCACTTCGAGCACGACCAGGCGCTCGAACTGGTGCGCGCCTACGTCGACGCGCTGCCGGCCGGCAGCCTCGTGGCGATCTGCGACGGCGTGTTCGGTGACGACGGCGGCGCCGCGCCCGACGCGAACGCGCTCGAGGGCATGAAGCTGTGGCAGGAGCAGGTCGCCCAGCCCTACATCATGCGCTCGGTGCCCGAGTTCGGTTCCTACTTCGAGGACCTGGAACTGATCGACCCCGGTGTCGTCTCGGTGTTCCACTGGCGCCCCGAGCCCACCGAGGTGGGCAGCCTCCGCGACGTCCCCCAGTACGCGGGGCTGGCCAAGAAGGCCTGACCGGTACGGGCCGGCGCCGGAGCGGATTCCGGCACCGGCCCGAGTCTCGTGCGGTGGGCCGGTGCGTTCCCCCACCGCCGGCGGACGGGCCCCGGCCGTGGGCCCGGTACCACGAGGGCCGGGGGTGCGACCGACCAAGGCCCTTGCCGGCTCGCGCCGGCGATCGGATCCGCGATGTCCGGTCGGCCCCCGGAACGGACCGGCCACGCGCGCTGCGGGACGGTGACCCGTGCGCCGGTGAACACCGGGGCGACGACGCCGAGCGCACTCGGACGGCCCATCCCGGGCCAGACGTCACCCCCACCACGTCCCGGTGGCCCCGGACCGGAGCCCCGATCGACCCCGCGGGATCGCGCCCGGGGCAGGACCGGAATGACGGCCCAGGTCCCGGGCTCGCCGGTTCGGACCTCCCCGCCCGTATCCAGCCGGCACTCTGGTAGGAGGCGCCCGTCCACCGACGGCCGCACTCCACCGGGAGGAGTCCCGATGAGTTCCGTGTCCGAGAACCCCCTGCCGGCCTTCGAGCCGGACTGGTTGGCCCTACGCGAGGAGGCCGACGCCGAGGCCCGTGCCACCGCGGCGCTGGACCCGCTCCGCGCCCACCTGGCCGAGCGCGGCACCGGCCCGGGTACCCACCCCCTCAGAGTCGTCGACCTGGGGTGCGGCACCGGATCCCAGGGGCGTTGGTTGGCACCGAGGCTCCCCGGGGCCCAGACCTGGGTCCTGTACGACATCGACCCCGGTCTGCTGTCGACGGCCGGGGCGCGTATGCCCACCCGCTCGGCGGACGGGGCCCCGGTGCGGTCCCGGATGTGCCTGCGCGACCTGGGGTCGATCACCGGACGGGACCTGCTCGACGTCGACCTGGTCACCGGCTCCGCTCTGCTGGACGTGCTCACCCGGGACGCCCTGGAGTCCGTGGCCGATGCCGTGACCGGGGCCGGCTGCGCGGCCCTGTTCACCCTGTCGGTGACGGGTCGGGTGGAACTGTTCCCGAGCGACCCGGCCGATCCGCCGCTCACCACCGCCTTCAACGCCCACCAGCGTCGCGGCGGGCGCCTGGGACCGGACGCCGTCGGGGTGGCCGAGGAGATGTTCCGGGAACGGGGCCACCGGACACTGACCTTCACGAGCCCCTGGCGCCTGGGGCATGATCGTGCCCCGCTGGGGCTCGCCTGGCTGCGCGGCTGGGTCGGCGCCGCCCGGGAGCAGGAACCCGCCGCGGCGCCGCACGGGTACCTGGAGCGCCGGCTGGGCGCGTGCGGACGGGGCGAACTCGGTGTCATCGTGCACCACACCGACCTCCTGGTCCTTCCCGAGGGGGCCACGGAACACCCATGAGGCGCAGGTGGTGGCAGGCGGAACCGTCCCGGGCGGACGGGCCGCTCCCGTGGTGGCGACGTCCGAGACTCGTACGCCCCCTACTCGGACTGGCCGTGCTGGCCGGGGTGGTGTGGTGGTACCCCCTGGAGGCGTTCACCGACGCGTTCGAGGCGGTCGACGCCCCGGCAGTGGCGGCGGCGTTGGTCATCGGCGCCGTCACCACCGTGCTGTGCGCCTCGCGCTGGGTCCTGGTGGCACGCGGGGTGGGGCTGTGCCTTCCGTGGGGGCGGGCTGTGGGCGACTACTACCGCGCCGTCTTCCTCAACGCCGTGCTGCCCGCGGGTGTGCTCGGTGACGTGCACCGGGCCGTGAGTCACGGCCGTTACGCCGGTGACCTGCCCCGTGGTGTGCGCGCCGTGGTGTTGGAACGGATGGCCGGGCAGTCGGTGCTCGCCGTCACCTGCACGGTCCTGCTGTTCACGCTGCCCACCGCCCTGCTGGGACCGGGACTGCTGACGGTGGCCGCCTCGGTGGGCCTGTTCGTGGTGGCGGCGCTGGTGGTCGCCGTCGGTCGGCTGGTCGGGCGGCGGCGCGGTGCCCGCTGGTGGCGGACGCTGTCCGCGACGGTGAGCGACACCCGGGCCGGTCTGTTCACGATGGCGACGGGCCCGGGTGTGGTGCTCCTGTCGGTGGCGGCGCTCTCCGGACACCTGGCCCTGTTCCTGGTCGCCGCCCGCTCGACGGGGGTCACCACCCCGGCGCTCCTGCTCCTGCCCTTGCTGGTGGTGGCGCTCGTGGCGATGAGCGTGCCGGCCAACGTCGGTGGCTGGGGGCCGCGCGAGGCGGTCACGGCGTTGGCCTTCGGCGCGGCCGGCCTGGGGGCGCAGGCGGGGCTGACCGTGTCGGTCACGTACGGGCTCCTGGCTTTGGTCGCGGCCCTTCCCGGCGCGCTGGTGCTGGTGTGGCGGCTACTTCGGGTCGAGGACGCCCAGGTACCCGGTGAAGAGCGTGACGAGGTGGGCCAGGAGGTCACGACCCTCGGTCGCCGTGGCGCGTGAGGGCAGACCCACGACCCCGGAGCGGGTGTAGCGGGCCAGGCCGGTGGTGAGCATGTGGTCGCGCCGGTCGGCGAGGTGGTCGGCCTCCTCGTATCCGGACCGCACCAGATCGGGCCGCACGTGCAGCAACACCGAGGTCTCCAGTTCACCCGCGTGCATGTCCCGGTCGTTGGTGGTGCTCATCGCCGCCGCGCGACGGGCGGCCTCCCAGTCGTGCGGTCCGGGGAAGAGCGCCATGTCGCCGCCCGAGGCCTGCACCAGGTTGGCCAGGACGTGGTTGCCTCCGTGTCCGTTGACCAGGACCAGTTTGGGGGTGCCGGCCTTGCGCAGGGACGCGGCGATGTCGGCGGCCATCGCGTACAGGGTGGGCGCCGAAACGCTGACCGTCCCGGGCCAGGCCTCGTGTTCGTGGGAGCAGCCGAAGGCCAGTGGAGGCAGCACCCGCAGGCCGGGATGGGCGTCGGCGAGGCTCTGGGCCAGCGCGGAGGCGATGACGGTGTCCGTGGTCAATGGCAGGTGCGGGCCGTGCTGTTCGAGGCTGCCCACCGGCAGCAGCGCCACCCGGGCGGCGCTCGCGCGCTCGTCCTCACTGGTGGACGTCGGCAGGGGATCGGAGAAGTCCATAAGGGACATTCTCCTCGCCCGCGCCGGAAGAGGATACGCCCCTCGTGGGGTGTCGCGTCTTCGGGCCGTTCCGATCCGTGACCCGAGACCCGGCGCGAAGGTCTTGACCTCGAGTGCGGTCGAGGTTCTTCACTGGACACGAGAGGGCAGGGGCGTCCGGCGCCGCCGCACCTCCCCAGGGCGGCACGGGCCCGGCGATCCGGTGTCGTCCGCCCGGCGCCCGGATGTGGCGGGGCGATCGGTGCACGCGACCGGCGCGGGTCCGTGCCGCGGGCTCGGCGCCGCACGGGGCGTCGGGTGTCCGACTTCCGATGTCCGGAACGCGCCGATGCCACGCCACGCGGGTCTCCCCTGCCGCCCGACCACACGAGGAGAGACATGACCAGGACCGAGGGCACCGTCCGCCGTTTCCGACCCGAGCGGATCGAGGGATGGCAACGGTTCGGCGACCACGCGATCCGCCTCGGCCCCGTGGTCGAGGCACACGAAGGGGGGCCACTGAGCGCCTATTTCGCCCGGTTCGCCCAAGGTGAGCGCGCTCCGCTTCCGGCCCCCTACTCCGAGGTGTGGGTCGTGCTCCGAGGAGCCGTGAGCATCCACGGTCAGGGAGCGACGTTCACCGCCGGCCCGGGCGAACTGCTGCACGTTCCCGAGCACTCCCCCGGCGAGGTGTGGGCGGAGCAGGACACCGAGATGGCCTGTGTGTCGGTGCCCGCGCATTGAGTGTCGTGTACGGCTCGTGTCGGTGAACCGACCCCGCGCCTTTACGTCGTAGATTCGTCATGGGTCGGGAGCTCCCCTCAGGCCACCGTCCCACCCGATGTCGGGGTCGACCCCACCGGTGGTGCGGCGGAACCGGCCACGGGGGAGGGCGTCGGAGGACACGCGCGCCTTCCCACGGGTCGCCCCGCTCCCCTGGGTGCGGCGTGGCGGGCCGGCCGCCTCGGGGTTGCCCGCAGCCCGATCGGCTCCCTTCCCCCGCGGTCCCCGACGTCCGCGCCGCGGCCCGCGCGCCCGGACCACGCACCGGCCGAGCCCATCGCTGCCCACGCCGGCACCCACCCCGGTTCCGGACAGACCGCGCCGTCACGTCTAGGCTGCCCGGATCGGCCAAGAGTGACGGGGAGGGGCGCGCATGTGGCGACCGCCGAGACTGGACGACAGGACGATCGCGGTGACGGGGGCGAGTTCGGGGATCGGACTCTGGATCGCCCTGCACCTGGCCCGGGCGGGGGCCGAGGTCGTCCTGCTGTGCCGTGACACCGCACGCGGCGAACGCGCCGCCACGGCCCTGCGCGAGGAGGTCCCCGGGGCGCGCACGCGGGTGGTCCGCGTGGACACCTCGGATCTGTCGAGCGCCCATGAGGCCGGGGCGACCCTGGGGCGACTCCCCCGGTTGGACGCCCTGATCAACAACGCGGGGCTGGTCATCGCCCCGGCCCACCGACAGGTCAGCGTGGACGGACACGAACTCACGCTGGCCACCAACGCGCTGGGGCACCTGGCGCTGACGCACGGGGCGTTGGGCGCCCTGGAACGCGCGGGGGGACGGTGTGTCTGGATGGGGTCGATGTCGGCCAAGCTGGTCCGCCCCACCCCGGACGACCTGGAGCTGGAGCGTTCCTACGCGGGATGGCGGGCCTACGCCCAGTCCAAGCTGGTCGCCCAGGCCTTGGGGTTCGAACTCCAGCGCCGTTTGGCCGAGCGCGCCTCGACGGCCACCGGTCTGGTCGCGCACCCGGGATACTCGCTGCCGGTGCTGGCCCCACAGGCGGGACCGGTGTTCACCCCGCCCACCCCCACCACCCTGGACCTGCTGCAGTTTCCGTGGGCCCAGGGCAACGACCGGGGGGCGCTGCCCGCGGTCTACGCGGCGACCTCTCCGCACGCACGGGGCGGACAGTTCTACGGGCCGCGCAACGGCCTGCGCGGGGACCCCGTGGTGACCGGTGGCATCGCGGGCGTCGCGGGCGCGGGCCATACCGGCATGGGCGGCCCGGGGTGGCGGAGCGTGGACCCCGTGGTGGGTGCGGCGGTGTGGCGGTTCGCCGCACGGGCCTGCGGCCTGCCCGACTGATCGCGGGGCCGAGACGGCCACCGGACGGAACCGGCCCGGACTATGGCGAAGGGCACAGTCCGGCTTCCCGGGGCACGGAATTCAGCGAGACGGGACGTCCCGTCACTTAGACTGGACAAAGCGGTCCGATCGCTTCGAAAAACCATTTCCTGCTCCCCCTCACGCACCGGAATACTGCTGTGGCCAGGGGGGTTACCTTCCCATTGGGGACGAAACAGGTCACCGCAGCGGCCCGGCCCCTCCCC
>NZ_QOCZ01000114.1 GCF_018207095.1 Nocardiopsis sp. MG754419 | reverse complement strand
CCGCCCGGCCCCGCCGACGCACCCGTGCGCGGCGCTTCCGACTCCACCGGCTCCACCGACACCGCCACCCCCCGCGGCGGCGCTCGCCGGTCCGCCGTCCCCGGGGTCGCCCAGTACCCGCTCCCCGCCCTGGACGACCGTGCCGTCCACGACCTCCTCACCGACCGTGCGCCGGCGCACCTGTCCTCCGCCGTCCGCTCCGCCCTGGTCGGCGCCTGCCACGGCAACCCGGCCGCGCTGCTCGGCTTCCTCGACGGGCTCGACACCGCCCAGATCCAGGGTGCGGAGGCGCTCCCCGAACCGCCGCCCCTGCCCCGACGACTGCGCTCGGCGCTGCTGGCCCCGTACCGCGCACTGCCCGAGCCCACCCGGAACGTGTTGCTGCTCGCCGCCCTGGCCGGCGCACCCCGCGTCCACCCGCTACTGGAGGCCGGGGGAGCCGAGGCGACCGTCGCCGCACTGGAACCGGCGGAGGAACACGGCCTCATCACCGTCGACGCCGACACCGTCACCTTCACGGACCCCCTGCTGCGCGAGGCCATCCCCCAGGGCGCCCCCACCGGTCGACTGCGCGTCGCCCACCGCGCCCTGGCCGGGGTGACCGACCCCGAGTCCTCCCCGTTCGCGTTCGCCCGGCACACCGCTCTCGGGGCCGAGGCCCCCGACGCCGGCCTGGCCGACCGGGTGGCCTCTGCGGCCCGTCGCGCCAAGCGCCTGGAGGGGCCCCTGCGCGCCTCGCTCACCCACGAGCGGGCCGCCGCGCTCACCCCCGACGCCGACGAACGCACCTGCCGGCTGGCGACGGCCTCCTACGAGTCCTATCTGGGCGGGGACTCCGTGCGCGCCGCGCGACTGCTCTCCCGCGCCCGGCCGCTCGCGGTCTCGGACCGGCGTCGCGCCGTCGTCGACCTCATCGACGCCGAGTTCCACATGCGCGACTCCAACGCCGTCGACGCCGCCGAGCGCCTCCTGGAGATCGGCCGCGACCTCGTGCCGCACGACCGGAAACTGGCCCTGCGCGCCCTGGCCCGCTCCGCGGACAGCGCCTCCTACGCGGGTGACCCGGTCCGCCACGGGCACGCCGCGAAACTGGCGGTGAGCCTGGTCGGCCCGGAGGACCCTCCGTCGATGCGGCTCACCGCGGCCTTCCTGGAGGGCTGCACCGTCTCCTTCCGCGGCGACTACCCGGGCTCCACGCCCCTGCTGCGCGAGGCGACGCGGCTCGCGCGTGAACTGAGCGCCCCCACGGAACTGGTGTGGGCGGGCATCTGCGGCCTGCGCCTGGCGGACGCCCCCTACGTCCGCTCGGTGACCTCACGCGCGGTGGAGACGGCCCGGTCGCGCGGGCAGCAGCTGTTCGTCCCCTCCGCCCTGGCCTTCCTCGTCTTCTCGGAGTTCTGGAGCGGGCGTTTCCCGTCCGCCGCGGGGACCGCGCTGGAGGGGTTGCGGGCCTCCCGGGAGACCGGCCAGTCCATCTGGGCGACCCAGAACCTGGCGTCGCTGGCGATGATCGCCGCCATCCAGGGCGACGTCGACACCTGCCGGATCCGGGCCCGCGCGGTCGCCGCCCAGGCGGGGGAGAACAGCCTGGGCCTGCCCGCAGCCCTGGCCTCCTGGGCGCTGGCCGTCCTGGAACTGTCGCGCGGCAACGCCGCCGACGCGTTCTTCCGGCTGCGCTCCCTGGTGCACGCCGGACCCGGTCACGGGCACCCCACCATGCGTCTGCTCACCGCGCCGCACTTCGTCGAGGCCGCGGTGCGCATGGGGGAGACCGCGTGGGCGCGGGCCTCCCTGGCCGGCTACCGGGGGTGGGCCGAGTCCGTGGCGAGCCCGAGCGCGCTGGCCCTGGCCGCGCGCGGGGACGGTCTCCTCGCCACCGGCGACGAGGCCACCGACCACTTCGGCACCGCGCTGGCCCTGCACCGGGCCTGCGGTGACGACGACGTCGAGCACGCGCGCACCCAGTTGCTGTTCGGCGCCCACCTGCGGCGGGTCCGTCTCCCCGGTCGGGCCCGCGAGCACCTGTACAACGCCCTGGAGACCTTCGAACGCTTCGGGGCCCGGCTGTGGGTCCGCCAGACCCGCGCCGAGTTGCGCGCGATCGGGACCGCCGAGCGCGGCCCCGAGACCCCCTCCACCGGGGAGCTGACCGCGCAACAGCAACAGATCGCCCGGTTGGTGGCGGAGGGGGCCACCAACCGGGAGGTGGCCGCGCACATGTTCATCAGCCCGCGCACGGTGGAGCACCACCTGCGCGGCATCTTCCGCAAGCTCAACATCAGGTCCCGGGTGGACCTGGCCCGCCTCTTCACCTGAGGGAGGGGCACCCCGGTCCGGACGCGATGGGCGGACGGATCACCGTCACGTCCCGACCGGTCGGTACGTCCCGGCCGTCCGTCACCAGAAAGGCAGCCATGGCAACGACAGCACCGGAACACCTCCTGAGCGCGGAGGGGGTGACCATGCGCTTCGGCGGCCTCACCGCGCTCGACGACGTCGGACTCCGGGTGGGCGCGGGCTCCGTCGTCGGCCTCATCGGCCCCAACGGCGCGGGCAAGACCACCCTGTTCAACGTCCTGTCCGGGGTCCTGCGCCCCACGGCCGGCGCCATCACCTGGAAGGGGGCGCCCCCGCCCGGTCGCAGGACCCACCACCTGGCCCGGGCGGGCATCGCCCGTACGTTCCAGGGGCTCCACCTCTTCCCGCTGATGCCGGTTATCGCCAACGTCATGGTGGGCGCGGACCGGCTCGCCCGTGGCGGCCCGTTCTCCCTGATCACCGGGCTGGGCCGGCATCACCGGGACGAGAGGGAACTGCGGGCACGGGCCCTGGCGGCGCTGGAGCGGTTCGGGATCGCCGAGTACGCCGCGCGCCTGCCCGGCACCCTGCCCTACGGGGTGCAGAAGCAGGTCGCCCTGGCCCGCGCCTGCGTCGGCGCACCCGAACTCCTCCTTCTCGACGAACCCGCCGGCGGTCTGTCCGGCGCGCAGATGGACGAGCTCGCCGCACGGATCCGCGATCTCAGCCGGGACATGGCCGTCGTCCTCGTCGAACACCACATGGACCTGGTCATGGAGGTGTGCGACCACATCGTCGTCCTCGACTTCGGCAGGGTCATCTCCACCGGAACCCCCGCGCAGGTGCAGGCCGACCCCGCCGTCACGCGGGCCTACCTCGGCACCCCGGCCGACGAGGCGCCCATCGACGCCCCGGACGGTGACCGGGACGGCACCCACGGAACGGGCCGGAAGGGAGCCGCCCGATGAGCACCGCGCCCCTGTTGTCGGTCCGGGGCCTCACCGCCCACCACGGCCCCGTGCGCGCCCTCACCGACGTCTCCCTCGACGTCCCCCACCAGGGACTGTGCGCGGTGCTCGGCGCCAACGGCGCGGGCAAGACGACCCTGTTGCGCACCCTCACCGGGCTGCACCCGGCCACCTCCGGCCGGGTCCTGCTCGACGACGAGGACATCACCCGCCTGCCCACCGAGAAGGTCATCACCCGCGGTCTGGCCCACGTCCCCGAGGGCGGCGGCGTGATCGTCGAACTCACCGTCGAGGAGAACCTGCGTCTGGGCGGCCTCTGGCGCGCCGACCGGCGGGACCGCACCACCTTCGACGAGGTCATGGCGCTCTTCCCACCCCTGGCCGAACGCCGCTCCCGGACCGCGAGCACCCTGTCCGGCGGCGAACGCCAGATGCTCGCCATCGGGCGCGCCCTCATGGCCCGACCGAAGGTGCTGTTGCTCGACGAACCCTCGCTCGGACTGGCCCCGCGCGTCACCCGGCAGATCTTCACCCTGCTGCGCGACCTGCGCGCCCGCACCGGGCTCACCGTCGTCCTGGTCGAACAGAACGCCGCGGGCGCCCTGTCCGTCACCGACCACGGGCTGGTGCTCGACCAGGGCCGCGTCGCCACGGAGGGCCCCTCCGACGGCCTTCTGGCCGACGAGCGCACGCGCCACGCCTACCTCGGCTTCTGAGGGAGACCCCCATGACCCACTTCATCAACCTGACCCTGAACGGGCTGGCCTCCGGGGCCGGCTACGCGGCGCTGGCGCTGTCCCTGGTCATCATCTACCAGGCCACCCGGCTGGTGAACTTCGCCCAGCCCGCCCTGGCGCTGTTGTCGGTCTACACCGCCTACACCGTCACCCAGCTCACCGGTTCGTACTGGGTCGGGTTCGCCGCGGCCCTCACCGTCGGCCTGGTCGTGGGCGCCCTCGTCGAACGCGTCATCATCCGGCCCATCGCCCGGACCTCCCAGCTCAACGCCATCATCGTCACCCTCGGTCTGCTCCTGGTGATCCAGGGCGTGGTCGGCATGGTCTGGGGCAACGAACAGCACGGCTTCCGCTACGCCTTCGACTACGTGGGGCGCTTCGCCCCCTCCGACGTGTTCGCGCTGGCCTCCGTCGGGGGCGTCGCCCTACTGCTCTTCCTCGTGTACCGCTTCACGCCGCTCGGCCTGCGCATGCGCGCCGCAGCGTTCCGCCCCGAGGCGGCCCGGCTCAGCGGTGTGAAGGTGGGCCTGATGCTCACCGTCGGTTGGGGGATCGCCTCCCTCATCGGCGCCCTCGCCGGCATGCTCGCCGGTCCGCCGTTCCTGTCCCCGAACGTGTTCGACGTCGTGTTCGTCTTCGGGATCACCGCGGCCGTGGTCGGGGGACTGGACAACCCCTTCGGCGCGGTCGTCGGCGGCCTGCTCATCGGCCTCGGCATGTCCTACGTGTCGGGGTACGTCGGGCCCGAACTGGCGACCCTGTCCGCCCTCGTCATCGTCGTCCTCGTCCTGAGCGTGCGCCCCGACGGCATCCTGTCCCGGCCGACTGCGCGAAAGGTGTAGCCATGTCCCAGCCCACCGTCCGGCGCGAGACGCCCACCGACCCCGTCGGGTCCGACCCCGCCCCCCGCCACACCCGCCGGTCCGCACTGCCCCTGCCCGTCCGCCACCTGCTCCTGGCCGCGCTCGGACTGGCGGCCGTCGCCGGGTTGCTGCTCGTCACCGGCGACCTCACCGCCCTGCGCCTCGCCGCGGTGGGGTACACCATGCTCGCCGTCGCCGGTCTCCAGTTGCTGGTCGGCGCTTCCGGCCAGGTGTCCCTCGGCCATGGCGCGTTCATGATGATCGGCGCCTACGCGATGGCGCTGTTGGTCCTGCACCAGCCGATGCTGCCGCTCGCCGTCAACCTCGCCATCATCGTCGTGGTGTCGGTCGTCGCCGGGATCGCGGTGGGCGCGGCCACCGCCCGTCTGCACGGCCCCTACCTGGCCGGTGCCACCCTCATCCTCGCGGTCGGCCTGCCCGGCCTGGCGCACCGGTACCACGACGTGCTCGGCGGCAGTAACGGGCTCAACATCCGCACCGCCGGGGCACCGCCCTTCCTCCAGGGCCTCGTCAGTACCAGTGAGTGGCGGGCCCTGGTCGTGTGGACCACCGTCGTTCTCGGTCTGGCGTTGCTGGCCACCCTGTCGGCCGGCCGTCTCGGTCGCCGCATGCGCGCCATCCGCGACGACGAGACCGCCGCCGCGATGGCCGGTGTCCCCGTCGGCGGCACCAAGGTGGTCGCCTTCGTCATCGCCTCCACCGCCGGCGGCCTGGCCGGGGGGCTCCAGGCCTACGTCCTCGGCACGGTCACCCCCGGCAGCTTCACGCTCGTGCTGTCGCTGACCCTGCTCGCCGCCCTGGTCATGGGCGGGATCGGCAGCCTGTGGGGCGCGCTGTGGGCCGCCATCGCCATCGTCTACCTCCAGATCTGGGCCACCGACCTGGCCCGCGCCCTGAACCTGAGCCGGGACGTCGAGAACAACCTGCCCATCGTGTTCTTCGGGGTCGTGCTCATCCTCGTCCTGCGCTTTTGGCCCCTGGGAGTCCACGGGGCCCTCCACAGCCTCAGAGCCCGGCTCCGAGCCCGCGAGTCCTGACACCCCCTTCCCCCCGACCGAGGAGAACACCATGCGTCCACGCACGCGCACCCGGGCCCTGCCGGCTCTGGGACTGGCCCTGATCATGTTCCTCACCGCCTGCGGCGGAGCGGGCGAGGTCGGCGACGGCGCCGACGTCGACCTGGACGTCGCCCCCGGCGTCACCGACGACGCCGTGGTCATCGGTTCCCACCAGCCCCTGACCGGGCCCGCCGCCCCGGGATACCTGGCGGTCTCCCAGGGTGCGGCCGCCGTGTTCGACCACGTCAACGCCCAGGGCGGGGTGAACGGGCGCAGCATCGACTACCGAGTGGAGGACGACGCCTACGACCCCTCCCAGACCATCGACGTCACCCGGCAGTTGGTCATCGAGGACGAGATCTTCGCGATGGTCGGCGGCCTCGGCACCCCCACGCACAGCGGTGTCCTGGACTACCTCAACGAGGAGGGCGTTCCCGACATCTTCCCCTCGTCCGGGGCGCTGGCCTGGAACAACCCGGACGAGCACCCGCTCACCTACGGCTGGCAGACCGACTACACCAAGGAGGCGAAGATCCAGGGCGCCTACATCGCCGAGCACTTCGCCGGTCAGGGCGTCGGGTACCTGTACCAGAACGACGACATCGGCGAGGACTCCCAGGCCGGGCTCGACCAGTACCTCACCGACGACGTCGTCGCCCGTCAGCACTACGAGTCCGAGGTCGCCGACCTGAGCTCGCAGATGGCCGAACTGGAGAGGTCCGGCGCCGAGGTGGTCGTGTGCTCCTGCATCCCGGCCTTCGTCGCCCTCGGCATGCTGGAGGCCGCGCGCATCGGCTACGAGCCCCAGTGGATGGTGTCCAGCATCGGCGGCGACACCACGACACTCCAGGCGCTGCTCGCGGAGTTCACCCAGGACACCGACGCCGAGGGGGTCCCGGCCGACACCTTCCTCGACGACATGCTCATCACCACCTACATGCCGCGTGTGGAGGACGAGGACGACGAGTGGGGCCGATTCTTCCTGGCGATCTACGAGGAGTACGGCGAGGGCGGCCCGGTCACCAACACGCACGTGTTCGGCATGACCCAGGCCGTCATGTTCGCCCAGGTCCTGATGTCCGCCGGGGAGGATCTCACCCGGCGGTCGCTGATCGAGGCCATGGACGAGCAGGAGTGGCGGGGGCCCGGGTCGGTGCCGTTCTCCTCGTCCGACGGTGACCACGGCGGCCACGAGGGGGTGTACGTGGTCCAGTACCAGGAGGGCGGCGCCATCGAGATGGTGCAGGAGCCGCGCGTGACCGACCGCGAGGGCGGGGCCATCGAGGAGACCGACTTCGAGCCCCTGATGCCGGAGGAACTCCCCTTCCACGACTGAGGGCGGTGACGGGACGGCCCCGCGTCGGCGGTGCGCCGTGCGGGGGCGCCGAGGTCATCGTCGAGTGTGACGGCCTCGGCGCCCGGTGCCGCACGTGCTCGTGCTGACCGTGCCGTCCGAGCAGCCCAGGGCGGTGCGGTCCGCGACCCACCGGGGCCGGTCGGCGCGTGCGGGCGGCGCGCGCCGACCACGACCCCCGGTGCTCCCCGCCCCGGCGTCGAGCGCGGTGCCTACCGCCGGTCGCGCTCGTCCACGTAGTACTTGACGATGTCGCAGGAGTACTGCATCTCGTCCATCAACCGCTGAGCCTCGATGAGCAGCACACCGTACGGCTGGGTGAGGTCGTCGAACGGCGGCGGGTCGTCCTGACTCGGAATGCGGGTGAGCGCCTCGGTGCACTCCCGCGCGCCCTCGGCCGACCGGCACAGCCGTACGGCCTGGTCGCTCAGGTGGTCCTCGTCCAGCTGGGACAGGGTGCGGGTGATCTCTCCCAGGGAGTCCATCAGTTCGCCGTAACGCGCCAGGAACTCCTGGTGCGGCGCCCTGCGGTCGTCATCGGCCCACAGGTGCAGCGCCCGGGCCATCGACCCCACCTGGGAGGCGACCCGGCCCAACGCCTCCACCAGCTGTTCGTACCCCTCGAAGGTCGTGTGCGGGCGGTGCTTGGTCAGCAACCGGGAGGGGTTGAACAGCAGGGACTCCCACGCCGTGCGGATCGACGCGCGGGCCTGCTCCACCTCTGAGTCCAGGGCGTCGGCGCGCCGACGCCAGGCCTCGGTGCTGCTCTCGTCCAGGTCGCCCGCGGCCATCTGCCGGGACACGTCTCCGAGGAGGTCGCACATGGAGTGCGAGAGCGCGCCGATCGCCCATTCCACGCTGCGGTGTCGCATCGGGGGGAAGAACACCAGGTTGATGATGGTGCCCACCGCGCACCCGATCGCCACCAGCAGGACGATCTCGCCGAGCGCCATGAGGCGTCCGTCGAAACCGGAGGAGGTCAGGAAGACGGAGAAGGCGAAGAACGCGGCGGTCGGCACCTGGGCGCCCTGCTCGCCCAGGAAACGCCACCGCGCGATCACCAGGGTGATCAACGAGACCAGTGCGAAGGTCAGCACGTCCGGGCCGGCGGCGAAGGCGAGGAAGGCCTGCACCGCGATGCCCAGGAGCACCGCGCCGATGTAGCGGAGCGACTGCACCGCCGACCGGTAGACGGTGACCTGCATCATAAGTACGGCGGTGAAGGGGGCGAAGGCGGGGGCCTCGGCCGCCAGGACGTCGTGGGCGACGTACCAGGAGAGCGTGGCCGCCAAGGCGCTCTTGACGATGCCCAGGATGAGGTTCTGCTCGTGGCTGCCCGAGCGTCGGGCGCGGCCGAGCCAGGCGTGCGTGGCCTGAGCACGACGGGACAGTGGCTCTGCAAGGGACATGGAACGGGGTGGGTCCTTTCCCGCGCGCGGCGGACCGTGGGGACGGGTACGGACCGCTACTACCCGGTGCGGCGGAGAACATGGCATCGGCGTCCACCACTGCCGCGGATGTCACATTCCTGCTGGTCAGGGAGGGGTTCCGCGGGCCTGGTCGGGGTGGCCGCCCGAGCGCGCCCGTGCCCTCGGGGCGCCCCACCGCCACGCGGGAACCCGCGGCGCCCGAACCCCGGCTCACCCGGACAGCGCGGACTCGATCATCGCGTTGAGCCGTTCGGCCGGGCCGGTGGTGTCGTAGTCCGGATCGCGCAGCGCCTCGCCCACGAGGCCGTCGATCGCGCCGCCGATGATGACCGCGAGGGACCGCGAGTCCACCGCGGGCAGCCCCCGGGCCTCGGCGGCGGTGTCGATGATCCCGGCCAGGGGGCCCCAGCGCCGTTCCGACGTGTGGTCGTCCTCCAGGTGGGGGAACGCCTCGACGATCACCCGAGTGTGCCGCGGGTGCGCGCGCAGGTGACCGACCATCGCGCGGACGTAGGTCGTGGGTCCGTCGGCGGCCGGCGCGGACGCCAGGGCCGCCCCCACCTCCTCCGTCAGGGTCTCCAGGACCTGCGCGCAGGCGGCCCGGACGAGCGCGTCCTTGCTGGGGAAGTGGTAGAGGACGGCGGCCTTGGTGAGGTCGGCCCCCTCGGCGATGCGGGCCAGGGAGGTCTTCGCGTAGCCGAGTTCGGCGATGAGGTCGACGGTCACCTCGACCAGTTGGGCGCGGCGGACCCGCTCGATGAGGGTGGTGCCGCGGCCCGCCCGCCCCTGTTTCGGAGTTCTTGCCATGATCAGAATTCTACCCTACGGTTGAAAATCTGACCGTCGGTCAGTTTTTATCGGGATCGGCCCACCGGCCTGCGCCGGGGGCGATCGTCACGTGGGGGAACGGTCATGGTGGGCACCGCGGAGGAACACGCGTCGCACGGGCGGCGCCGGTGGAGTGCACGGGGTGGACGGGGGCGGCGGCGCAGGGTGCTCGTGATCGCCTTGGTCGCGGTGGTCGCCTTCGCGGTCGGTGCCGTGGCCACGCGTTCCTCGTCGTCGGTCGGTCGCTGGGACGACGCGGCGGGCATGGACCGCTACCTGGCCGCCTACGAGGAGGCCTTCGCCGACCTGCCCGAACCCGACGCGACGGTGGACGTGCGCACCGACTTCGGCGTGGTCCGCCTGTACCGGTTCGAGGGGTCCGGGAACGCCGACGCGCCGCTCCTGCTGCTGCCCGGACGGGCCTCCGGGTCGCCGGTGTGGGCGGACAACCTGCCCTCGCTGCTGCGGATCGGGGACGTGTACACGATCGACCTGCTCGGTGAGCCCGGCCGGAGCGTGCAGGAGCGTCCCATCGGCGACGACGCCGACCAGGCCGCGTGGCTGCACCAGACGCTCGCGGGGCTGCCCGAGGAGGAGTTCCACCTGGTGGGGCTCTCCATCGGCGGGTGGACCGCGGCCAACCTGGGGGTGCGCCGGCCCGAGCACGTCGCCTCGATGACCCTCCTCGACCCGGTCCTGGTCTTCGACGACATGCCCCTGGAGACCATCGTCCGGTCCCTGCCGGCGTCGCTGCCCTGGCTGCCCGAGTCGTGGCGCGACGGGTTCAACTCCTACACGGCGGGCGGCGCGCCGGTGGAGGACGTGCCGGTGGCCCGGATGATCGAGGCGGGCATGCGCCACTACTCGCTCGCTCTGCCCGCGCCCACCCGGATCGGCGAGGACACGTTGGCCGGCCTCGACGTGCCGGTGCTGGCGGTGATCGCGGGGGAGTCGGTCATGCACGATCCGGCCACGGCCGAGGCGACGGCGGAACGCGCACTGCCCGAGGGGTCGATGGTGCGGTTCCACCCGGACGCCTCGCACGCGATCAACGGCGAGTACCCCGAGGAGGTCGCCGCCGACATCCGCGCGTTCCTGGAGGGGCGGGCCTGAGGCGCGTCCCCGCCGAGCGCCCTACGCCCGGGTCGACGGCCGGTCGGGCGGGGGCCCGGCCCGGTTCTCGGGCGGACGGGCGCTCGGCGGGGACGCCGTTCAGTCCAGGGGGTGCACGCCCGTGAGTCGCGTGGACGTCGTCCACAGCCGTGCTGCGGCGGACGTGTCGGTGGCGGGCGGCACGAAGGCGACGCCGAGGACGTCCGGGTGCGACCGGGACCCGACCGGGCCCCAGAAGAGACCCGGGTGCACCCGGTGCGAGGCCGCTGCCGCGAGGACGGGGGCGGCGGCCGGTTCGGGGTCCCTGCCGATGACGGCGGCGATCGCCCTCGTCGCCAGGCGCGTCATGTGCGAGGGGTAGGTCGTGTGCATCGGGGTGCGGGCCAGGCCCGGGTGCGCCGCGAAGCTGCGGATCGGACTGTCCGTCGCCCGCAGGCGTCGTTCCAGTTCGAGGGCGAACAGTGTGTTCGCCAGTTTGGAGCGGCCGTAGGAACGCCCGGGTGAGTGGCCGTGGGCGCCGGCGAGGTCGTCGACGTCCAGAACGGCCCCCTTGTAGAGGGCGGAGGAGACGGTGACCACGCGCGGGTCCGTGCCCTCCTCCAGGGCGGTGAGCAAATGCCCGGTGAGTGCGAAGTGCCCCAGGTGGTTGGTGGCGAACTGGCTTTCCACACCCTGGGGGCTCAGGCGCAGCGGGACGCTGCTGATCCCGGCGTTGAGGACCAGAAGGTCCAAGGGGCGGCGCACCTCGGCGGCGAACCGCCGCACGGAGTCGAGGTCGAGAAGATCCAGGTGAGCGACCGTGACCTGGGCGTCGCGGAGCCGGTGCTCCTCGATCAGGTGCCGGCGGACCCGCTCGCCGCGTTCGGTGTCGCGCACGCCCAGCAGCACGTCGGCGCCGCGGCGGGCCAGACCGCGTGCGGTGGCCAGGCCCAGACCGCCGCCGCCACCGGTGACGACGGCGGTGCGGCCGGTCAGATCGGCCAGGTCGGAGAGGGGTGCGGCGAGGCGGACGCGGCCCGCGTCGGAGCGCTCGGAAGAGGCTTGAGGCTTCATGGGGCCGACGTTAAAGTGTGACATCAGTGTCAGGGTCAAGCCCGCGTCGTTCGGGGCCGACCGAGTCTTGTCGGTGAGGTGGCGCGGTGCAGATCGGTGAGTTGAGCAGACTCAGCGGGGCCAGTGTCCGGTCGCTGCGCTACTACGAGCAGCAGGGCCTGCTCGGTTCGGAGCGCCGCAGTAACGGTTACCGGGACTTTCCGGACAACGCGGTCGCGACCGTGCAGACCATCCGGTCCCTGCTGGACCTCGGGTTGCCGACCGCGTTGGTGAAGGACGTGCTGCCCTGCACCGTGGGGGAGCGTTCGGAATCGGCCTGTCCACAGCTCCTCGAACGCATCGCCGAGCTGCGCGACGACGTCCGTACGAAGGCGGACCGGTTGGCGACGATCAGCGATTCCCTGAGCGAGTACCTGCGCACCAACGGCTGACCCACAACGCCCCCGAAGGCCGAGGGTGGTCGTGCGGGTTCTCGGACGTCGGTGGGGAACCCGTCCATGCCCCCGGAGGTCAGGAGCGCGTCCGCCGCCGTGCGCGCGGTGAGCCCTCGGGACCTTGGCCCTGCCGACGGAAGACGACCGCCGCGTCGGCCTGCACCGTCACCGCTCGGGACCATTCCTCCTCGGGAGGTTCCCGGAGGTCGTCGCAGGGGTGGCAGGCCCGTACCTCGCTTTCCCCGCCCCCGATACCGTGGTTTTCTCACGATCGACCACACCCTTTCACTAGAGCCCCGAACAGGAATGCGGGGACGATCGATGCATGCTTCTCCGGATCCCTTTTCGTGTCTTGGAGGTGATCGACCCCGCGGGACACGTGTGCTTCGGGCCGAGGGTAGCGGGAGGCGAAATCCTCGATGGAGGCCGGCGGAATCAGGCGGTCGTCTCCCACGTTCGTGAACAGCGTCGGTGGTCTGTGGAAGTCATCGCCGGACGGTGGCGGCCACCACTGCCTCGGCTCGCCCGGGTTCGGTGGCCGAAGCCGGGCCGGAAGGGCACCGCGTCGATCCCGGCACGACGAGCGTCACCCTCGTGATCGGCCCAGTTCTCGCCCTTGCCCGGGGCGGTGGGCAGGAGCGGAGCGAGCAGGGTCCACTCGACGTCGGAGGGTTCATGACCCCCGGTAGGCCATTCACGGTGCCGGAACAGGATTCGCCGCGTTCCCACTTCTGCAAACCATGCCCTAACGGCACCCTCTATGCGGGAAAATACGCAGGTATCTCTTTATCTCGACTTGATGAGGTCTTCAGGTACCGTGCCGAAGGCGGTCTTGGCGCGAAGCGATCGGCGCAGATCCGATTCAGGGGACCTCGATCGCCGCCCTGCGAATGATCGGGAAGCGGGGCGCGGAGGATTCTCTCTGTTCGGTGGCGCATTTCGCTTGGTCGCACCGGCCGCTGCCAGTTCGTAGAGCAGCAGAGTGAGGTTTTATGAAGTCGTGGCGTTCTCTCGCAGCCGCCGGTTTCGTCGCGGGCGCTGCCGCGGTCGTTCTTCCGCTGAGCGCGGGAACCGCGTCCGCCGCGGAGGCCGATTGGAACGTGGTCGGCGGCGCACCCGGCACGATGGACGAATGCGTCGCCGAGGCCAAGGAGTACCTGGCCGAGCCGTACGTGGACTACACCGAGTGGAAGTGCGAAACCAGTGATGGCTCCTGGACGCTCTTCGCGCGCTAGACACGGTTCTGTGCACGGGTGAGGCCGCGGAGCCGGACGCGGATCGAGGCCACTCGCACGATCCCGTCGAAGATCCCGGTCCGCTCGTCGTGGCGGGTCGCGACCGCCCGGTTCTGCTTCGAGCAGGTCGATACACCGCTCCACGGTGCTGCGGGCCCCGGTAGGCCCCCGGTCGAAGACCGGGGGCCGCCGCCCGCCGATCCCTTGCGACGACGGTTCTCACACCGGTCCCGGGATCGGGCCATGGTCGCTTTGCCCTTGGGCGGGTCGGTGGGCATAGGCGGGGCGAACAGGGCCCACTCGGTATCGGAGAGTTCAAGACCTCCGGGCACACCGTTCACGGCGCCGGAGCAGCCTCTGCCACGCTCCCGCTTCTACACAACCGGCCCTAGCGGCGGGTGCGTGTGGTCCGGAGCAGCGCCGCCCACTCCGGGGACGGGAGCCGGGTATCCGGACTCGCGATGCTGTGTGTCGCGTGCGGCTGAGACCCCAGGGGTATCCGCGAACTCGACACAGCCGTCTCCCCTGCCGCTGTAGCTGGACTTGTGCCGGTTCGGCGGAGCGATGGAGGAGAAGTTCACGTGCGCACCGTTTCCTCGTGCCGACGCATCGGTCGGGAACGTACTCACACCCCTGGAGGGAGCGGATGGACCGTCGAGAAGAGTGTGATTCAGGACTGCGCCGTAGACGCCACTGTTGTGTGACGACACCGGGAATCTATCCCCGCCCGTGTTAGAGCGGTAGAGTGACCTTGGGATTGCATCAGGTAATGCAATGCGAAGGCCCCGACCAGCACCGGTCGGGGCCTTTGTCATGTCGGGCTACTTGGAGGCGCGCAGCAGCGCTGTCCACTCTGACGAGGGGAACTCCAAGTGGCCCGCCTCACGGTTCTGGGTGTCACGCACGGCAGCGCCACGGGTCAGGTCCGCGACCTCGACGCAGTTGCCATTGCCACCGCTGTAGGAAGACGTGCGGTACTTCGGATCGGTGGTCATGCGGGTAGATCCTCCAAGATGTGTGAAATCAGCGCCCGAGACTCAGGAACGCCCAACGCGACCTTGCGAAGGTGCTCCGCCACTCGACGGTAGGTGGTGACATCATCTGGGTCATCCATGAAGATATCGGCGGTCGGTCCCTCGATATAAACGGATGTCAAGCCTGCATCCGACACGTCGATCAGTGTGAACGCGGAGATTTCCATAGCTGCATGTGCTCCGGCTTCGAAGGGGAGTACGTGCAGCGTGAACAAGTCGTCGACTTCGGAGAGTTCCAGGAGGCGCGCAAGCTGTTCGCGCATCACAGAGGGGCCGCCGACCAAGGAACGGAGTGCGCTTTCGGCAATGATCGCGCAGACGTGGGGAGACCGCCGGGCCACCCATTCCTTCTGGCGGCGCATGCGCACGGCAACACGGTCGGCGACCTCCTCGGCCCGAACCCGCTCGGCTGCGCTCACGGCTCGAATAACCTCGCGAGCATACTCTTCGGTCTGTAGCAGCCCTGGAATGATCTGAGACTCGTAAGTGTAAATCTCGTCAGCCGCTGCTTCCAGCCCGATGAAAGTTCCATAGGGTCGGCCGATGTCGCGTCCCTGCCACCAGCCCGGAGTGCGAGCCACATCGCGCAGGTCCATGAGTCGCGCGGTTTCTTCAGCACCTACGTCGTAGTGGGTGAGCAGCCGCTCCAAGCTGTGCACGCCGGGGACTTGGCCGTCGGCCTTTCCCGACTCCCAACGAGCCAGAGACGATCCCTGTGAGCGAACCGCTTTGGCCACGCCTGTGAAGGATCGGTCACCACGGAGGCGGCGCAACTCTCTGGCCAGCACCCACCGCGCCACCGTGGGTGGCGGCTTCTCCTCGCTGCTCATGTCATCAGGATGCCACAGGGGGACGAAACGGACTTGCTTCAAGGAGTTGCTGAATCAATTTGCCTAAGCGACTTGCTTTTGCCTTTTGGCAGATGGACACTGAGAGCTCCGCAACAGGCCATCACATGACTGAGAGTGACCCAACCTCGGTGTGAGTGATGCAGCAAAGAGCCCCGCGACGCTGGCACGTCCGGGGCTCGGACAACGCTTTCTGGGAGCGCTTGGATGTGGCCGGCCCGGTGGTGCTCCAGCGTGTGCTGGAGGGCCTCAAGGCTCTGCCGGGGGTGGTGTGAGTGCGCTACCTCGACCCCCACATCCCCGGCGCTGGCGCTGACCAGGTGCGAGGGCGCCTACGTCCACCGGTGTCGGTATTCGGTCCGCTCTCTCCCGGGGGCGACGGCCGGGGCGTGACTCGGTCGCGCCGACGGGCTGCCGCTGCGCGCGTGGTCCTGTTCGCGGTGTATCTGGCCTGGTATTTCGGCGGTTGTTCCACCATCCCTGAGGAGGCGCGATGACCTTCTCGACCGGTGCGTGCTCGGAGGCTGGTGTGGACGCGTTGGGTCGTGCCCGTTGGTGCATTCTGGCCGGTGGTCATGAGGGTGATCATCGTGATGACCATGGGCGGTCTTGGCCGTCTCCGGGGGTGGTGTTGCAGGGGTTGATCGCCCGGTGGGGGCGCACCCACCGCATCGCGTGGACGGGCCGGTTGTGGATGGCCACCGACCGCAACCCGCGCTCGCATTGGCGCACCGAGGTCGAGCCCACCCCGGAGCTTCTCGAAGCGAGTCTGCGCCGCCACCACGGCGACCCACCCGGACCCACACCCCGCACCACCGGCCCGCCCGGTGTCCGCACCCCCGCTGGGGAAGGAGCCCTCATGTGTGACCGAGACCGTCCCATCCCCGTCTCGGGGGACAACCGGCCTCTGTCGGTGGAGGAGGAAGAGGCCTGGCGCCGTCAGGGCGAGCGCCTGGCACGCGATCACGGGCTCACCGAACCGGAAGCCTCGGAGGCCGGCGATGACTGAAGGGGTACTCACCACCACACAGGTCGCCCAGGCGTTCGGTGTCCACCCGAGGACGGTGACCGCGTGGGCCCAAGCGGGCAAGCTCCGCCACTTCTGGACCCCGGGCGGGCAACGCCGCTTCCACGCCCATGACGTGGCCTCGCACCTGAAGTGGGGCAGGAACCGACCACCGACCCACTGACAAGCGGGCGTCCCGGCTCCCGCCCTCGTCGTCGACTTGCGGGCGGGAGCACCGGACCTCCTTCCACCTCTACGGGGAGAAGAGCATGATCCATCTGATCCTGGGCCTGCTGTACGAGGTCCTGTTGGGCCCGGTGCAGTGCGCGAACTGCGGTGCCACCGTCGACAGCCGCGCACCCGGTTGTTGGAGCTGTGGGCAGACGTTTGGATAGCGCCCGACACCTCTGGGTCCCGTTGCGCACCCCCGACGATCACGGCGCGCGGGCCTGGGCCGCGCAGCTCCTGGAAATGCTCGTCGCGTACGGGCTCGTCCACACCGCCTGGCTCACCGACGAAGGCGAGGAGGGGTTCGTGGTGATCGATGACGCGGGCCGCCGCACCCTGAACCCCGAGCGGGTCCTGGACGAGTACGGTGACCGGCTAGCGCGGATGGCGTCCCGGGTGATGGAGCACAGCGCCCTGACGACCACCCGGGTGTCGGTGACGGTCGGCCCACCGGGCCCGGTGCCCTACATCGAGTCCGTGGGGGACCGGGTCCAGGAGTACGCCCGGTACTGGCCGACACCGACCCGGCCCATGTAGACGGTGCCGATGGGGGCGCGTTCGTACGTCCCCATCGGCACCGGCACGGGCACCGCCACCTGCGGCGGCCCCGGCCTCGTCGGTGTCGGCGGGCCCACCTGCGCCGTGGGCGCTCGTTCCCGGCGCCGTGCGGCCGGTCCTAGGCCGAGCGGGTGTCGGTCTCCGCCCCGAGCGCGGCCGTCACGAACGCCCGGAAGGACCGGGGTGCCTCACCGGTGATGTCCTGGACCGCCGTGGTCGTTCGGTCCTCCGATCCGGTGGCGATCGACGCGTCCATGCCGGCCAGCAGGTCGGCGAACCCCTCGGGGAGCCCGAACCCCTGATGGATCCGGGACAGTTCCGCCACGTCGACGTGGCGGTGGTGGACCGGGCGTCCGGTGACCTCGGTGAGCGTGGCGGCGACCTCGTCGAAGCTCAACGTTCGCGGTCCGGTCAGCACCGGGTCCGCGCCGGCCGGGACCTCTCCCTGGAGCGCTTTCGCGGCCACCGCCGCGATGTCCCCGGGGTCGATGAAGGGGATCCTCCCCTGACCGGTGGCGCTGACGATCTCGCCGTCGCGTCGGACGGAGTCGGCGTGGGGGTGGTGTCCGGTGAAGTTGCTGGAGAACCAGGTCGGGCGCAGGACCACGGGGTGGGGGACGAACGAGGCCAGGCGCGCCCCGAGCGTGCCGAGGCCGGGGGAGCCGACCGGTACCGCGGATGACCCGAGCAGGACGATGCGCTCCACACCGGCGTCGCGGGCCGCCTCCAGGAAGGGCAGTACTCGGGCCTCGGGGTCGGTGGCGCCGGGGGGCGCCACCAGGTAGACCGCCCGGACCCCGCTCAGGGCGTCGGCGTGGGTGGTCGGGTCGGCCCAGTCCAGGCGCACGTCGGCGCCGGTGGAGCGGCCGGCCCGTCGAACGGGGGCGCCCTGGTCGTCGAGAAGTCGGGCCAGGCGGGAGCCGGTCGTGCCGGTGGACCCGGTGATCAGGAACGTCACAGTGCGGCCTCCATGTCCGTGGTGGGGAAGTCGAGCGGGTTCCAGTAGTCGCGGTAGTGCCGGATGAGGCCGCCGGAGATGGTCAGGACGGCCACGTAGCGGGCTGTGTAAGGTGCGTCGTCGGGGACCTTGCGGCCGCTCACCGCGAGTTCGGCGATGATGACGTCCGGGTCGGTGGTCCGGTGGACGGTGACCTCGTCGATGTTCCGCACGTCGAGCATGTCGGTGTAGCCGGCCAGGTACGCCTCGATCTCCTCCCGGCCGTCGAGACGTCGGGGGGCTCCGGGGGGTGCGAAGGGGAATTCCATCACGGCGTCCTCGGCGTACAGGGCGGTGAAGGCCCGCATGTCGTGGGAGAGCAGGTGTTCGCCGGCGCGGTGGAAGACCGCCGTGGGGCTGTCGGGCACGGGTACTCCTCTAAGCTGTGACACGTATGCGGACCGTTGGTCCGCTTCAACCATAGCGGACTGTTGGTCCGTTTTTGAAGGGTGGGCGTATGCGGGCGGACAAAGCGCGCAACCGGGAGGCGATCCTGGCGGCGGCGGGCCGCCTGTTCGACGAGGCCGACGACCCCGACCGGGTCTCCATGGACGCGGTGGCCACGGCCGCCGGAGTCGGCAAGGGCACGATCTTCCGCGGCTTCGGCGACCGCGACGGTCTGCTCCGGGCGCTCTACGACCAGTACACCGCCCGTGAGTTCCAGACACTGCCGGACGCCGTGCCGGACCTGCTCGTGCGCATCTGGGACTTCAAACGGCGCCACCGGGTGCTCACCCTGGCGTTGGAGCGGGAGGGCTTCGCCAGCCCGTACCGCAACGACGGTTACGACCGGCTGCACCGCCACCTGGTGGACCTGGTCACCCGGGCGCGGGGGCCCCGCAACGCCGACTTCCTGGCCCACGCGCTGCTGGCCGCCGTCCGCAGCGACCTGGTCGAATACCTGAAGGAGGGGTCCGAGGCGGATCCGCGGGAAGGGCTCCGTGAGCTGGCGCGGTCCCTCCTGGGTCCGGAGCCCGGAGCGGAAGCCGCGCGCTGAATCGCACGACGGACCGGCCCGTGGCCGCGTCCCGTCGAGCGCGACCACGGGACGGCCGCACCCGTCGGCCCGCCTCACGAGGACGCCCTCTCACCCGAGAGGGTCGGCCCCCGCGAACGCGGCTAGGCCGTGTTCCGGGGAGCGGGTGAGTCTTGGGCGGATAGTTCCATGGCCAGCTCCATACAGCGCCATCGGGCCGGGGAGGTGTCGTAGGGCATCATGCCGATGGCTTCGAGCGCGCTCATGGAGTCGGCCTCCCGCCTTCCAGAGCCGAGGTCGGCCTCGCCGTCATCGGCGGTGGCGGGGTGCGAGGTGTCCCAGGCCTCGCAGAGGGCGTCGTCGTCCTCGTCCAGGCCGGACTCCTCGATGACGGCCCGCAGAGCGTTTTCGAAGGCGTGCCGCTCGAAGGCCACGCGAGCCACCCGTGGATCATCGACGGCGACACCGTCATCGAGTGCCTCCTCGGCGTCATCGATGCGGTCGGAAGCCTCCCGCAGAGTGGGATGCGTGGCCAGGGCGATGAAGCGGGCGGCCTGGAGGGCCGCGCCGAGCGGACCGAGGATCCGCTCGGTGACCAGCAGGGTGTCCAGGTCCGCCTGACGCAGGGAGCCCTCGGGCAGGCTCTTGAGACGGTCGGTGACGAACTCGGAGAGCAGGCCCATCCGGCTGCCTTCGGTGCGCATCCGCCGCACCGCGGCCCGTTGCCGCCCCAACTCCGCCTCCTGCTCCGCGAGGGTCTGCTCCACCCGCTCCAGGATGCCCGCGACACCGTCCCCTCCGTCCGCACCGGCGGAAGCCGCGCCGGTGGTCAAGGCGCCACGGATGTCGTCCAGGCCGATCCCGGCGTCGGCCATCTTGCGCATCCACAGCAGTCGGATCATGTCCTCGTACCCGTAGCGGCGACGGCCATCACCGCCCCGCTCGGGCTCGGGGAGCAGCCCGATCTCGTGGTAATGGCGAATCGCCCGTGGCGTGGTGCCGACGAAGGCCGCCGCGTCACCGATCTTGACCTGACGGGGTGGCGTGAAAGACGAATGCATGAGCAGGGAGTTCTCCTCAAGGGACCGGTACGTGGGTCCACCAGAACACATGCCGCCACGGAAGGTGCAACCCCTACGCACCACCCCGCGCCGATGTCGGCGAACGCGCTCTCCCACCTCCCGCGTTCCTCACCTCTCAGGTCAGTACATCTAGGTCGCGTTCCCGGCCGTATCGCGCAGTGCCGCGAGCATCGGCTCGACCAGCGTGAGGTGGCGGCCGAACGTTCAGTCGGAGTCGACGGCGTGGGTCGCCCGGACGGCCGCGGCCAGGGTGCGCAGCGCCGCGTCGGTGCGCGGGGCCCGCGTCCGGAACCGGTACCTGAGGTGACGGGCGGTGGTCACCGCCGGGTGGGCGCGCACGGCCTGGTCCCGCTCGTCCAACCCCTGGAACTGTAGGAGGTGCGCGTAGTGGAACACCGACCACACAGGCTCGGCCGGCAGCGTCCAGGCCTCGGCGTCGTCGGGGTGGGCCCTGATCGCCCGTTCGATCTCGCGCAGGGACCGGGCGAGCGGGGTGCCGGCGGGGATGCGCACCCCGGTCAGGGCGTACAGCAGGACGGCCGTGTGGGCGGGTTCGACCGTGATGGTCTCGCCGAAGTCGCAGGTGGGCATGGGTTCGTGTCCCCTGGGTGAGGAAGGGCGTGGGCCGTGGCGCGGGGCAGGCGAACGCCCGCGTCCGGCCCCGGTGCACACCGGGGACCGAACGCGAGCGCCCGCGCTCCTACTCCTCGACCGGTGCGGGCTTGCCCGGGACCAGCTTCAGACCGACGACGGCGGCGATGATCCCGCCCAGGAAGACGAGCTTGGCGGCCGAGACGCTCTCACCACCGGTGGCCATCGCGTAGAACACGGTCAGGGCCGCGCCGAGGCCGACCCAGACCGCGTAGGCGGTGCCGATGGGGATGTGCTTGGCGGCCCACCCCAGCCCGACCATGCTGATCGCCAACGCGACGAGGAAGACGACGGTCGGCCCGAGGAGGGTGAACCCCTCCGACATGCCCAGGGCGGTGGCCCACACGGCCTCGAACACCGCGCTGACGAGAAGAACGATCCACGGCATGTCAGCTCACCGCCTTGAGACCGACGATGGAACCGATGAGCAGCACCAGCAGCAGGGACTTGCCCCAGGTGGCGCGGTCCTTACCGGTGACGAAGCCCCACAGGACGGTGAGGGTGGCGCCGATGCCCACCCACACGGCGTAGGCGGTGCCGGTCGGCAGGGAGGTCATGGCCCAGGCCAGACCGGCCATGCTCGCGATGAGTGCGACGAAGAACAACAGTGTGGGGCGCCAACGGGAGAACCCCTGGGAGGCGCCCAGCGCGGTGGCCCAGACGGCCTCCAGAACGCCGGATACGACGAGAACGAACCACGCCATGGACAACAGGCCCCTTTCGAGGCCGTCTTGTCGTGGTGCGGGTACGGCTCCCTCGTCCGCGGACCCGGGGCGCCGGGTCCACGCTCAGGATACGCCACGGGAGCCTGCGTGGCCGGTGAGGATCGTCACCGACCGGGCCGGGAGGCACCCGGGGCGCAGCCGTGCGACACCCGCAGGAGAACGGGATCGCGCCCGGTCCCACCGGGGCCGACCCCGCTCGCGCACGCGACGGCGGCCCGGAGGGATCCCTCCGGGCCGCCGCGTCCCACGGGTGTCAGCCGCCGTGCGGGCAGGAGTCCCGGTAGTCGGAGAAGTCCGTGCCGATCCCCGTGCGGGGCGGCGGGCACAGGAACTGCTCGTAGCGTTCGTCCTCGTCCACGAACCGCTTGAGCCACGAGATGCTGTACTTGGCGATCGTGGTGTTGGAGACGTTGGGCGCGAAGTGGCTCGCCCCGCGCAGTTCCAGGTAGGCGCGGTCCAGCGAGGACGGCAGGCTCTCGTACATCGGGATCGCGTGCGAGCGGACCGACGCCGTCACGTCGTTCTCCGCGCCGATGATGAGCGTGGGCGTCTCCACGCCCGACCAGTTCTTGGTCGTGTGCCACGGGGTGAGCGGGATCGCCGCGCGCACCTCGGGCCGGGAGTCCACGGCGGCGAGCGTCCCGCCACCCCCCATGGAGTGCCCCATCACGGCCAGCCGCTCGGGGTCCACCGTGTCGGTCACGTCGCTGTCCTCGACCAGGTAGTCCAGCGCGGCCTGGATCTGGCGGCCCCGACTGCTCGGCTGGTCGTAGCGGGTGTTCGTGTCGATGGTGAAGACCACGAACCCCTGCGAGGCCAGGCGGTGCCCGTACCAGGACATGGACGACTGACCGGCGGTGTACCCCGGGGCGATGACCACGCCGCCGAAGGTACCCTCACTGGTGTCGGTGGGGTGATAGATCGTGCCTCCGCCGAACCCGCTGACCAGTGAGGACACGCGGGTCGTGTCGGTGTCGAAGTGGCCGCGGGGCGCGGTGACGCTCTGCTCGGTGGGGTCCGGTCCCCGCTCGTGCGGGCCGGCGGCCTGGGCCGGCGCGACGGCGGCGCCCGCACCGAACAGGGAGAGCCCCACGACGAGGGCGGACTTCGCGGCGATCCCGGACATCCAGGAGCGGGCCCGGGATCCGGGACGGGCGCGCTCTTCGACCAGGGGGGACGGGGGAATTGCGGTCAGCACGTGATTTCCCTTTCTCGTGCAGCGGGAATCCGCGGCCTTGCCGAGCACCGCGAACCGGGGGTTCATCGGGAAAAGGGCGTGAATGGGGGATGACGTTTCCCTTGCCGCTTTTCTGGATGTGCGTTCACTATGAGGTCGTTCATGTGAACGCGCATCCGTCGAACCACCAGTGTCCACGAGCGGCCGGCGCGGTGGGGGTCGGTGTTTCTCGCGTCGCGGCGTCGGGCAGGTCGCCACCGAGACAACCGATGACCAGGGGGTGAGCACGGTGCCCGGAGCGGACGAACTGCCGGACACTCTGCGCAGGTCGCCGAAGAAGGCGCAGCGCACCTGGATCGAGGCGCACGACAGCGCCGTCCGGGAGTACGGGGAGGGCGAACGGGCCCATCGGGTCGCCATCGCCGCGGTCAAGCACGAGTTCGAGAAGGTCGGCGACCGTTGGGAGCCCAAGGAGTCCAAGGGCCCCTCCGACGCGCAGGCGCGCAACCCGCGCGCGGGCAAGCGCGGGGGGCGGGATCGGCCCACGGCCGGGGGCGTGGACGCCAACGCCACCAAGGACCATCTCTACGAGCTCGCCCGTCGGTTGGGGATCGAGGGACGGTCCCGGATGCGCAAGGACGAGCTGGTGAGGGCCCTGGAGAAGGAGAGCGATCGCCGGACCTCGGGGTCCGGTCGCTCTCGCTGAGGTCGGGGCACCGGAATCACCGCTCGCACCTCGCCCGGGAAGGCCCGGCGCGCGGGTCGTGCGCTCCGGTCGCCCTTCCGACCGAGTGTGCGGGACCCGCGCTCCGGCCCCTCGGTCGATCGGGCGTTCCGATGCCGTGCTCCGGCTATGCGGCCCGGGCACACGGCACGGGCCGACGGGGCGGCCGGCCGCTCTGACCAGGGGCTCGGTTCATGCGGGCCGCGCATGCGGGTGCGGCCTCCGGCCCCAGAACACTCGCGGGCCACCCGGACCCGCCCCGACACGGGGGCGGCGCACCGACCGGTGCGCCGCCCCTTCCGTGTGCTCCTCTTTCCTGTGAGTCCTCAGCTGCCCTGGATCTCGCCCCCGGTGGGTGTGAGCGTCTCGCCCGTGTAATAGGACGAGAGCCGATCACTGGCGAAGAAGACGTAGGAGGGCGCGATCTCGTCCGGTTCGGCGGCCCGCCCCATGGGCGCCTGCTTCCCGAAGTCCTCGGCACCGCGCTCGCCCAGTGTGGAGGGGATCAACGGTGTCCACACCGGCCCCGGAGCCACACAGTTCACCCTGATCCCGCGGTCCATGAGCACCTTGGACAGCGACAGGGACAGGTTCATCACGGCGGACTTGCTCGACGCGTAGTCGATCAGGGAGTCGTTGCCCCGCAGCCCGTTGATCGAACCGGTGATGATGATGGAGCCCCCGTCGGACAGGTGCGGCAGGGCCTCCCGGATCGTCCAGAAGACACCCATCACGTTCACGTCGAAGGTCCGCCGCAGCTGCTCGGTGGTCAGGTCGGTGAACTCCTCGACCGGGCTCTGGGTGGCGGCGTGCTCCACCAGGACGTCGATGCCGCCGAGCTCCTCCACGGCCCGACGCACCAGGTGCGCGCAGTAGGACTCGTCGGCCAGGTCCCCGCGGACCCCCACGGCCCGGCGGCCCTCCCTCTGGACCAGGTCGACGGTGTGCTGGGCCTCGGCGTCCTCGCTCAGGTAGCCGAAGACCACGTCCGCGCCCTCCTTGGCGTAGGCCACCGCCACCGCGCGCCCGATCCCGGAGTCGCCACCGGTGATCAGGGCGCGGCGTCCCTCCAACAGACCCCGGCCCTCGTAGTCGCGCATCTCGTCCCGCGGCTGCGGGTCCATGGGCTCGGTCCGCCCCGGGTGCGGTTGGCTCTGAGCGGGTGGATGTCCGTCCTTCGTCATGTGCGTGTCCCCCTTCCATGGGCCGCCCTGCCCGACGCGGCCGCCGACCACACATGGCCGGCCGGGCCGACGGTGCGCCGCCGACGCCGACGCCGACGCCGACGCCGACGCCCACCGCCCTGACCTGGGCGTGGGCGCGATTTTCCGGCCGAAGGCGTTTCCGTGGAGGGCGTCCCGGTCAGGGCACCCGGGAGGGGGTATTCATGCGAGTCGGCTACAAACTCTTCGCCGAGGGCTATGGGCCTCGGGAGATGGTCGAGCAGGCGGTGCGCGCCGAGCGCGCGGGGTTCGACTTCGTCGAGATCAGCGATCACTTCCACCCGTGGCTCTTCTGTCACGAACACTCGGGGTTCGTCTGGTCCATGCTCGCCGCGATCGCGGAGCGGACCGAGCGGATCGAGATCGTCACCGGCGTGACCTGCCCGTTCCTGCGGATCCATCCGGCGATCATCGCGCAGGCGGCCGCGACCACGGCCGTGCTCTCCGGGGAGCGCTTCACCCTGGGTGTCGGGGCGGGCGAACGCCTCAACGAACACGTGGTGGGGAAGGGGTGGCCGGCGGTCACCACCCGCCACGAGATGCTGCGCGAGGCCATCGACATCATGCGGTTGCTCTGGTCCGGCGGCTACCACTCCTACAAGGGCGAACACCTGGTCCTGGAGGACGCGCGCGTGTTCGACCTGCCCGAACGTCCACCGCTGGTGGTCGTGGCCGCGGGCGGTGAGCGCGCCGCGCGGTTGGCCGCCGAACACGGCGACGGGCTCTTCGCCACCGAGCCCAGCACGGTGCTCACCGAGACCTACCGGGGTTTCGGTGGGGACGGCCCCCGCTACGGGGAGGTGCCCCTGGCGTGGGCCGCCGACGACGGCACCGCGCTGGAGTCGGCGCGCGAGCTGTTCCGCTTCGGCCTCACCGGGTGGAAGGTCCAGTCCGAGCTGCCGAACCCGGTGAACTTCGAGGCGGCGACCACCCTGATCGACCGCGAGGCCATGGCGGACGTGTTCGGGTACGGGCCGGACCCGCGGCGTCACCTGGAGGTGGTCCGGTCCTTCGTCTCGGCCGGGTTCGACCACCTGGCCCTGATCAACGCCGGGCCCGACCCGGAGGGGTTCTTCAGGTTCTTCGAGACGGAACTGGCCGAGCCGATCCGCAACCTGGTGAAGACACCCGTCGGCTCGTGAGGTCCGGGGCCGGGCTCATCCGCGCCCACGCCACCAGCGGAACAGGCGTCCGAGCAGGTCCTCGGGGGGTTCCTCCTCCTCGGCCACGGCCGGGACCTGTTCCATCTGCCGCGTCCGGGCGGAGACCGGTTCGGCGGGTCGCCCGGGTGTGAAGGACACGGGCAGCGTCTCCAGGCCCCGCAGGAAGGGGGAGTCGATCGGGCGCAACTCCTCCGGCGCCACCGCCAGGCGCAGTCCGCCCAGGCGGTCCTGGAGCGCGCTCACCCCGGTGGAGGCCACCAGTCGGGCCGGCTCCCGGGCCGGGCAACTGTGCGGTCCGGCCCCGAACATCAGGTGGGCCCGGCTGCCGCTGGCCAGACCGGTGTCGGGATCGTTGGCACCGCGTTGGACCGCCGGGTCGCGGTGGGCCGCCTCGATCCCGATGAACACGGCGTCGCCCGTGCGGATCATGGTGCCGCCGATGCGCACGTCCTGGAGCGCGATCCGCCCCGCCAGCAGTTGGAAGGGCGTGTCGGTCCACATCACGTGGTCGAGCAGGTCGGGGGTGGACAGCCGGGCGTCGGCGTGTGCCGAGCGGATGCGGTCGTCGCAGAGCAGCGTGCGCATGGTGTTGCCGACGAGATGGGTGGTGGGCATGTGGCTGCCGCTGATCAGCAGGGCCGCCTGGTGGCCGACCTCGTGCGGGGTCGGCTTCGACGGGTGCGCGAGCATCCAGCTGACCAGGTCGGATCCGGGGTCGCCGACCTTACGCTCCACCACACCCGCGAAGTACTGCTGGAGGCGGGCGATCGCCTCCTCGCCGCCACCGGAACCGTCGAAGACCACGGCCGTCAGGTCGCCCAGCATGTACCCGTAGCCGTCGGGCAGGCCGAAGAGCCGGTTGATCACCATGGTGGGCAGCAGGTTCGCGAACTCCCCGATGAGGTCGGCCTCGCCGCGGGCGACGAAGACGTCGATCAGGTCGTCGGCGATCCGACGCACGGTGCGGGACATGGCGGCCAGGTCCACCCTGGCCAGGGCGTCGGCGATGAAGGAGCGCAGGCGGGTGTGCTCGGCGCCGTCGATGAAGAGGGCGTTGGGCTGCCAGGCCATCAGAGGGTGGGACCTGGCGAGATCGACGCGGCCCTCGACCACCTCACGCCAGCGTCGGGTGTCCCGGGTGAACAGGTGCGTCTGCTGGAGGGCGGAGAGGTTCTCCTTGTAGTCGAGCAGGGCCCAGGCCATCACCCCGGGCTCCAACTCCACCGGGGCCACGGGGCCGTACCGTTCGCGGAGCCGGTTCCACAGGTCGTCGCGGCCCCCGGTCGGTGCGCCGCCGTACAGGCGGGTGACGTCGGCCGGACAGCCCTGGGCGGGGGCGGAGACCTCGTGTTCTCCGTCGGGGCGGATCGTGGTCATCAGGTGCGCGGCCTACCGGAATGAGGGTTCGCGGGCCGCTTCCCTCCCTTCGCTGAAGACGGGTTTCTGCCTTGGTGATGTGGAAGGGGAGGAGGGGGAGAAACCGGTCATCGACAGACGGAGTGACGCCGTGGTCGGAAATCGCCGGCCGGGTCGCGCCATTCTAGGGAAGTGTTCCCGATTCGGCAATTCTCGCATTCGTTCATCGAGGTCGAATGAGGGGAATGCGTGATTTATTGGAATTGCTCATTCGTTCGTGAAAATCATTCACGTCCGGTGGGCGGCGGGCCCTCGGCGAGGGTGACGCGCCGGAGGTAGGCGTCCCGGGAGGGGAGCAGGTGGTCCCGGCAGGTGGCGGCGAGCAGTTCGGTGTCCTGGTCGCGCAGTGCGTCGAGCATGAGGCGGTGCTCGTTCCGGCTCCGTCGCAGCGACTCCGGTGAGGTGACCGTGACCGAGCGGATGGCGTGGGCCATGCGGGCGTGTTTGTTGATCGCCTCCAGGAGGACCTCGTTGTCGGCCAAGGCGAACAGTTCGCGGTGGAAGGCGGCGTTGGAGAAGACCACCGCGCGCACGTCCCCGGCCTCGACGGCCTCTTCGTGGCGCGCCTGTACCGCGGCCAGGCGCTCCAGGCGTTCGGCGGGCACCGGCAGGGCGATGAGGCGGGCGCAGGAGACCTCCAGGACCTCGCGCAGGACGTAGAGGTCGGTGACCTCCTTGGCGCTGAACGACCTCACGAAGGCGCCGGCGTTCCGTCGACGTTCGACGAGCCCGCGTGCCTCCAGCACCTGGAGGGTCTGCCGGACCGCGTGGCGCTTGGCGTCGAACCGGGCCATCAGTTCGTCCTCGACCAGGCGTTCGCGTGGGAAGCGGGCGCCGATGACGATCTCCTCCTCCAGGAGGTCGGCCAGTGTGGCGGCCGATCGGCGTGGGGTGGCGGAGGCCTTGGCCGTCTCGGGCATCCCCGTGCTCCTTTCCCGGCCCCATGGGCCTTTGCGCTGGTCCGACCCTCAACGGTACTTGCGCCGGTGGCGGCTCCTGTGGTTCGCTCTGCGGTGTTCATCACACATATTATCGATAATGAGGGCGATGATGTCTGAAGCGAGTGGCCCCCGAGGTCTCCAGGGGAACCTCACCAACTACGGAGACGCCGGGTTCGCGCTCTTCCTCAGGAAGGCCTTCATCAAGGGCGCGGGCTACACCGACGACGCACTCGACCGCACCGTGGTCGGCATCGTCGACACCGGCAGCGGCTTCAACCCCTGCCACGGCAACATGCCCCAGCTGATCGAGGCGGTGAAACGGGGCGTGATGCTGGCGGGCGGACTCCCCGTGGAGTTCCCCACCATCTCCCTCCACGAGGCGTTCTCCCAGCCGACCAGCATGTACCTGCGCAACCTCATGTCCATGGACACCGAGGAGATGATCAAGGCCCTGCCGGTGGACGCCGTCGTCCTCATCGGTGGTTGTGACAAGACGGTCCCGGCCCAGCTCATGGGCGCCGCCTCCGCCGAGAAGCCCGCCATCCAGCTCGTCACCGGTTCCATGCTCACCGGATCGCACCGGGGCGTGCGGGTCGGGGCCTGCACGGACTGTCGCGCCTTCTGGGGCCGCTACCGTGCCGAGGAGATCGACTCCGAGGAGATCGCCGACGTCAACGGGCGGCTCGTGGGCAGTGTGGGCACCTGCTCCGTCGCCGGCACGGCCAGCACCATGGCCTGCGTGGCCGAGGCGCTCGGCGTCTCCCTCCCGGGCAGCGCCACCCCGCCCGCCGTCACGGCGGACCGGACCCGGTACGCCGAACTCACCGGCCAACGCGCCGTCCGCATGGCCGACGAGGGGTTGGGCCTGGACCGCATCCTCACCCAGGGCGCGTTCGAGAACGCCTTCCGGGTCCTGCTCGCGATGGGCGGATCCACCAACGGCCTCGTCCACCTCGCCGCCGTCGCCGGACGCATGGGGTACTCGCTGGACCTGGACCGGTTCGACGCCATGAGCCGGGAGACGCCCGTCCTGGTCAACCTCAAGCCCGCGGGCAGCCACTACATGGAGGACCTGCACCGGGCCGGCGGCGTGCCGCGCCTCCTGCGGGAACTGCGCGACCTCCTCAACACCGACGAACTCACGGTCACCGGCCGCACCCTGGGCGAGGAACTGGACGACTCCGAGGAACCCTTCCCCCAGGACGTCATCCGGCCGCGCGACCGGCCGATCTACCCCGCGGGCGGCATCGCCGTGCTGCGGGGCAACCTGGCCCCCAACGGCGCGATCATCAAACAGGCCGCCGCCGACCAGGACCTCCTCGAACACCGGGGGAGGGCCGTGGTCTTCGAGGGCGCGGAGGACCTGGCCCGGCGCATCGACTCCGAGGACCTGGACGTCCGCGCCGACGACGTGCTCGTCCTGCGCGGCATCGGACCGGTCGGAGCCCCCGGGATGCCCGAGGCCGGCTACATCCCCATCCCCCGCACCCTCGCCCGTCAGGGAGTGAAGGACATGGTGCGGGTGTCCGACGGACGGATGTCGGGAACGGCGGCGGGCACGATCGTCCTGCACGTGTCACCCGAGTCGGCCATCGGCGGTCCGCTCGCCCTGGTCCGCGAGGGCGACATCGTGCGCCTCAGCGTGCGCGACCGGGCCATCGAGCTGGAGGTCTCCGACGAGGAACTGCGCCGCAGGGCGGAGGAGCCGCGACCGGAGGCGTCCCCGCCCCCGCCGGGGGCGGGCCGCGGGTACCGCAAGCTCTTCACCGAGCAGGTCAACCAGGCCGAGGCCGGCTGCGACTTCGGTTTCCTGCGCGCGGAGACCGACCGGGGCCCCGTCCCCGGTCCGGCGTCCGTGTCGGCCTCCACCGCGGCGGGCCCGGGGAGAACCGATGACTGAGACCGCCTGGATCCTCACGGCCTCGGTCCTGGCCGTGGTCCTGCTGCTGTTCCTCATCATCCGCCTCAAGTTCCAGCCGTTCGTCGCGCTGCTCGTCGCCGCCATCGTCTTCGGACTGGGCACGGGCACCGCCCCGCTGGACCTGGTCGACCAGATCGTCGACCGTATGGGCGGGACCCTGGGCCAGGTGGCCCTGGTCATCGGGCTCGGCGCCGTCTTCGGCGAGGTGCTGCGCAGGGCCGGGGCCGCCGAGCGCCTGGCCACGACCCTGGTGGACCGGGTGCCGGAGCGCTACCTCGCCTGGGCCCTGGGCCTCACGGGGTTCCTCGTCTCCATCGCCGTGTTCATCGACGTCGCCATCGTCATCCTGGTGCCCCTGCTGTACGCGATCGCGCGGCGCACCGGACGCTCACTGCTCTACTACGGCATCCCGCTGTGCGCGGGGCTCAGCGTCACCCACACCTTCGTGCCGCCCACACCCGGACCGATCGCGACCGCCGGGATCATGGGCGCCGACCTGGGCCTGGTCATCGTCTTCGGCGTGATCTGCGGTCTGCCCGCGATGGCGGTCGCGGGTCCCCTGTTCGGCCGGTTCATCTCCCGGCGGATCTTCGTGCCCGCCCCCGCCGAGACCGTCCCCGTGAACACCGGGACCGGTGGGGGAGGGGGCGTCGGTGGCTCCGGAGATCACGGAGGCGCTGCCGAAGGTACGGCCACCGACTCCGCCGGAGGTACGGACGCCGACGCGACCGACGGCCTTCCGGCGCGGGGGGACACGGACCCCCTGCCGGGGTTCGCGTCCGTCCTCGGCGCGCTCATGCTGCCGCTGCTGCTCATCCTCGGCGGGACCACCAGCGGACTCCTCCTGCCGGAGGGGAGCGCGGCCGCCGTCGCCCTCGGGTTCATCGGACACCCGGTGATCGCCCTGCTGCTGACCTGCCTGTACACCCTGTGGTTCTTCGGAGTGCGCCGTGGCCGCACGGGCACCGAACTCCAGGAGATGGCCACCAAGGCGCTCGCCCCGGCCGGCGTCATCATCCTCATCACCGGGGCCGGAGGTGTGTTCGGCGCGCTGCTCGTCGACTCCGGTCTCGGCGAGGTCCTGGCCGGCGGCATGCAGCGCATCGACATGCCGATCGTGCTCTTCGGCTTCCTCGCCGCCGCCGTCATCCGCATCTCGCAGGGATCGGGGACCGTCGCCATGATCACGGGGGCGACCCTGACCGCGCCCCTGTTGGAGACGGTCGAGGCGAACCCGGCCCTCATCGCCCTGGCCTGTATCGCCATCGCCTGTGGCGGAACGGCGTTCTCCCACGTCAACGACTCGGGCTTTTGGATGGCCAACCGCTTCCTCGGGATGACGGTCGCGGACACGCTCAAGTCATGGACGGTGATGAAGACGCTGGTCGGCGTGACCGGGCTGGCGATGGTGCTGCTTCTGGTCCCGTTCGTCACCTGATCCACGCACGCTCCGTCGGGCCCCGCCCGCCGGAACCCGCCGACCCCTCCGGTACCCCTGGTCGGAGAGGTCGGCGGGCCGCCGGCCGATCTTGTGCGCGACGACCTCGTCGGACGGTCCGGATTGTCGCTGGTGCTGTCTAATGTTGCTTCTGTGACCGATCGATGGAGTACCGACGACGTCTGGGCTCTGGCACCGGACCCCTCATCACGCAAAGCCGCTCTCAAGGTGGCCAAGACCGGCTCCTGGCCCGAGCGCGGCGTGGTCGTCGCCGAGGGCGGCGGAGCCACCGCCGTCTGGGGTGAGTGCAAGGGCAGCGGGGCCAAGCCCTACCTGGCCGCCGTCCACCTGGACGGACCCCAGGGGCCCGGCTACAAGTGCAGCTGCCCCAGCCGCAAGATCCCCTGCAAACACGTGCTCGCCCTTCTCTCCCTGTGGAGCCAGGAAGCGGTCGACGAACGCGAGGACCGGCCCGAGTGGGTCGCCACCTGGCTCTCCGGCCGGGCGGCCCGGGCCGAGCGCGCCGCCACCGGCACCGTGGCCGCCCCGGCCGACCCGAAGAAGGCCGCCGCCACCCTCAAGGCCCGCGAGGACGCGGTGACCGCGGGCATCGAGGAACTGCGGGTCTGGCTGCACGACCAGGTCGACACCGGACTGGCCGAGGTGCCGCGCCTGGGCTACCGGCACTGGGACCGTATGGCCAAGCGCCTGGTGGACGCCAAGGCCCCCGGCGCGGCCTCCCTGGTCACCCGACTGCCGCAGCGCGGCGGCGACGAGCACTGGCCGGACCGCCTGCTGGAACGTCTGGGCATGCTGCACCTGCTGGTCGACGGTTACCTCGCCCGCGAGGGCGCCGACGAACGCACCCTCGCCGTGCTGCGTTCCCGGGTGGGGATCAGCACCCGCACCGAGGAGATCCTCGGCAGTGGAGAGCGGGTCCGCGACACCTGGCGGGTCCTGGGGTACCGCGACGCGCTCACCCCCGACGGCATGCGGAGCCGCCGCACGTGGCTGCACGGGATCGACACCGACCGGCCGGCGCTGTCGCTGACCTTCGCGCGCCCCGACCAGACCCCCGACAGCCCCTTCCGCGCCGGCACCGAGGTCGAGGGGGAACTCGTCTTCCACCCGGACGGCCGGCGGGCGGTCAAGGCCGGGTCCATGACCGAACGTCCCGCCGCACGACCCGCGGGCGGCACCGTGGACCAGGCCCTGGACGCGCACGCCCGCGCCCTGGCCGACGACCCGTGGCTGGAGGGCTGGCCCGTGGTCGTGGCCGACGCCGTCCCCGCCCAGGATGGTGGATGGTACGTGGCCGACGCCGGCGGCTCCGCACTGCCGCTGGACACCGGATCGCTCTGGCGGTTCCTCGCCATCACCGGAGGCCGACCCACGACCGTCGCCGCCGAGTGGTCCCCCAAGACCGGTCTGTCCCTCATGACCTTGTGGGACGACGACGGAAAGGCCATCGCCCTGTGAGCCCCCTGCCCCAC
>NZ_QOCZ01000113.1 GCF_018207095.1 Nocardiopsis sp. MG754419 | reverse complement strand
GGGGAGGCCGGTGCCGCGTCGGAGCGCGGAGGGTTCGGGTCAGCGCACGACGGAACGGCACCGGCGGCGACAGAGGCCGTCATCGGTGCTCGTGAGCGACATGGAGATCAGTGCCATGCGCAGGAAGCGTGCGGGACCGAGCATGGTTGCGATTGTAGAACATGCACCCCGATGGGGTCACATCACCCTGTGTGAGCGGTTTGTCAACGTGTGCGTTGAAAGGCCGGACCGTGGTCGGTGCACGGCCGGAGAGGGGCCCCGAGGGGGCCGGTGCGACCGCGTTCCGTCGGATACGCGGGCACCGAGCTCGGGTGCGGTCCTCGCGCGTCGACGCCGCTCCGGTGTGAGCAAGGAGACCCGCGCGGTGGCCCGGCCCCGAGGGCCGGCCCGTGTACGGCGCACGGTTCCCGCCCGGGCGGGTCAGGAACGGGGCGCCGCGTCGTCCGGGGGCTCCGGGGCGCGGTGCCTGCCTCGGGGCCGAGGCGGGTCCGCCTCGGGTCGCAGAGGGGCCGGGGGCTCGGGCGTGGAACGCCGGTGCGCGCCGGGGCGCTGTTCCTCGGGTCGGCGCTGCTCGGGGATGGCGTCGAACACGGTTCCCGAGGGCGACGAGGGAGCCCGTCCGACCCGGGCGATGTCGCGCCACGTGATCGCCGGCCCCCTCTGGAGCGGCACGGTCACCGGGGCGTCGTGGGAGAGGGTCAGTGGAGGCCGAGGGTGGCCCGGGAGGAAGAAGGGCCCGCGTCGGTTCTCCGCCATGGCCGTCACGATTCCGTGAGGGTCGCGCCGGTGCAGCACGGTCGTCACCAGTAACACGACGGCCACCGCCAGGAGGGCCGCGTTCGAGTACCCCCAGACGGGCTGGATCACCTCGTCAGTGAGGGTGCGCAGGGTCGACGGTTCCTCCAGGTTCTCCCCCGGGCCGGGGCGGCCGTACGGGTGGAGTGTGCGCAGCACCCGGATCACCAGGCCCAGAGCCCCGTACAGGCCGAGGAACCCCGCGGCGGCCAGGACGAGCCCCCGTCCGCTGGTGAGCCGCCGGGCCCGGAGCAGTGACAGGGCTCCGAGGGCGAGGCAGCACAGCGGCACGGCGACGCCCAGGGTGGAGGACAGGAGCGGGGACAGGATCATGAGTGACCTTCCCGGACCGTGGGGCGTGTTTCGCCCGGTCCGTCGACGGGTGTTCCACGGGTGGCGGCCAACGCCAGTGGGACGAGGCCGATGATCGGCAGCACCCAGGACAGGTGGTCGACCACGTTGAGGACCTGGAGCGACCCCGACACGACCCCGAACCCGGTCATCACGATGAACACGATGAGGCCGAGGACGCCGCCCAGGACGACCAGGAGCAACCCGGGGACCACCAACGCGCGATCGCGGCGATCCACCGGGCCGAGCAGACACAGCCCCGCGATCGCCGCCACCGCGGGCAGGATCGTCAGGACCAGGGACAGTAAGGACTGGAAGGACATGCGGATCTCCCCGAGAGGTGGCAGGGGTCCGAGGCTCCGGGGCAGTGGAGCTCCCGTGTCAGGGCCGGCACGCGCGGTGAGTCTAGGACAGGCCATCGTGACCGGCCCTCATTCGCGACCCCGGTGGCCGAAAGTGGCCAAAAGTAGCCGATCATGTACTCAGGGTGATCAATTGAAAAGGGGTCGATCCTCCCTCTGGGCGCCGATGCGCGCACGGCCGGGTGAACTCCGAGCGCAGGTCAGGGCCGAACGTGGGGCGTGCACCGCCCTTTTCGGAGAACGGGTCCGTGGAGGGCCGAACGGACCATCGAGGACGCCCACGCCGAGGGCGGAAGGGATCGGCCACCCTCGGCCGCGGCCGGTGCGGACGCGACCACGGTGCGGGCCCCGTCGGCTCCGACCACGTTCCCCGTCGGGTGGCCCTGAGAGTGTCAGTCCAGGGGGACCAGCGTGATGGTGCCGTTCTCGGTACGGGCGTTGACGGTGCTGTCGGCGTCGTCCTCGGTGTCGATCTCGGCGTCGATCCGCCCGTTGCCCACGGTCTCGAAGACCGCGTAGGGGCCGTCGGGGAGGGTGAGGGTCGCTGCGCCGTTGTTGGTGCTCACCTCCACGTCCGTGGGCCGGGAGGCGAAGGTGGCGTCGACGGTGCCGTTGTCGGTCGCCATCGCCACGGTGCCGGAGGTGATCCCGTCCAGTTCCAGGTCGCCGTTCTCGGAGGCAAGGTCGAGCGCTCCGGAGAGATCGGTGGCCCTCACCGTGCCGTTCTCACTGGTGACCTCAACCGCGGAGGTGAATCCGTTGAGGGAGACCGTGCCGTTGTCGGTGCGCACCGACAGTTCGACGTCGGCGGGGAGGGCGACCACGTAGCGCACGTGGCAGCGGGAGAACACGGCGCAGTCGGAGCCCAGGGTGAGGGTGTCGCCCTCCAGGCCCCACTCGCCGCCGGCCTGCCCGGAGTCCTCGCGGGTCACCCTGATCCCGTCGTTGTCGGAGGCGATGAGCGCGAGTTCGGCGTTGTCACCCTCCACGATCAGGGGCCGGGGAACCGTGTCGTAGCTGCGCGCCTCCGCGTCTCCGAGGGGCCCGGAGCATCCCGCCACCAAGGTCAGGACGAGCATCGGGGCGGCTGCGGTCACGGAGCGCACGGCCTGTCGGGTCACGGGTTCTCCTCGGGTGCGGGCGGGGCGACGAACCCGACCGGGGTGGTCGCAGGCGACTGTGCGACGGCGCCCTCGTCCACCCGTGCGGGAGCGGCCGTGAGGAGCCGCCTGTGCGCCTCCGACCTCGGAGGACACGGTGTTGGATCGGGTGTTCCGGGCATGCGCGGAGAGTAGCACTCCGGCGGGCGCCGGACGCCGAGGAGCGGGTGCCGGCGTGGCCCGTCACGACGAGGGGCCCACGGCGCGTCGCCGTGGGCCCCGGGGTGTGGGGGAGCGGGGTCAGCTCTGGTCGTAGACCCGCACGTAGTCCACCTTCATCTCCTGCGGGAACTCGGTGCTCTCGTCGGGGTAGCCGGGCCACTGCCCGCCGACGGCCACGTTCAGGATCATGAAGTAGTCCTGGTCGAACACCCAGTCGCCGTCGACGTCGTCGGGGGTGATGGTGTTGAAGGGGACACCGTCCACCGACCAGGTGAGGGAACCCGGCTCCCAATCGATCGCGAAGACGTGGAAGTCGTCGGAGAAGTCCCCGCCGTCCGGGTGGTCGTAGGCGGCGCCGACACCGTCGCCGGCCGAGTAACCGGGCCCGTGCACGGTGCCGTGGACCGTGCCGACGTCGCTGCCGATGAACTCCATGATGTCGATCTCGCCGGAGTCCGGCCACGGGGTGTCCGGGAAGTCCGAGCCCAACATCCAGAACGCCGGCCAGATGCCCTGTCCACTGGGCAGGTGGATGCGCGCCTCGATACGCCCGTAGGAGTGCTCGATGTTGTTCTGGGTGGTCATGCGCGCCGAGGTGTAGGAGCCGTCGCTCTCCTGGCGGGCGGTGATGACGAGGTTGCCGTCGCCGTCGAGCGCGGAGTTCTCCCGGCTCTCGGTGTAGTTCTGCAGTTCCTCGTTGCCCCAGCCGTGGTCGCCGGTCTCGTGGTTCCAGTAGGCGGGGTCGGGGGCGTCACCGGCCGCGCCGTCGAATTCGTCGGACCACACGAGCTCGCCGGGTTCGGCCGCCTCGGCCGAGGTCAGGGCGCTGTTCTCGGTCACGTCACTCCCGGTCCAGGTCAGGGCGGTGGCGCTGAGGGCCGCCGCCGCTCCGAGACCGACGGTGGCGGTGAGGGTGTTCTTGATGCTGCGGCGCATCCGCTTCTCCAAGAGGGATTCGGGGCCGTCGGTCCGATCCGGACACGCGCGTGCTAGCGGGTCGCGCGCGGTTCCGTCGGGGTCGGCCGAGGCCACGCTGAACAAGTGTTAAGTGACTGTAGGTCTGATTCCGCTGTGTCACAAGGGGGTTTCGGAGAGATTCTGGGATCGCTCCCACGGGCGAGTGCGACCGGAGCGGTGCGTCGCCCCCTCCCTGCCGCGCCCACGCCCTCGGCGACCTGGAGGGACCGCGTCGGCAGCGGGTCGAGGCCGACGGAACCACCCCGCCACCACGATCGCGGTGACCCCCGCCGAGAGGACCATCAGTGCCACCGAGAGCACCCACTCGCGCGATCCGGCCGGTCCGTAGACACGGTCCGAGGCACCGGAGTCGACCGCCGGGATCTCCTCGCCCGTCGCGCAGTCGGAGCGGTCCGCCGCGTGCAGTCGCACCGATCGTTCCCCGGTCGGAGCGCCGACGGTCCCGCCCTCGTCTGGCGACCCGTGCTCGGGCTCGGGGGTGAAGCCGCCCTGGCACACGCACGACTCGTGCCCCGGGTGCTGCACGCAGGACAGAGTCGCGGCCACGAACACCCCCGGTGTCCCCTCGCCCTGCGCGGCGCGTACCCCCTGCTCCCACCCGGACAGCCCCACGTAGCCGAGCAGACCGACGATCACCAACACCACCAGGGAGAACGCACTGGGCCGCCTCGCCCGTGTCATCGCAGCCATGTCCGCGCACCCAGGAGCGCCACCATCGCGGACAGGCACAGCGCCGCGGCCAGCAGCCACACCGGCCCGTACCCGCCGCCCACGTCGCGCACCAGACCACCGGTGACCGCCATGGCGCCCGCACCCACCTGGTGCACCGCGTTGACCCAGCCGAACACCACGGCGCCGGCGGAGCCGAACCACCGGTGGGCCAACAGGATGGTCGGTGGCACCGTCGCCACGTCCAACAGTCCGAACACCACCACGAACACCACGATCGCGGGGCCCGCCTGAGGCCCGAGCGCCAGGGGCAGCAGGGCCAGCGTCAGCGCCCGCCCCCCGTAGTAGGTCGCCAACAGGACGAGGGGGTCGCACCGGTCCGTCAGCCAGCCGGAGGCCACCGTCCCCACGAGGGAGAACACCCCCACCGCCGACACCAGCGCCGCGGCCGCCGTCACCGCCATGCCCTGGTCCTGCGCGGCGGGCACGAAGTGCGTCCACAACAGTCCATTGGTGGTGGCGCCGCACACCGCGAAGGTTCCGGCCACGAGCAGGAAACGACGGTCGCGCACCGCGCCGAACAGCACCCTCAGAGTCCGGGCCGCGGCGCCCGTCGCCGGCGCGGGACGGGGGACCGGTCGGGGCGCGCCGTAGGGGTGTGACCCCACGTCGGCGGGATGGTCGCGCAACACCAGGACGGCCAGGACCGCCAGTACCAGCGCGGTCAACGCGAGTGTCACCAGTGCCGGTCGCCACGAGTGGTGGTCCACCACCCACGCCAGCCCCGGCAGGAACACCATCTGCCCGAACGCGGCGGCCCCGGTCAGCGCGCCCACCACCAGGCCGCGCCGTTCCACGAACCAGTGTCGGGCCACCGTGGCGGCGAAGGTCATCGACAACGACCCCGTGCCCGCGCCCACCAGCAGCCCCCAGTACAGGGTGAACTGCCAGGGATGGGACATGAGGGTGGTCAGCGTGGTGCCGATGGCCACCGTGACCAGTGCGACCCACGCCACGCGGCGCAGCCCGAAGCGGTCCATCCACGCCGCCGCGAAGGGGGCGACGAGCCCGTAGACCACCATGTTCACCGAGGCGGCCAGGCCGATACCCGCCCGCGACCACCGGTACTCGGTGTGCAGGGGGTCGGTGAGCAGTCCGGGCACGGTCGCGAAGGCGGCCGCTCCGGTGATGACGAGCCCGGCCGCCATGGCCACCCACCAGGCTCGGCGCGGTCGAACGGACGCGTTCGTGTGTGTCGTCGTCGGCATGGCTCCAGGCTCGCGTGGGCGCACCGACGTCGATAGTGGCCCGAAAGCCAACAAGTGAAAGAATCGGGCCATGAGCGTCTTTCGGCACCCCGAGCGTCACCCGGTCCTCGTCCTGGCCCGGCAGGGCCTGTTGTCCTTCGAGGCCGCGGCGGTGCACCGCCTCTTCGGCCAGGCCCGGGACCCCGGCGGCGCCCCGCTCTACGAGGTCCGTACCTGCGCACTGGAACCCGGGCGGGTGCGTACCGACGCCGACTTCGAGATCCTCGTCGACCATGGACCCGGTGCGCTCGCCGAGGCCGCCACCGTGGTGCTGCCGGCCGCCGACGAGGACTACGGGGAGCGTCCCCACGACCCCTTGGCCCCCGACCTGGCCGCCGCGCTGACCCTGGTCCCGGACACCGCGCGCGTGGCCTCCATCTGCACCGGCGCCTTCGTGCTGGCCGCCGCCGGGATGTTGGACGGGTGCCGGGTCACCACGCACTGGCGTTCGGCCGCGTACTTCCGTGCCATGTATCCGCACATCGAACTCGACCCCGACGTGCTCTACACCGACAACGGTCGCCACCTCACCGCCGCTGGGGTGGCCTCCGGCATCGACCTCTGCCTGCACATGATCCGGTGCGACCACGGCGCGGCCGTCGCCAACGAGGTCGCCCGGGGCACCGTGGTTCCGCCCCACCGTGACGGCGGCCAGGCCCAGTACATCCGCCGGCCCCTGCCCGAACCCGGACGCGCAGCCACCGCGGCCGCCCGTGCCTGGGCGCTGGAGCACCTGGAGGACCGGCCGGGCCTGCCGGAGATGGCCGCGCACGCCGGGATGAGCGTGCGCACCTTCACCCGTCGCTTCCGGGACGAGACCGGGCTCTCCCCGGGGCGCTGGCTGGCCGAGCAGCGACTGGACCTGGCGCGGCGGTTGCTGGAGGGCTCCGAGCTTCCGGTGGACCGGATCGCCGACCGCGCCGGCTTCGGTACGGGCGCGTCTTTGCGCCAGCACATGCACCAGAGCCTGGGGGTGTCGCCGAGCGCCTACCGGCGCACCTTCCGCGGTGCCTGAGCCAGGTCCCGAGCCGGTGAGGCGCTCCTGGTCGACAGCCCGCCGCCGCATAGTCTATATTTCCTACAGATTTAATCGGTAATAGGCTCATGCCCCTGGAGCACCCCCATGGCCGGCCCGCCCACCCGCACCCACCTGCCCGCCGCACGCGTGACCGTGCGCGGCCTCCACCGGGCCTTCTCCCACGGGTCCACCGCGCACCTGGTCCTCCGTGACATCGACCTCGACGTCCCACCGGGGGAGACCCTGGCCCTCCTCGGCCCCTCCGGCTGCGGAAAGTCCACCCTCCTACGGCAGATCGCCGGACTCGACCGGCCCACCGGCGGCTCCGTCGAGATCGACGGCGCCACCGTCCACGACGTCCACCCCCGCTGCGCCGTCGTCTTCCAGGAACCGCGCCTCCTGGCCTGGCGCACCCTCGCGGCCAACGTCGCACTCGGCCTCCCGCGCGGCGGCGACCGCGCCGAGGGGCGCGCCCGCATCCGGCACTGGCTCGACGTCGTCGGACTCGCCGACTTCCACGACCACCGGCCCCACCAGATCTCCGGCGGCATGGCCCAGCGCGTCGCCCTCGCCCGCGCCCTGGCCCGCCGACCCGGGGTCCTGCTGCTCGACGAACCCCTCGCCGCCCTCGACGCGCTCACCCGACTCCGCATGCAGGACCTCATCGACCGGGTCCAACGCGAGGCCGGCACCACCGTCGTCCTGGTCACCCACGACGTCGAGGAGGCCCTCCATCTCGCCGATCGCGTCGCCCTGCTCGGCCACGCACCCGACCGGCCCGGCGCCACCGTGCGCGGCCTGGTCGACGTGCCGCCCGGCCGCCCCCGCGACCGAGGAGACCGGACGCTGGCGGCCCTGCGCGCCGACCTCCTCGAACGCCTCGGCGTCCCCCGCCGCTCCGGTCCCACCCTCACCCAGGAGACCCCGTGAACCGACGACCGACCACGACCCTGACCGTGCTCGCCCTGTCCCTGACCCTCACCGGGTGCCTGGCCGGGGAGGACGCCGCACCCACCACAGGTCGGGCCGACACCCTCCGTCTCGACTACGCCCACTACAACGTCGCCGCCCTGGTCGTCCGCGACCAGGGCTGGTTGGAAGAGGACCTGGACGTCGACGTCGAGTGGGTGCTCTCCGAGGGCAGTAACAAGGCCAACGAGAACCTGCGCGCCCGGACCATCGACATCGGATCCACCGCCGGCACCCCCGCCCTCCTGGCCCGGGCCAACGGCACACCCCTCAAGGTCGTCGACGTCTACAGCCGGCCGGAGTGGTCGGCCATCGTCGTCCCCGCCGACTCCGACATCGAGGCGCCCGCGGACCTGGCCGGGGCCACCGTCGCCGCCACCTCCGGCACCGACCCCTATTTCTTCCTCCTGCAGACCCTGGACGGCGCCGGAATCGACATCGGCGACATCGACTACGCCGACCTCCAGCACGCGGACGGCCGCACGGCCCTGGAGAACGGCGACGTCGACGCCTGGGCCGGGCTCGACCCGCACATGGCCGCCTCCGAACTGGAGTCGGGGTCCCGACTCATCCACCGCGACCTGGCCCTCAACAGCTTCGGCACCCTCAACGCCGACGAGGACTTCATCGCCTCCGAACCCGCGCTCGTCCAGGCCGTCGTCGACGCCTACGAGCGCGCCCGTTCCTGGATCACCGACCACCCCGACGCGGCGGTGGACCTGCTCGCCGAGGAGGCGGGCATCGACCCCGGGATCGCCGCACTCCAGCTCACCGAACGCACCCACCTGGACAACGATCCCGTCCCCGGCGACGAACTGCACGGGACCCTGGAGCGGATCCTGCCCTACCTGGTCGACAACGGCCTGGTCCGGTCCGAGGAGGAGGCGACCGCGGCCCTGGAGACCCTCTTCGACCCCACCTTCGCGCGCAACGCCGCCGACGGTGGCGGGGAGGACGGATGAGCCTGGACACCCGTCCCGACGTCGTGCCCGACACCGCCCGGACGTCCACCCGGCCCCCGGCGACCCGCCGGATCGGGGCGCGCCTGCGGGCGCCGGCCCTGGCGCTGGTCGTTCCCCTCGCGCTGGTGGGCCTGTGGCAGTGGGCGGCCACCGCGGGGTTCTACAACGCGGCCCAGCTCCCGCCGCCACTCGCCGTGGCCGAGGCCTTCACCGGCCTGGTCGAGCGCGGCGAGATGTGGTCGCACCTGGGCATCAGCCTGCAACGGGTCCTTCTGGGCTTCGCCTGGGGCACCGTCATCGGCGTGGCCGTCGGCGGTGTGGTCGGCCTGGTGACCCCGGCACGTCTGCTCCTGGCGCCCACCGTCCAGGCGGTGCGCGCCGTCCCCTCGCTGGCGTGGGTGCCGTTGCTCGTGCTCTGGCTCGGTATCGGGGAGGCCCCCAAGGTGGTGCTCATCGCCATCGGCGCGTTCTTCCCCGTCTACACCACCGTGTCCTCGGCCCTGGCCCACCAGGACCGCCACCTCGTCGAAGTCGGCCGGGCCTACGGGTTGCGCGGGGTGGGGTTGTTCGCCCGCGTCCTGCTGCCCGCCGCAGCGCCCTCGGTGCTCGCGGGGCTGCGCCTGGCGCTGGCCCAGAGCTGGCTGTTCGTGGTCGCCGCCGAACTCATCGCCTCCACCATGGGGTTGGGGTTCCTGCTCACGCACAGCCAGAACACGGGGCGCACGGACATCCTCCTGCTCGCCATCGTCCTGCTCGCGGTGTGCGGCAAGACCACCGACGCGCTGCTCGGTGCGGTCGAACGCCGCGTCGCCGCCACACGCTGAGAGCGGTCGGTCCCTCGTCTACCCCGCCTGGGCGAGGGACTCCGGACTCGGCACCGCGGTCAGCAGGTCCTCCGGGGCGGTCAGGTACCAGGCCTCCAGGGTGAGCTCACAGAGCTCGTCCAGCTCGATGCCGGCCAGGTGCACGACCACCCAGCCGAACCCGCCCGCGGTGAACTGCACCTCGAACACGTCGGGGCGTTCGGCGACCAGCGCCGCCTGTTCGATGAGGGTCTGTTTGAGACCCACGGTCTCGGTGTCCGGCCAGAGGTAGCCGAACGGTCTTCCGCGCACCCGGAACGTCGTGTACCGCTGCGACTCGGTGCTCGCGCACTCCGGAAGCGCGTGCACCGACGTCAGGAACCGCTCGATCTCCACAGCCATGGCTCAGAGACAACCACACCCCACCGACAGAGTGGGAGGCGGGCGGTACGTGGTGGGAACGTCCGAGACCGCAACCGTGGTCCGGGCCCCCCGACTCGCCGCCGGGAGCCGGCCCCATATCAGTGGCGTACCGCCGTGACGCCGAGGAAGCTCGCACCCTGTCCCAGGACCAGGCCGACGGAGGCGACGGCGTAGGCGAACCAGAGCCAGGTCAGTCCGCCGGCCGCCGCGACGGGGAAGGCGGCCAGGGCCAGGCATCCGAAGCAGAGCGCGAAGGTCCGGAGGGTGGGGGCGGTGCGCTTGAGGGCCAGCAGGCCCATGCCGGGCAGGGCCTGGGCCCCGTCGGCCACCACCACGACGAACAGGACCGGGAGGAGGGCGACCACCAGGGCCCGGACCTCGGCGTCCGGGGTGAACACGCCGAGCAGAGGTCCGGTGACGAGCGAGATCACGAGCACGCTCGCGGCGACCACGGGCAGGGCCAGGACGATCCCCGCCAGCAGGGAGCGGCGCACTTCGCGGTACGCGGGTGCGGTCTCGGTGGCGGCGGCGCGGGCCATGAAGGGCACGGCCGCCTGCCCGACCGCGGTGGCGGGCAGGAACACGAAGGTGGCCAGGGTGACCAGGATGTGGTGAGCCGCGGCATCGGCCACGCCCACGGTCGCGGCGGCCATCGCCACCAGGCTCAGCACCCCGAACTTGATGAGCAGGGTTGATCCCATCGGCAACCCGACCCGGGCCATGCGCCACACGGAGGACCACTGCGGGCGCCCCAGGCCGACCCGATGGCCGGCCAGGACGGTGCGCCGACGCAGCAGGAGATGGGCGACGACCAAGGTGACGCACGCGTTGGTGAGCATGGCGACACCGGCACCGCTCATGCCCAGCGCCGGAACCGGCCCCGGGCCCAGCACGACCAGGGGGATCAACGTGACCGACAGAGCGGTGTGCACCAGGCCGATCCCCAGGGCCTCCCGGGAGCGGCCCAGGGCGATGAGCAGGGTGGTGGCCGAGGTCTGGAAGGACGTCGCCACCAGGGTGAGGGCCATGAGGTGGGGGAAGAGGCCGAAGGCGGCGACCGTCGCCTCGGGGACCCCGATGAGCGCGGACACGGTGGGCACGGTGGTCATCACCAGGGCGCCCAGGGCGCCGGAACACAGTGCCGGCCACATGGCGTCCCGGAGGGTGGGCGCCAGACGCCCGGGGTCCTCACCGCTCTGGGCGACGAAGGGCATCGAACCGCGAAGGGCGCCCTGCACGACCATGACGGCCGGGTTGAAGACGGCGATGGTCATCGCGTAGGCGGCCAGTGACGCGGTGCCGGCGTGGCCCAGGACCGCGGCGGTGACCAGGGTGCCGAGGACACCGGCGATCATCGACAGGTAGAGCGGGAAGGCCTTCGCCGCGATGTTCCCGGTCAGAACCGGAAAGGGCGGAGGAGAAGGGTGTTCTTGCGAGGAACGGGCAGGCGTGGACTCGTGGTCTTCGGCCGGGGGAGGCATGGTTCCACTCGTGCTCGACGGGGGTCGGCGTCAACCTACCACCGTGGCGCGCCAGGACGATCGGTGCTTTCGCACTGCGTCCCCGGCCGCTTCCCGCGGGGAGGACGAGGCCGCGCGGGGGCGGTCGGGTTCGGGCGGTGGTGAGAGCGCGCCGGCGATGGAGCGGGCGTGGGTGTGAGACGCGCCGGGGTCCGAGCCCCCGGCATCGTCGCCCTCAGACCGGCTCTGGCCGGTCCGTCGTCGTGTGCGTCGCGGTGTAGGCGCGGAGGGCGTCGGCCTCGCGGCGGAGTCGCTCGGCGTCCTCGCGGGCGCCGAGGGAGGCGTAGCGGTCGGCCTCGGAGGTCCGTTCCTCGATCTGTGCCCGCAGAAGGGAGAGGGCCTCGTCGAGCGTCAGTGCACGGCGCCGCGCCTCGGTCGAACCGACGCCGTGCTCGGCCCCGGCGATGTGCGCGCCGGTGGTCTCCGCGGGCGCTCCCCGCACCGGCACGGCCTCGGCGTTGTCCAGCGCGGCGATGGTGGTGCGCAACGCTGCGACGGAGTCACGACGGCGCGCCTTCATCGCGGTGGTCAGATCGGCGCGGAGCATCGACCGCAGGGCCGCGGTGTCCTCGACGGGGGCGGGGCCGGTGGTGTCGCTCATCCCTGGTCTCCTTGCGCTCGGGCCGATCATCGGTGGGCCACCGTGACGCCCCTGATGTTCCCTGAAATTCCCTATTCTGGCTCTTCATCCGCTCCGATAGGGAGTATAGAGGAATATTCATCAGGGCGGAAGTGGGTTTTCGCTGCGGCCCGTCCGGCGGCCACGGAAACGCAGGGGAGAGGTCCCCTGGCCGCGTCGGAAGGCGTGGGAGAAGGCGAAGGGCGAGCTGTAACCCACCCGTGAGGCGACCTGTTCCACGGACAGATCGGTGTCGCGCAGCAGTCCCCGCGCGGTGTTCATCCGCCACCAACTCACGTAGCTCATTGGTGGCATTCCCGTCAGTGCGGCGAATCGGCGTGTGAAGGTGGCCCGGGACATCCGTGCGGTGCGGGCGAGCGCGTCCACACTCCAGGGGTGGGCGGGATCCCGGTGCACCGAGGCCAGCGCGGCGCCGATGCCCGGGTCGTCCAACGCGCGTGCCCACCCTTCCACCTGTGCGCCGGAGGTCGGGCGCAGACAGGCGCGCAGGATGTACACGAGAAGCGTGTCCAACAGCAAGGGAAGCAGGGCATCACCGCCCGGTCGGGACGTTGCGGTCTCCTCGCCGAGTTCCGCCAGGACCCGGGTCAGGCCCGCCCCGCTCTCACGTATGTGGATGTGTGCGGGGAGCGCCGTGAGCAACGAGTGCGTCCGCGCCCGGTCCATCCGGTAGCCACCGGCGACGAAGGCCACCGGCGGCCGGTCGTCGGGTGTTCCGTAGGTGTGCCGGTGGAAACCCCCGGCACTCGGGCGGGCCTCCTCCATCGTCCGTGTCGGAGCGATCGAGGTGTCGGCCAGCCCGTAACCACCTCCGTGCGGGGAGAACACCAGGTCACCCGGGACGACGCGCAGTGGCTCGTCCGCGCCATCGGGGAAAAGGTGGCACACGCCGGCCAAGACTGCCATGAACCCGGCCACCTCAGGATCGCCCGGCAGATACCACCCCCAGGTGCCGTGCATCTCGACCCGGGCGCCGCCGGGGGTTCCCGAACGCATCGAGGTGACCACGTCGCTCAGCAGATCCATGGCGCGAGTGTAGGTGTTGTGAGCTTTTGGCGAAGGAAAAGCGGATTCTGAGGCATGGAGCGTCTCAAATGTGCTTCTTAGGGTTGAAGACACGACCAGAGGAGATCTCGCCATGACGATGACGCCCACCGCAGAGGAACTGTCGCGTACATCCCTGCCCGAGGATGATGCCTGGCGCGCGCTGGTGGTCCTTCCCGATGCTCCGCTCATCGGTCCGGCCGAGGTGACCGTCGAGGATGATCTTCAGGGTGTCGGTGTTCCCTGTACCCGGGGTGGCCCGGGAACCGGCGTGGGCGAAGGAAACGCGGGGAAAGCAAGGGTCAGCCGACTGCTCGCGGAGGGCGGTCCATCTCTCACTCTGCGTACCCGCGCCCGACACAGCGCGTCGGTAATCGTGGACCTGGGACTACTCGCCATGGGGTATCTGGAGGTGGTGGTGCAACGGATCAGCGGAGCGCCGCTGCGGGTGGCGCACGCGCAGTTCCGAGACCAACTCTCCCCGAAGGGTGACGGCCTTCAGGCTTTCTTCGGTACCGACGCCGCTCCCTGGTCCCGCGTCGACCTCTTCTCGCCGCGTGACACACCGGCGACCCTGGTGAGCGAGGGTAAACGGGAGACGCGCTACCTGCTCCTCACCCTCGACGGCCCTGGCGAGGCCGTCATCGACCGCGTCCGCGTGCGCTCCACCGTCTACCCGGTGCGTCGCGACGGACACTTCCTCTCCAGTGACGGCCTGCTCAACCGGGCTTGGCATCACAGCGCGCACAGTGGTGATCTCGCGTCGGTCAGCGAGGACAGCGACCTGCCCGGGGCGCCCGAGGGGCCCAGCCCTTGGATGCTGACGGCCCCCTTCGACCGGATCCTCTTCATGGGCGACCTGCACATGCAGGCCTTGGCCGGGTACCAACAGAGCGGCGACTACCGACGGCTGGTACGCCACTCACTCCGGCAGTTCGGCTGGGTACAGAACCCCGACGGTTCCTTCCCGTTGGCCGTCTCCCACTTGGTCCACGGGGATGCCGAACACCCGGTCGAACCCGGTCCCCCCACTGGGTGGCGCGTCCCGGAGAACGGGCCCGACCCGGACCTCGCTCTCGGCTACGTGGGCGACGGTATCTCGCTGTTCCACGACGTCACCATCCACAGCTTCACCGCCTTCTGGGTCGCGGCTCTGGCCGATCACTACCTGTACACCGGGGACGCCGCCTTCGTGCGCCCGCTGTTGCCGGTCGCCCGCCGCGCCATCGCCTTCCTGAGCAACCGTACCGACGCCGACGGCCTCTTCCGCGAGCAACACGACCGACGCACCGACCCGGACGCGCCACTGGCACTGGTCGCGAATTGGTCGCCGCTCGACCTGGCGGTCGGGGTCGACTCCCTCACCAACGCCGTCCTCCACCGCGCACTCCAGGGCCTCGCCGAGTTGGAACGCAACCTCGCTGAGGCCCCCGACGCCGCCCTGCGCCTCGATGAACAGGCCGAGCGTGTGCGGAGGGCGCTGCTCGAACGGCTGTGGGACGCACGGACCGGCGCGATGGTCCTTAACAGCGACGACCCCACCCGTGACCACACGGGCGACGCCAACGCGGGGAACCTGGTCTTCGGCACGCTGGACGCCGACCGAGCGCGTCGGGTGATGGAGTTCCTGGGGACGAAACTGGCCACGCCCTACGGCACTCGATCCAGCGAGTTCGAGGACAACCCCTACCGGGCCTCGGACATCCAGGGCTACGTCCAGGCTCTGGAAGCCCTCGGCCGTGTACGCCACGGCGACACCCCGGGGGCTCTCGACCTGATCCGCCGCTGGTGGGGGCACATGCTCGACGAAGGCCCGGGCACCGGCTGGTTCGCCTGGCAGACCGACGGCACCAGACGACACGGCGACTACGCCAGTACCCCGTGGACCACCGCTGTGCCTGCCCTGACAGAGGGAGTTCTGGGAGTGCGCCCGACCGGGCCCGGGTATCGGCGCTGGCGCGTGGCGCCCGAACCCGCCGACCTCGCTTGGGCGCAGGGTCGAGTGCCGACTCCGGGAGGAGGTCTGGCCGTCCGCTGGGCCCGGGCCAGAGTGCTCAGGGTCGGGCTCGACACCGATTCCGGAGCTCGGGCGGCGACCGGTGGCGGCGCCATCGAGGCGAGAGGGGCGAGGACCGGAGTGAGTAAGGGAGCAGAAAGCGACGCGAGCTTGGGCGCGGCCGCGGCAGGGGATCCGGCCACCGAGCCGATCGAGGAGTCGTTCGTTCTCACCGTGGAACCCTCCGAGGGGGAGGGAGAGGTCGTGGTCCCGCTCCTGGGTCGCCCCCGCCGGATCGCTGTGGACGGCCTGCTCCGCTGGGATGGAGAGGGGCCGGTGAACACCTCGGGTGGAACGCCGGATGGACCTCGTAGCCGTGGGGACGCCGTGGTCTTCACCGGAGTCACGGGTGCCCACACCTTCGCTTGGTCCGGGCCCAACCACGAGTAGAACACGGTGTCACGAAACAGGAAGCGCAGTGAATAGGCGGTTGGGGTGAGCGAAGCAGGTCGGTGAAGCCTCTGGACGAAGGAGTGCGGGAGGTCCGTTGCGCACAGGTTCACAGGTCGGGCTCGGCCAGTGAACCTGTGGACGACCCGTGCCCGCCACAGGCGCGGCGGCGCTCTGGCGGTCGGGTGCGTGAGCGTGGGCAGCGCGCTTCGGGCGGGAACGAGGGGCACGGCGTAGGGGGCGCGAACCGCCCGTGAACGAGCGCGGTGGTCGGGGTCCATCACCCGCCCGACGCCGTGCCGGGCCACCGGCCCACCATCACCCCGGTCCTTCGCTCGACCCGTTGCGCGACGTCGCCGCTCACTCCACCCCGGCTTCCACCCCGCATCGGTTCACACCCGATGGGTAAGCGTTTTCCTGCCTCCTGTGTCCGAACGTCCCCTCAAGGTCCGTCCCGGGCCGGCGGGAGGTCGCGTGAAGGTGGAGGGTGCTCGCGGGGTCGAAAGCGGAGGTGAGCGCCGATGATCCTCCGGAACCCTTCGTGATCTGCTGTTTTTCGCGATCTTGAAGAAGCGGTGTGCGGCTTTGCCCGACCGGGGCGTCTCGATGGCGGACCATTGACACCCGTGAAACACGGTGTTAAAAATGTCGGAATCCGCTGTTTGGATAGCGCTTACCAAGCGTGGTGGATCCACTTTCTTCACGCGTCTTCACACGCGGTGGCGGTTGTGAGTCCGTCCCGTATTCGAAGGGAAGTCTCAGCATGCGCGTACCCCCCCACCGGCCCGCGGGTGGCAGGTTCGACCGATTCCGAAACCGTCGCGGCCCGGTGACGGGCGCGCTCGCCGCGACCACCGCGCTGGTGCTGGCGGTCTCCGCCTGCGGTGGATCGGGCGACGACGACGGCACCGTCCAGTTGCGCTTCTCCTGGTGGGGCTCGGACGAGCGCCAGTCCACCATGAACGAGGTCATCGCCAACTTCGAGGCCGACAACCCCGGCATCACGATCGCGGGGGAGAGCACCGACTGGGGTTCCTACTGGGACCGGCTGGCTACCAACACCGCGGCGAACGACTCGCCGGACATCGCGATGCAGGAGGAGCGTTACCTGCGCGAGTACGCCGACCGGGGCGCGCTGTTGGACCTTCAGGAGCTGGACGACCTGGACCTGTCCGGGCTGGACCCGCTCATCGCCGAGAGCGGTGACCTGGACGGCAGCACGTTCGGTGTCGCCTCGGGGGTCAACGCCTACGCCATCCTCGCCGACCCCGAGGCCTTCGAGGCCGCGGGTGTGGACATGCCCGACGACGATAACTGGACGTGGGACGACTACGTCGAGATCTCCGGGGAGATCACCGAGGCCACCGACGGCGAGTACGTGGGCACCCAGAGCATGGCCTACAACGAGGCCGGCTTCCAGGTCTTCGCCCGCCAGCACGGGGAGAACCTCTACAACGAGGACGGATCGCTGGGCTTCTCCCGGGACACCCTCGCCGCCTGGTTCCAGATCACCCTGGACCTGGTGGAGAACGAGGGTCAGCCCAGCGCCTCGGAGAGCGTGGAGATCCAGGCGGGTGGTATCGACCAGTCGGTGATCTCCAACAACGCCGGAGCCATGGCGCACTTCTGGACCAACCAGCTGGGCGGGGTCAGTGAGACCTCGGGTCGGGAGGTCCAGCTCCTGCGCTACCCGGGAGAGACCGAGTTCGACCGCACGGGCCTGTTCCTCAAGCCCGCCATGTACTACACGGTCTCGGCCGGCTCCGACCACCCCGAGGAGGCCGCGCTCTTCCTCGACTACATGATCAACGACCCGGCCGCCTCCGAACTGCTCCTGGCCGACCTCGGACTGCCCGCCAACCTGGAGGTCCGCGAGGCCATCCTGGACGACCTGCCCGAGGCCGACACCCGCACGGCCGAGTTCATGTCCGAGATCGAGGGCACCATCGTGGACGGCAACCCGCCGCCGCCGATCGGGGCCGGCCAGGTGGTGGAGATCAGCAGCCGGGTCACCGACAACCTGCTCTTCGGCGACATCACCCCGGAGGAGGCCGCGGACCAGTTCATCTCCGAGGTCGAGTCGGCCACCGGCGGCGGCTGACCGGGCGGTCGTGGGTGCGCACCCCTGTCGCGCACCCACGGCCCCGCAC
>NZ_QOCZ01000112.1 GCF_018207095.1 Nocardiopsis sp. MG754419 | reverse complement strand
CCGGGGCCCGGTGGGCGGCCGCCGGTCGAGCGCCGCGCTGAGCGGCCAGTGGGTGAGGGTCTTGGGCAGGGGTGCGGCGTGGGTGCGCACCTTGCTGGTGGTCAGGCCCAGCCCGACCAGGGACTCGGCCAGGGCGACGGCGCCGGCGACCCCGTCCACGACCGGGGCTCCACGGGTGTCGTCGGGGGTCAGTTCCAGACCGGCCATGCCACCGCATCCGAGCACGAGGACCTCGGCGCCGTCGTGCTCGACCGCTTCTGCCGCCTGGGCGGCGACGGTGCGGGACGCGGCGGCGGGGTCGGCCTCCAGTTCCAGCACGCCCAGTCCGGTGGCCCGGACCGAGGCGCAACGGGTGTGCAGGCCGGTGAGGGTCAGGCGGTCCCAGATCATCGGGACGGTGCGGTCCAGGCTGGTGACCACGGAGAAGCGGTGGCCGATGAGGGCGGCGGTGTGGGCCGCCGCCTCGGTGATGTCGATGACGGGGACCGAGCACAGTTCCTGCAGTCCCTCCTTGCCGTGGTCCCCGAAGCCGGCTTGGACGACGGCGTCGTAGGGCTGGTCGTAGGTCAGGACCCGGTCCATGACGGCGACGGCGGCCAGGTGGCTCTCGAAGTTGCCCTCCACGGAGGCGGGGCCGAATCGGGGGGTGAGGGCCTCGATCTCGGTTCCGGGTCGGGCGGTGGCACGAGCCCGTTCGGCCAGGGCGCGGGTGACGGCGGTGGAGGTGTTGACGTTGACGAGCAGGATGCGCATACGGTCCTTTCGGGACTGTGCGGGGCGGGGGTGACCTCGCCCACATGTGAAGCTATTACTTCAATATCGTTAAAGCAATGACTTCACAAGACCGGCATCTATACTTAACGCGCCATGGTCGACTTCACTGAGAACCCCGCGCCCCCACGGTTCGACGAACAGCGTTTCGGCGAGCGCATCCGGACACTGCGCACCGCACGGGGCCTGTCGCTCCGTGAACTCGCCGGCCGGCTGGAGATCAGCGCCAGCGCGCTCTCCCAGATCGAACGCGGCAAGATGCGCCCCTCGGTCACCCGGCTGTACCAGATCATGGGCGAGCTCAACGTGCCCATGGCCGCGGTGTTCGGCCCCGAGACGTCGGAGCCGGCCGCCCCCGACGCCTTCACCACCCCGATGGGTGAAGCGCCCGGTCCGCGATGGGAGCCCGAGTCCGACACGGGGCTGGGCGGGGTCGCGGTGACCCGCCGCGAGGAGGCCGCCACCCTCGAACTCGGCCACGGCGTGCGGTACCGGCGTCTGACCCCGGGTGCGGTCCCGGGCATGAACTACTTCGAGTCGGTCTACCCGCCCGGTTCCTACTCCAGCCAGAACGCCGAATACGTGCGCCACCGCGGACACGAGATCGGCAACGTGGTGAGCGGGGTGCTCACCGTCGACGTCGGGTTCGACACCTACGAACTCCACCCGGGGGACTCCATCACCTACCCCTCCACGACCCCGCATCGCATCTCCAACCAGGGCAAGAGCGACGCGGTCGCGATCTGGCTCAACCTGGACTGAGAGGCGCCACCGACCGCCATCGTCGGCCGTTCGCGGCCCGCTTTCCGGCCGGAGTGTGCCCGCGACGAGGACCGCCCGTACACACGCGGACCCCCGTACCCCGCGCCGTGATCGGGGTACGGGGGTCCGCTCGCGGCCCGGACCTGGTCGGGCCGGACCCGCGTGCTCAGCCCTCCAGCAGCCTCTTCATGTCGGTCAGCCTGGTGCGCCAGTCCGCCTTCCACTCGGCGGCGCGTTCCGCGCTGTCGATACGGGTGTGCTCCACACCCACCAGGGACTTGTTCTCACCCTTGGCCTGGAACGTGACGGCGACGCGGGTGCCCTCGGGCAGGTCGGCGGTGAAGCGCCGGCCCGCCGTGGCGGCGCGCTCGTGGACGGGGAGCGGCAGCCACTCCTGCCGCAGTTCGGGGTCGGCGAACGCCTCGAACAGGCGCTCCACCGGCACGTTCACCGTCTTGCTCGCGCTGAGGGCGAACCCGTCCTTCTTCTGACCGGGCGCCCGCAGGCCGCGTTCCTGCTCATAGCCCACGGTGACGGTCTGCGCCCACCACCCGTCCACACCGTGTTCCTCGACCAGGTGGGCGGCGATCCGCGTGTGGGTGCGGGTGGTGCCCTCCCAGGTGTCCAGCAGGGCGAACCAGGCGTCGTAGCCGCGCCCGGTGGCCTCGGCGACCCTGGCGTCGGAGACCCGATCGCGCATGGGGGACGCGCCGGTGCCGGGGGAGGGCGCCGTGGGGAGCAGGTGGGCGCGGGCGGCGGTGCGGCTCTCGCCGGTCTTGGCCATGCGCTCGCGCACCCGCTGTTCGAAGGACGTGTTGCCGGTCATGTGTGCTCCTCGGCGGACCGCGACGGCACCCACGCTCCCGTCGCCCCGCCGGAAGGGCACGGATCGGTCCGGCGTCCCGAGAACTCCAGGGCCCCCTTTGCCTCCGCGATGCCGACGGTGTGGGCGCCGGGGCCGCGCCACCCCGAGCCTACGCCGTGGCCGCCCACCACGCCAGAGTCGCACGAACGGGGTGGCCCCGGCCGCGCGAGGGTGGCGTCCTCGGGGTTCTCGGGGCCGCGGCCGCACCCTCCGCTCCGGTCACGCCGTGTCCGTTCGGGCGGGGTGGTCGTAGACCAGGGTGTGTCGCCAGAACAGGCGCGCGCGGACACGCGCCCCGGGCAGGTGGCGGGCGACCGCCGTCCGGATCTCCCCGAGGGTGTGGGAGGGCTCGGCCGTGGGCGCGCGCATGTGGGGCGGTGGTGTGGTGGCCCGCCTCGGGTGCGCGGCCAGCCCGATGAGCGGGTTGAGGAGCGCCGAGACCACGGCGCGGAACAGGTCGGCGACGCCCTCATCGCGGTGGTGGCCCACGACCACCAGGCGACCTCCGGGCTCCAGCGACCCGAGCAGCTCCCGCAGGGTCTCCTCCAGTGGCAGGTGGTGCAGGACCGCCACCAGGGTGATGGCCGCCCACCGGGCGGACGGGTCACGTTCGGTGAACCCGGCCCGGACGATCGTCACCCCGGGTACCCCCGCGAAGCGGGCTCGCGCGTGTCCGGCGGTGTCGGGGTCGGGCTCTAGACCGGTGACCCGCGGAACCCGGTCTCGCAGCAGGTCGACGAGGTTGCCGGTACCGCACCCCACGTCCAGGACCCGGCCGGCCCCGGAGGCGGCCACGCGGCGCACCACCCAGGGTCCGTAGAGGTCGTTGTGGTTCCAGGGGTGGCGCCGGTTGAACCGGTCCAGACGGGCGAGGAGGGACGTGTCGACCACGGTGGTGGGCACCTCAGATCAGGAGGGAGGTCAGGGTCAGCCCCGCCCAGGCCGCACCGATCCCCAGGACCAGGTGGGCCAGGACCGACGCCAGTGCGCGCCGTCGGGCTCCGGTGCGCGCCATCTGCACCGTCTCGTAGGCGAAGGTGGAGTAGGTGGTCAGCGCCCCGCAGAACCCGGTACCGAGCAGCGCCAGTACCGCCGGGGGGAGCGGCAGGGCCAGGAGCGACCCCAGGATGAGGCTGCCGACCACGTTCACCGCCAGCGTGCCCCAAGGGAAGGCCTCGCCCAGGCGGCGTTTGAGGCCCAGGTCCACCAGAAAACGCAGGGGTGCTCCCAGGCCCGCGCCCAGGGCGACCATCAGCGCGCTCATGGGGTCCTCCCGCCACCGTGGGTGAAGAACCGGTGGGCCAGGGCGGACGCGGCCCAGGCCGCCGCGAGCGCTCCGGCCAGGGTCACGACCAGGTAGGCGAGGGCCACGTGCGGGGCACCCCGCTCCAGCGCGGTGACCACGTCCATCGCGTAGGCGGAGAAGGTGGTGTACCCCCCGAGGAACCCCACGCCCCAGAACGGTCGCACGTTGGGGTTGTCCGGCCACCGGTGGGCGATGAACTCCATCAGGAGCCCGATGAGCAGGCTGCCGGTGACGTTGATGGCGAGGATGGTCCAGGACACCCCCGAGGCGGCCGACGGCCACAGTGTGTCCAGCCCGTGGCGGGTCAGCGCGCCCAGAGCGCCGCCGAGCGCGACGCGGGCGACCACGGGCCACAGACGGGCCGGTGCGGGTGGGGTCATGGGTCCATCCTGCACCCGCGTAGGGCGTGGCCCCGCGGGGGACGCGGGCATAAGGTCATCGGCATGGCGAAGATGCGCGACATCGTCGTGGACTGCTCTCACCCCGCCTCGTTGGCCCGGTTCTGGGCCGCCGCCCTGGACGGGTACGCGGTGGCCCCCTACGACGACGACGAGAGGACGCGGTTGCGTTCCCTGGGGGTGTTCGACACCGAGGACGACCCCCAGGTGTTGGTGGAGGGGCCCTCGGGGGCGCCGTCGATCTTCTTTCAGAGGGTGCCCGAACCCAAGTCGGTGAAGAACCGCGTGCACGTGGATCTGGTGGGGGACGCCGTGGAACTGGACCGGTTGCTGGCCCTGGGCGCCTCGGTGGTGGAGCGCCACACCGACCTCGTGGTTCTGGCCGACCCCGAGGGTAACGAGTTCTGCCTGATCGAGGACTGAGGGGACGGTCGCGGCGGGACCAGGGCCATCCCCGATGGTGTTCTGGCCATGCGGTCAAAAAACGAGCCGGACGTTCTTCATGGGGATGTCCTTCCTCATCTTCCGGATACTTCGTTCCGGGGTCGACCGACCGGCGCGGGTTCGTGCGCGAACGCCTGATCCGGCTGGGGTGCCCCGGCTGCTGTTCCTGGCGCTGCTGCGCCCCCTGGCCATGATCCCGACGTTCGGTCGAGTCCTGACCGAGGCGCCCGACACCCGACTGTGGGTCGTGTACCTGGTCACCCTCGACCCGGGCCCGATGTGGTTCGTCGAGGCGCTGTTGGTGATGAGCCTGGTGTACGTGCCGGTGCGGGGCGTGCGTGAACGCCGCGCCGTCGTCGGCGCCACCCCGCCGGTCACCGCCGAAGACGGACCTCTACGCCGGTTCGTGCCCGCCATGGTGTTCACGGTGGGGTCGGCGCTGGTCACCATCGTGTGGCGGTGGGCCTTCCCCGCCCCGTACCGGCCGGTGGTCGGGTTATCCCGTCCCTGAATGCTGCCCCGATACGTCGCCCTGTTCACCGCGGGGATCCTCGCCCATCGGGGCGACTGGTCGCGCAGACCGCCCGACCGGGCCGGGGTGGCCGGTGCCGTCACGGCCGCGGTGGCACTGCCCCTCATGCTCGTATGGGGCATCACCACGCCCGGTACGGCGCAGGCCCTGGCTCAAGTGCTCGCGGAGCACCTGTTCTCCGTGGGCGTGATGCCGGCGCTGCTGGTGTTCTTCCGCCGTCGCGTGTCCCGGGAACAGCGGGTGTGGCGGTTCCTTTCCGACCACGCGTTCGCCGTGTACGTCCTGCACACACCGGAGCTGGTGGGCCTGGGCGCGGCGTTGGGCGGATGGGAGGCCGCCGCCGTCGTGGAGTTCGCCGCCCTGGCCGCTCTGGCGGTACCGCTGACCTGGGCGCCGGCCTACGGCGTGCGTGCGCTCCCGGGACTCCGGCGGGTGCTCTGACCCCGGCGACGGTCCCCTCACCCCAGGTCGTGGGGGAGGGGACCGTCGTCCGCGCCGCTTCGACCACCGAGGTCGCTCCGGGCGAACATCTTGACGACGCCGAGAGCGGTTCCCTAGCCTCGTGCCGTTCGGTCATCCTCGGGAAGGAACCTCGACCACGTGGCGATCGTGATCACCGGCATGGACTCTCAGGGCGCTTCGTCCCGGGAACCCACTGCCGCCTGACCTCACCCGTCCCGGCGCCGCCTCCCGGTGTCGAAGCCCCAACCGGGTCGTCCTGGAGCGACACACGCTCCCCACCCGGTCGGTCCCGCACGTCCTGAGCGGGCCGGCTTCGATGCTCTCGAGGAACTTCGATGACTTCGTCGTCGCACGATCACGCCACACCCTCGTCCCGCCGCTCCTGGGCGGGACTGTCCGTACTCTGTCTTCCCACCGCGGTACTCGCGCTCGACATGAGCGTCCTGTACCTGGCGCTTCCCCACATCTCGGCCGCACTGGGCGCCGACGCCACCGACGAGTTGTGGATCCTGGACGTCTACCCACTGTTGATCGCGGGCCTGCTCGTACCCATGGGCGGGCTCGGCGACCGCATCGGGCGGCGTCGGCTCCTGCTCGGCGGTGCCGCCGTCTTCGCTGTGGTGTCGATGGTGGCCGCCTTCTCCGCGAACGCGGGCATGCTCATCGCCGCGCGCGCGGCCCTGGGTGTGGCGGGGGCGACCCTGATGCCCACCACCCTGGGCCTGCTCCACGCGCTGTTCCCCGACCCACGTCGGAGGCGGACCGCCATCGCCGTCTGGAGCAGTGCGTTCATGACCGGCTTCGCCACCGGACCGCTCATCGGCGGTGCGCTGCTGGAGGCGTTCTGGTGGGGGGCGGTGTTCCTGCCGGCCGTGCCGGTGATGGTGCTGCTCCTCGTGACGGGACCGACGTTGCTTCCCGAGTGTCGGCGGACGGAATCGGGGCGGTTCGACCCGCTCAGCGCGGTACTCTTCCTCACCGGGCTGCTGCCGCTGGTCCACGGGCTCAAGGAGTTCGCCCACGGTGGGTCGTGGTGGACGGCGTCGGTCGCAGTCGGTGTCGGCCTCCTCGCCGTGGTCGCCTTCGTCCGGCGCCAGTACCGGCTCGACGATCCGTTGCTGGATCCGCGCCTGCTGACCGACCGCACCGTGGCCACGGCCCTTCTGTTGCTGCTGTCGGGGCCGGCGGTCATCGGCGGACTCACCCTGTTCGTCCCCCAGTACCTGCAGCTGACGCGGGGTCTCACCGCGTTGCAGGCGGGGGCGGCGATCGCCCCGGCCGCCCTCGGTCTGATCGTGGGAGCCCTGGTCGCCCCGACAGCGGCCCGCCGTTTCCCGACCGGGGTCGTGATCGGCACGGGGCTCGCGCTCGGGTGCGGCGGCCTGCTGATGGTGGCCTTCGGGGTGACCGCCTCTCCCGTGTGGGTGATCGTGGGGTTGACCGTGGTCTACCTGGGCAGCGGGCCCTGCGACGCGTTGGGAACCGATCTGGTGGTCGGCGCCGCCCCGCCCGGCGAGGCGGGTTCGGCGGGCGCGGCGGGGGAGACCGCCTCCGAACTCGGAACGGGGCTGGGAATCGCACTGCTGGGCACTCTCGGCACCGCGGTCTACCAGAGCCGGGTCGTCGGCTCATGGCCCGCCGAACTGCCCGGGGAGGTCGCCGTCGCGGCGGGCGCCTCGCTCTCCGAGGCCCGGTCCGTTCTGGAGACGCTGGACGCGGACCGGGCCGAGGTCCTGGCGCGGGTCGTCGAGGCGGCGTTCGCCTCGGGGGTACGGACCGTCTCCCTCGTGGGCGCGGTGATCACCGCCTGTCTCGCGGTCCTGGCCGTGCGCGGGTTGCGCACCTAGCCACCGACCGGTGGATCGCCGGGTGAGGTTCTTCTGGCCGGCGTCGTGGCACCGAACGACGTTAGGGTCGACGGAATCGTCAGCACCCGAAGGGAAGTCCGTTCGTGCCCAGTCAGAAGGAACGCATGCTCGCCGGTGAGCCCTACCGGGCCGACGCGGAGGTGAGCGTGGAGACGACCCGCGCCGACACGCTCGCGACGATCTTCAACACCACCGCCCCCGACGACGCCGAGGGACGCGCCCGGGCCTTGGCCGACCTGATCGGCGAGCTGGGCGCCGGAGCGCATGTGCGGCCGCCCCTGCGCGTGGATCTCGGTTACAGGATCACCCTCGGCGACGGGGTGTTCGTCAACTTCGGCGCGGTCATGCTGGACGTGGCGCCGATCCGCATCGGCGCCCACACCCAGATCGGCCCCAACGTCCAGCTGCTCACCCCCACCCACCCGATCGACCCCGAGGAGCGCAGGGCGGGCTGGGAGTCGGCCGAGCCCATCACCATCGGCGAGAACGTGTGGTTGGGAGGCGGGGTCATCGTCTGCCCGGGGGTGACCATCGGGGACAACACCGTGGTGGGCGCCGGTGCGGTGGTGGCCCGGGACCTGCCGGCCAACGTGGTGGCCGTGGGCAACCCCGCACGCGTGATCAAGGAGATTCCGGTGAAGGAGACCGTGGACGAAGCGGTGTGATCGCGGGCGACCGACCGTTCCCGGTGGGCCGCACCACGGGGTTCGCGACCCCAGGTGGACGGAGCCCGCGCGGGGGTGCGGAGGCGCTGAGGCCCGCCCCCGGCGTGGCGCCGCCGGGGGCGGGGGTGCGCGGCGGGTCAGCCCGCCACGGGCACGGGGCCCGCACCATTGCCGGGGACCTCGCCCTGGGCGAACTGGGTGCGGTACAACTCGGCGTAGCGTCCGCTCCGCGCCAGGAGTTCGGTGTGGGTGCCGCGTTCCGCGATCCGGCCCGCCTCCACCACGAGGATCGCGTCGGCGGCGCGGATGGTGGACAGTCGGTGCGCGATCACCAGGGCGGTGCGACCCTCCAACGCCTCGGACAGAGCCGCCTGGACGGCCGCCTCCGACGTGGAGTCCAGCGCCGAGGTCGCCTCGTCCAGAATGACGATCTCGGGGTCGGTCAGGAGCAGCCGCGCGATGGTCAGGCGCTGGCGCTCACCCCCGGAGAACCGGTATCCGCGTTCGCCGACCACCGTGTCGAGTCCGTCGGGCAGTGAGTCGATCAGTGTGTCCAGGCGTGCGCGGCGCAACGCGTCCCACACCTGCTCCTCGGTGGCCTCGGGCGCCCCCAGGGTGAGGTTGGCGCGGATGGACTCGTGGAACAGGTGTCCGTCCTGGGTGACCATGCCGAGGGCGGCGCGCAGGGAGTCGAAGGTCAGGTCCCGCACGTCGACACCCTCGAGCCGGACCGCTCCGGAGTCCACGTCGTACAAACGCGGGGTGAGCTGGGCGATGGTGGACTTGCCCGCGCCGGAGGAACCCACCAGTGCCACCGTCTGCCCGGGCGCGACGTGGAAGGACACCCCGCGCAGGACCGGCCCGTGTTCGGTGGTGTCCAGTGTGGCGACCTCCTCCAGGGAGGCCAGGGAGACCTTGTCGGCGGTGGGGTAGGCGAAGGTGACGTCGTCGAACTCCAGTGACACCGGCCCGGTCGGTACCGGTCGGGCATCGGCCTTCTCGTCGACCAGGGGTCTGAGGTCCAGGACCTCGAAGACCCGGCTGAAGCTGACCAGCGCGCTCATGATCTCCACGCGGGCGCCGGCCAGCGCGGTCAGGGGTGCGTACAGACGGGTGAGCAACATGCCCATGGACACGACGGTGCCCGCGTCCAGTCGGCCGGTGAGCGCGTAGAAACCGCCCAGCCCGTAGACCAGGGCCAGCGCGAGCGCGGAGACCAGGGTCAGGGCGGTGAAGAAGACCTCCTGAACCATGGCCATGCGCACGCCGATGTCCCGCACACGGGAGGCGCGGCGGGAGAACTCCGCGGACTCCTCGTGCGGGCGGCCGAAGAGCTTGACCAGGGTGGCTCCGGGAGCGGAGAAACGTTCGGTCATCTGGGTGCCCATGGCGGCGTTGTGCAGGGTGCGTTCGCGCTCGATCCGGGCCAGACGCGCGCCCATGCGACGTGCGGGCAGCACGAACACGGGCAGCAACAGCAGGGACAACAGGGTGATCTGCCAGGACAAGGCGAGCATGACGACCAAGGCCAGGAGGAGGGTGACCAGGTTGCTCATCACCCCGGAGAGCACGTCGCTGAAGGCCCGCTGGGCGCCGATGACGTCGTTGTTGAGTCGGCTGACCAGGGCTCCGGTCCGCGTCCGGGTGAAGAAGGCGACCGGCATGCGTTGGACGTGATCGTAGACGGTGGTGCGCAGGTCCAGGATGAGTCCTTCGCCCACCCGCGCCGAGAGCCAGCGCACGACGAGCGCCAGAACGGCCTCGGCAACGGCCACACCGGCGATGAGGGCGGCCAGCAACAGGATGGGGCCCAACGCCGAACCGTCGACGATGGCGTTGACGACGCGACCGGCGAGCAGGGGAGCGGCCACCGCCAGGGAGGCGGTGACCACGCTCAGGGCCAGGAACCAGCCCAACGGCCGGGCGTGGGGGCGGGCGAAACCGCCGATCCTGCGCAGGATCGGCAGGGAGAAGGGCCGCTGGTCCTCCTTGGCGTGCATCGCGTGGTAGATGGAGTTCCACGCGGCCATTTCCATGCTCATGGGTCCCACCGATCGGTCGGGGCTCGCTGTTCCCCCTGAACCGTAGGACCTCAACCAAAGTTGAGGTCAATCCGAAACTCTGGACTCCCTATAATTCCCTTTGCTACATTCTCTTAAGGACATTTAGAGAAGCTTGAGGAGCATGAGGGGATCGGGCATGAACGCTATCTACCGCACCGAGGAGGAGGCCCGGAGTGCGCGCGACCGTTACCGCCGCGCCCTGGAGGACTGGCCCGTCCCGTCCGCGCACCTTCGCGTGCCCACTCGCGCCGGGGAGACCTTCGTCCTGGCCGGCGGACCCGAGGAGGCGCCGCCGTTGGTACTGCTGCACGGGTCGGGCGGCAACGCCGGCCACTGGCGAGAGGACGTGGCCTCCTGGTCCAGGCACCATCGGGTGTTCGCCGTGGACCTGGTGGGCGAACCCGGGTTCAGCGCACCCTCACGCCCCGACCTGTCCACCGAGGCCGTGGCGCTGTGGTTGGACGACGTCCTGGCCGGACTGGGGCTCGACCGCGTGGCCCTGGTGGGGATGTCCCTGGGCGGGTGGACGGCGCTCGACTACGCGATCCGCCGTCCCGGTCGTGTCACCCGCATGGTGCTGGGCTGCCCGGGTGGGCTCGGCGCCCAGCGCCGGTGGCGGATCGCCGGAGCCGGCCTGCTCATGTTCTTCGGCCACCGTGGCCGGGTGGCCGCCACGCGCTACCTGACGGGGCTGGACGCCCCCGCCGATCGGGCGACCCTGGAGGCGGTCCTCACCGAGTTCACCGGCTTTCGCCCCCGCACCGAGCGGTTGCCGGTCTTCTCCGATGGTGACCTGCGCACCCTGACCATGCCGGTGCAGGTCATCGTGGGCGACCGGGACCGGATGTTCGACTCCGCGGCCACCGCCCGGCGGGTGCGCGAGCACCTGCCGCACGGCCGTGTACGGGTGTTGCCCGGGGTGGGTCACGCGATCCTCCACCAGACCGCGCCGGTGCTGGCGTTCCTGCGCGGTTGACGTCGCCTCCGCGACGCCCGACCCTGGGCCCCGCGGGTTCCCGCCCGGTGGTCGGGCGCCCGACCACCGGCCGAAGTACGGTGGAAGGCCCGCGGGAGCGCGGCCGGGGTCTAGATCGACCGGGTGCGGCCGGAGCGACGGCCCAGGGCGGCGGCGCTGATCGCGTTGGCGGACACGATGGTGAGGATGGCCGCCCAGTCCACCCAGTGCGGGGTCTGGCCCAGCACGAGCAGACCGGCCAGGGCCGCCATCACCGGATGCACGCTCATGAACAGCCCGAAGAACCGTGCGGGCACCCTGCGCAGCGCGAACAGATCCCCGAGGAAGGGGATCACGGAGCACAACACCCCGGCGGCGACCGCGCAGACCAGCGCTGCCGGTGTGGGCGGGTGGGCCACGAGGACCAGCACGCCGACGGGGGCGAAGAGCACCGCCGAGATCCCGGCCGAGGCCGCCGACCCCTCGATCCCGGTGAACCGGCGTCCCACGGTCCGGTTCAGCAGGATGTACGCGGCCCAGCAGGAGGCCGCCACCAAGGCCAGGGCGATCCCCCAGTGGTCGGTCGAGGCCTGGGGGCGCATGAGCACCGCCACCGCACCGGCGGCCGCGAGCGCGCAGGCCAGGTCGCGCCATCGGCGGGAGGAGATCAGGGCGACCGCCAGGGGCCCCAGGAACTCCAACGTCACCGCCAGCCCGAGACCGATGCGGTCGATGGCCGAGTACAGGGTCAGGTTCATCGCACCGAAGACCACCGCCATCGACAGCACCGGCCACCACTGGGCCCAGGTGAACGCACGCAGGCGCGGGCGGCCCACGGCCAACAACAGCAGACCCGCCACCCATTGACGCACCGCCACCACTCCCAGGGGGCCGATCACGGGAAAGGCGAGTGCCCCCGTGGCCGCGCCGACCTGGTTGGAGGCACCGCTCACCAGCATCACGGCCATGCCCTGACGCCCACGCGCGCCGATGGACGGATCGAAGGTCGACGTGCCGTGGTCCGCGCCCGAGGTGGAGGTCGTCATGGCGTGAGCCTCCACCCGTCTCTCCCCTACGCAAAATGCATGTGAGTGAGCGTCTATACGCTGGAGTCATGGAACTGGAACTGCGCCACCTGCGGTGCCTGGTCGCCATCGTCGACTCCGGTGGGTTCAGCGACGCCGCCCTCGAACTGGGGGTCTCCCAGGCCGCGGTCTCACGGAACCTGGCCTCTCTGGAACGGCTACTGGGCGTGCGTCTGCTGCACCGCACCAGTCGCAGTGTCACGCCCACCACGGCGGGGGTGCAGGTCCTGGCCCGCGCCCGGCACCTGTTGGCCGAGGCCGAGAACCTCATCGGGGAGGCCACCACCGGGCACACCCGGCTGCGGGTGGGGCACGCCTGGTCCGCGGTGGGACGTCACACCGCGGAGTTCCAACGTCGCTGGGCCGACCTGCACCCGGACGTCGCCCTGCACCTGGTGCGCACCAACACCCCCACCGGTGGGCTGGCCGAGGGGCTCTGCGACCTGGCGGTGGTGCGCGCGGCCTTCGACGGTCGGCGCTTCGACAGCGCGGTGGTGGGCCATGAGCGCCGTCACGTCGCCCTGGCCTCGGACGACCTCCTGGCCCGACGGCGCTCGGTACGGCTGGCCGAACTCACCGATCGGCTCCTGTTGATCGACCGGCGTACCGGGACCACCACCGAGGAGCTGTGGCCCGAGGGCTCCCGGCCGACGATCGAACGGACCACCGACATCGACGACTGGCTGGCCGAGATCGCCACAGGGCGCGCGGTGGGCATCACGCCCGAGAGCACCGCCACCCAGTACCGGCGGGACGGGATCGCCTTCCGCCCACTGCGCGACGCCCCCACCATCGAGGTCCGGCTGGTCTGGCGGCGCCACGACCCGCACCCCGCCACACACGCGGCGGTGGCGCTGTTGTCCCGGCTGTACGGGATGCGGGGGCGAGAGGATCAGCGCGAGGTGACGTAACGCCGTTCCGCGCCGGTCCCGGAGAGCGTGGGCGCCGCTCGTGTGGTCAGCACCCGGGCGGTGACCTCCTCCGGCGCCAGCAGCAACAGCCGGGACAGCGCGGCGTGCGCGCCGGCCAGGCCCCTGAGCACCGGAGGCAGGGTCAGGGCGAACAGGGCTCCACCGATCATGGCGACGACCATGGCGGCCATGGTGGGGTTCTCGGGCAGCAGGTGCGTGCCCAGGTCGGTGTAGCCGGGGACCAGGTGGAGCGACCAGCCCCAGAGCGGATAGAGCAGACCGCCCACGGCCAGGGTCCACCACACCAGGGCCAGGACGAACACGACCAGGGCCAGGGGTGCGCCCACGAGCGCGTGCAACGCGTCCATCCGACTGCGCGCGCAGGTCAGGGGCGTGAGAGCCCGGCGGAGAATGCCACTCCCGGGTGGGGCGGAGCGGTAGGGCAGGCGCACCACCGGTCGTCCGTACAGGCCCGACAGACGCAGGCGTTCCAGGTGCGCGGGCACCCGCGCCGCGAACAGGGTCCCGGAGAGCAGGAACGCTCCCACGAACAATGGGGCGGTACCGACCCCGACCACCAGCCCGGTCACGACCACGCCGAACGCGACCGCGGCCAAGGGGAGGCCGAGTAACAGGTATCGGGTGTCACGGGCCACGCGCGCGAAGGAGAGCGTCCTCATGCCGTCGACGCTACGCCTGTGTACGGCTCGTGTCAGGGCCATCAGGGTGAGAATCAGGGTGGTGCGGGCACCACCGACGGCCGGGGTGAGGACCGATCGTCTCCGCTCAGCCGCCGCCGAACAGCGCGCCGACATCGGCCATCCGCAGTCCGTTGAGCAGGAGGAGCAGGCCGACGATGCCGATGATCCAGGCCAGGGCCTCGCGTGAACCGGAGTCGATCTTCTCCCGCCAGCGGTCCAGGCGTGGGCGCAGGCGCTCACCGAACACCCGGTGACCCAGGTAGAGCAGGGCGGGAGGCAGCACCATGACCAGGTTGTAGGCGGCCAGCATCGGCACCCAGACGGTGACCGCCGGCTCCGCCGTGCCCATGACACCGATCGCCCCCAGGTACGGGAAGGCGGTGCCGGCCTCCAGCAGGCCGGTGGCCAGACCGATCCCGACCATGGTGGTGGTGCGCAGCCCGACGGGGCGGCGCGGAGCGGACTTCTTGGTGGGCATCACCCAGGAGTAGGCGAACAGCCCACCGCCCAGGACGACCAGGGTCCAGCCCGCCGCCGGGCTGTCGGCCAAGTGCGACAGGTGGGACAGGGCCGCGCCCAGGCCGAGCATGAGCGCGCAGCCCAGGACGAAGTAGAACAGGGCGACCGTGCCCAGGTAGGCGAAGAGAGGCCGGGCGATGGACCGGGCTCCGCTGAGCAGCACGAACAGCGAGACACCGAGGGTGGTGGGGCTGAGCGTGTCCAGCAACGCCAGCCCGGCGAACGGGACGAGTACCTCCAGGGGCGGCATGGGCTCTCCTTTTTCACACGACTGTGCTAAATAAAATAACACAGATGTGCTAAAAAGGAGGGGTGCCGAAGATCGTCGACCATGAAGAACGCCGCCGCGCCCTCGCCGAGGCCCTGTGGCGGGTGATCGCCGAGTCCGGTCCGCAGGCGGTGTCCATCCGTGGCGTCGCCGCCGAGGCGGGCCTGTCCACCGGCGCCCTGCGCCACTACTTCCAGACCCGCCAGGAACTGCTCGCCTACGCGCTGGACCTGTCGGAGGACCGCGTCGTCCAGCGTATGAACGAGCACGGGCGCACCTTCGACCCCGAGGGGCCGATGGTGGACCGGGTGCTCGGTTTCGCCGAACAGATGCTGCCCCTGGACCCGACCCGTCGGGCGGAGTACCGGGCCTGGGAGGCCACCGGTGACCCCGACTTCCTCGACCCCCGACTCCAGGAGCGGTGGGACCGGCAACGCGGTCTCTACCGCCGCCTGGTCGGCGGCCTGGGTGGGTTCCCGCCCCTGGAGGACCCCGCTCTGGCCCACCCCGAGCCGTGGTTGGAGACCTGGTCGGAGTACCTGCACATCTTCGTGGACGGGCTCGCCCTGCAACTGATGACCACACCGGAACAGGTCACCCCCGAGGCGGCCCGTTCCCGGCTGCGCGCCTTCCTGACCCACATCGAGGCCACCGCTCCCCGCGCACGGCACTGAGAGGCCGCCGTCCCGGCGATCGGGACGGCGGCCCTAGGGTGAGACGGAACGGACACGAGGAGGAAGACGCATGACCACCATCCCCAACGCCCGAGGCGCGAACACCGCGACCGGTGAGATCACCTTCCGCGACGCGACCGAGGCCGACGTTCCCGTCCTGGTCGCGCTCGTCAACGCCTGCTACCGAGGCGAGGGCTCCAAGCAGGGATGGACCACCGAGGCCGAACTCCTGGACGGCCAGCGCATGGACGCGCAGAACATGAGCGATCTTCTGAGGCGTGACGACACCCTGATCCTCGTCGGCGAGATCGACGACGCGATCGTCACCTGCTGCGAACTGCGACGCGACGACGAGGGGGCCTACTTCGGGATGTTCTCCGTGCGCCCTGAACTGCAGGGGGCCGGCCTGGGCCGGGTCGTGCTGGCCGAGGCCGAACAGTGGGCCGTGCGCACCTGGGGGAGCCGTCGGATGCGCATGAACGTGCTCCGTCAGCGCCCCGAACTGATCGCCTGGTACGAACGGCGCGGGTACACCGGCACCGGCAGGACCGAGCCGTTCCCCTACGGCAGCGAGGTCTTCGGACTGCCCCGGCGCGACGACCTGATCTTCGTCGAACTCAGCCGGGAACTTCCGCTCTGAGTCGACTCACCCCTGTTCGAGGTTGGCCGCCATGCGCTCCAGCACCTCGATGGTGGCGCGGTACTCCTGCTCGCTGATCCCCTCGGTGAGGCGCGACCGGGTCTGCGTGACCTGTTCGAGCAGCGCGTCGTGCACCCGCTCGCCCTCGGGGGTCAGTTCGAGCGAGACGAGGCCGCTCACCCAGCCGCGTCGACGCAGCGCCTCCACCTCGGGCCCCACGGTGGACTCGCCCTCCTCCAGGAACGGCAGGAGGCGTTGCCCCAGCTGCAGCAGGGTGGTGGGGTCGTTGCGCAGGGAGCTGAGCACCTGCCACTGGCGGCGGCCCAGCGACTCCGCCGCCAGCACCCGGTCCAGGTCGCTCTCAATGAGCCGGTCCAGGTGCTTGAGCCAGTAGCCGATGGGCAGATCGGACATGGTTCCTCCGGTGGCGACGTCGGTGCCCGTGAGCGCTTCCCCCGACGCTATCTCGGCGTCGGGGGCCGTGGCCGGCAATCCTCACGTGTCGTACCCGGTCCCCGGCCCGTGTCCTCGCTCGCATCGCCACGACTCCGTGCTCCGCACCTGGGACGTGACGTCTTGCCAGGTGGATACGGGAAAGCCCCGCAGCCGATGGTCGCGGGGTATCGGGGTGCGCGAGGTCAGGCCAGCCCGCCGCCCGCGCGCAGGTTCTGCCCGGTCATCCAACGCCCGTCCGGCCCGACCAGGAAGGCCACGACGTCGGCGATGTCGTCAGGCCGTCCCAGCCGGCCCAATGGGGTGATGGGGCCGACGGTGTCGGACACGTCGATCCCGGGGTTGTTGCCGTGCAGCAGGTCGGTGTCGGTGGCCCCGGGCGAGACGCTGTTGACGGTGACTCCCCGGGCGCCGAGCTCGCGGGCCGCACTGGCGGCGAACTGTTCGATGGCGGCCTTGCTGGCCGCGTGCACCCCGGCGGCAGCGGTGGGCGCCACCGTGTTGATCGTCGAGATGTTCACGATGCGCCCGCTGTCGCGCAGCCGGGTCACGGCCTCGCGCATCAGAGTGAACACCGCGCGGGTGTTCACCGCCATGATCTGGTCGTAGTCGGCGTCGCTGGTCCGCGAGATCGGCACCGGCACGGTGCCCGACCCGGCGTTGTTGACCAGGATGTCCAGCCCGTCCAATCGCTGCTCGGCTGCGTCGTACAGCGCCACCGCCGCGGCCCGCTCGGCCAGGTCGGCCTGCACCGCGGTCGCCTTCGGCACGTCGGCCTCCAGCGCCGCTGCTGCGGCGGCGTCGCGTGCGAAGCTGAACACCACGCTCGCTCCGTCACGCGCCAGGCGTTGCACGATGGCCCGCCCGATCCCGCGTGACCCACCGGTCACCAGTGCGGTCTTTCCATCCAATACGCCCATGAGTGGCCATCTTGACACGTCAGACCGGCGTGGCGGGAGAGGTTCAACCCACACAACGGGGCTCCGTCCGGCGCCGGGGTCCTCGCGCCGCACCGACGCTCTGATGTTCCTCCACCCCCGTCTCAGGCGCCGGGTGCGGGTGCGGCCATGGCGTCGGCCATCCACACGTAGGACACAGAGTCGTGGTCGGCCTCGGTCTCGGTCTCGGTGCCGATGGTCCGCCCGACCAGGGCCGGGTACCGGCCATGGGTGGTGGCGTAGACCGGGCCTTCGGCGGCGGCGTCCTCCTCCTCGACAGGGCGCGGCATGTCGGGGGTCTGCCGGAACACCACGGCCATGCAGTCGCGCATGTGCGGGGTCAGGGGCGTGCCCGCGTGAGCGGCGCTCATCTCCAGGAACCGGACGATGGCGTCGATGTCGTCCAGGCGGTGGCCGGGCGCGTTGAGGCCGGTGGGCTCGATGAGTCCCTCGTCGGAGTGGAAACGGACGGCGCCGGCGCTGAGTCCGCTGCGACGGGCGGCGTCACCGATGGGGGTGGAGCTTGTTCTCGTTCATGGAAGCCACTGTGGTACCTCGAGTCGCTTGAGGCGCAAGTGCGTTGCCGTGGCAGTGCCAGCCCGGGCCGGGTCGTCGTACCGCTGGTCTTGTTGGAGACCCCCGACCTGCTCGGGGTGATGTCGGGGTGGGT